>JAJEBE010000001.1 GCA_022822545.1 Anaerolineae bacterium
CATCGCGCCGATGGTCTCATCGTCGTTGAAAGCGGACATGGCTTGCATCACTTCGTCCATCAAGGGCGAATTCAAGGCGTTGAGCGCCTTGGGCCGGTTGAGCCGCACGCGCCCGACGCCCGCGGCCGGCTGGTCGACAAGAATATTCTCGTAGCTCATTTTATCAGTTCCCGCTCATTCCTTGGCTGAATCCGCCCAATGGTAGCACAGACTCGCCAGCGGCGGGACAGGGACCGGGCGCCCGGCCAATGTCATTTCTCGAGGAATTCGAGGATTTCTTTCGCCGCCACGGCGACTTGAATCCCGATGTCTTCCCGGCCCCTCCACTCGGCCGGGCCTTCAGCCACGCCACGGCTGCCGACTTCGGAGGGAATCCAGACGACCATGCTGTCCCTCGTGTAAGGCCTGTATCGCCGCGGATCGGTCGGTCCCATCAGCATGACCGTCTTCGCGCCGCTGGCCGCCGCCAGATGCGTCAAGCCGCTGTCGTTGCCGATGTAAACCAGCGCCTCAGCCGCCAGCGCCCCGATCTCCACGAATGTCAGCTTGCCCGCCGAACTGTGCCACGGCGCCGTCAAATGTCCGGCGACCTCCGCAACCAGATCCTCATCGTCCGGTCCGCCAAGCAAAATCACGCTGGCGCCCTTCGCTTCCGCCACGCGGTTCAGCAGCTCGGCAAAACACAGCGGCGGAAAGCGCTTGCTCTCAAAGCGCATGCCCGGGTTGACGCCCCCGCCGGGATGGGCGACGATGAAGGGTGAGTCGATGTTTTCCTTTGCAAAATACGCGCGAGCCGCCGCCATCGACGCTTTCGCCACCGGCAGATTGGCATAGGCATGAAACTCGCGCCCGGCGATCGCGCTGACCACCTTGAGGTAGATCTCGCTTTCATGGTCAGGCGCATCAGGGTCGATGTCCACCCTCAGGTTGTAGCCAAAGCCGCGTCCGCCGCTATCCAGGCCAGCGCGAAACGGAATGCCAGCCAGCCATGTAGCGAGGCTCATCAAGGGCGAGCGCGCCAGCGAAATGGCGCAGTCAAAGCTGCCGGCCTGCAATTGCCTCGTGAAATGCCAGAACGCTAACGGCGACCCAAGCGGCATGTCGGCGTCCGTGAGCAAGATGGCATTGATAGCGGGGTGATGCGCAATCGCCCGCGCCGACCAGGGTCCCGCCACCCAACTGATATGCGCCTCCGGATAAGCTTCGCGCAGCGCCGTCAGCGCCGCCGTCGCCATCACCACATCGCCGATGCAGCAAGGCCTGATCAGCGCAATCCGCTTTGGCGTGAACTTGCCCCGTCGTGTCGGGAATATCCGGGAGAGCAGTTGATAAACCATGTCCGCCGACTCATGACCAATAGCGCCAATCGGCAAACTGTAATGCAGACGTCGTCTACGGTATAGTCCAATCTGGTGGCCAAGTCACAGGTCTCTCAAGGAAGTCTCAGGAAAATTTTGGGTGAGCGCTTGACAAAATTTTTAAGTAAGTTAAGCTCAGTTTAAGCGAATATAAAATCTCATAACAATGTCATGAATAATATACACGCGTTCACCTATATGTTCACAGATCGTCGCATTCTGATCAAACTGGGCGAGGCTGCGGTTTTCGTGCTTCTTGCTCCGGTGCCGGTATTGGGTTTGATCTGCCTTTGCGCGCTTCTGGGCTATCTGGTCGAGATCATTCATAACGTCAGTAACGATTATCCGCGTCCGCTGCCGGAATGGGATCATATCGGCGAAGACATCAGCAAGGGCTTTCCGGTCTTGGTCGCGCTTGTGGTTTACCATTTGCCCCTTCTGCTGGCCCTGGCTTTTCTATTTGCCTTCCGCGGTGTCATCGCCGTCAGTCTTTTCGGCGGTATAACTTTCGTCGGAATCGTGACCAGTCTCACCCCGCTATTCTTGCTGTACCTGGTCTTCGCCTGGTCCCTGTTTGCCATCGCCCTGGCCCGCTACGCCGAGACCTGGGAATCGGAATACTTCTATCAATTCAATTCTATGCTGCGGACCTTGCAGATGAATGGCGGGCTCGCTATCCGCTGGCTGATCGCCTCGCTGGCGGCGAGCATCCTGCTCCTGCTATTGACGCCGGTTCTGCTTCTGGGGCTTTTCCTTTTCGTTCCGGTGCAGGGCTATCTCCTAGGCAGCTATTCGCGCCGCTTGCGCTTCGCCCGGATGACCTGGCGCCGAGCCGCTGAAGACGAGCAATTTGCGCTGGCGCTGCCTTATTCGCAGCCGGAACATCACGCGCCCTTGCGGCGCAACGAAAGCCCGTGATCCGCAACTTGCCGGCGGACGCGACACCGCGGCCCGCGCTCGTCTAAGGCGGATTGCCAGCCAGATTTTATTACATCTACTATTACTCTTGTGTTATTGATAGATTAATGTTGCCGCCGCGACTCCTTGGGCGCGAATTTGACGCTGCTTTACCCCGCAATTGCCGGTGGAATCCTTTGTATACGCCAGTTTCAGCGCATATAATGATACATAGGCGGGCCGCTGTCCCCGGTCCTATCTGTCTCTGCGCCTAAGTTGCCTGCCGCCGGCGGCGAGGACGGCAGCCTTGTCCGGTGTAAAACTAGAAAATTGTTGTTTAACCTTTTCTGCACTCAGGCATATCGCTTTCTGACTGTCGATACGAAAGGGATACAGATCAGGCTAAGCACGAGAGGAGAGGAGTCCATGAACTCGATGCTCTTAGGCCGCATAGCTGGCTTGATCGTGTTTTCCTTCATCGGCGCCCGTCTTGGCGCTTCGTTGGCGCATCTCACCGAGTTCAGCGCGGACGAAGTGTCCTTGATATTTTTTGGCCTTGGCGCCCTGGTCGGTTTGATCGCGACGCCCTGGATCACAATTCTGCCCTTGCGCGCCTGGCGTCGCGCCGCCAACGAAATGACAGTGCCGCGGCTGATCCTGGCGATTTTTGGCGGCTTGCTCGGCTTGACGGTTGCGCTGATGCTGGCCTTCCCGCTTTCGCTCCTGGGCGATCCGGTCGGCCGCGTTTTGCCGGCGATCGTGTCCTTGGTCTGCGGCTACCTGGGCATGCACCTGTTCAACATCCGCTCGGGCGAGATCGTCGATTGGGTCAGCGAAAAGCTCTTGGGACGGCAGCGGCGCTTCCAGCCCTTCTCCACCCGGCAACTCCTTTTGGATACCAGTGTCTTGATTGACGGCCGGGTTGTGGAAATCGCCGAGACCGGCTTCATTGGCGGGACCCTCGTCATCCCGCGCTTTGTGCTGAGCGAGTTGCACCGCGTCGCCGATTCATCCGATCCCCTGCGACGCAATCGCGGACGGCGCGGCTTGGCGAAGCTCAATGAGCTGCAGCGCAATAACGATCTGCCGGTCAAAATCGTCGATGATGATCCGGAAGACTTCGGCGAGGTCGACGCCAAGCTGGTGGCGCTATCAATACAGTTGAACGCATCGCTGGTGACCAACGACTTCAATCTCAATCAAGTCGCCGATGCGCAGGGCGTGGATGTGCTCAATATCAACGCCCTCGCCAACGCGGTGCGCTCGGTGTATATCCCGGGCGAGACCTTCGAAATCCGCATCATCCAGGAAGGTCGCGATCCCAATCAGGGCGTCGGCTACCTGGACGACGGCACCATGGTGGTGGTGGAATCGGGCCAGCGCTACATGAATCGCACCGTCGGCGTGGAAGTCACCAAGCTCATCAACCGCCCGACCGGTCGGATGATCTTCGCCGTGCCGCAAGCCAGGTCCGGGCGCTAGGCTCACAAACGCGGCTTTGCCTTCTGTAAGGCTTGAAATCCCGTGCCAAGCCCGCTTTCCAAACTCGCTTCAATATGCGAACATTTGGTCGCCTATGCCATGCTTGTTTGTGCTATACTGACTGTCATGAACGCCAGACCGCCAACGCAGCATCTAATCCAAAACATGCCACGCATAAGCCAAAATACAACTTTCAGCGCGCAAAATCCATATTTCGGACCGATAAATGCCGCTGTATCCATACTGTATCAATATATAACGGTAATTTTGCCATTATTTACCTCAACTTTTTTATCCATTTTGGGTCCTGTGTTTATCCGTATTGGGTCTTTTGGGGTCTTTCTTTGCTACTTTGCTTATATGCGGAATGACCTTGATAAGGCGCAGAAAATGCCGACGCCTTCCTGGCTTGCCGAGGCCGGGGTAGAAAAGCGCGCTGGCGGAACGAAATACCAATAAAGCCCTACACCCATGCGAGCCTGTTTGCTACGATGTTGACCTCTACCCTTCAACCCGAAAGCGTATGCGATGACCGAAGCTCTGCAAGAACGCC
>JAJEBE010000030.1 GCA_022822545.1 Anaerolineae bacterium
AATATGTCAACCACGACAACGAACGGCTGCGCCCGGTCATGATCCATCGCGCGCCCTTCGGCAGTCTGGAGCGCTTCATCGGCATCCTCATCGAGCATTTCGCCGGCGCCTTCCCGCCCTGGCTGGCGCCGACGCAGGCCATCATCATTCCCATCCGCGAAAGCCACAACGCCTATGCCAGCGAAGTGGAGGCGCTGCTCAAAGCGCGGGGCATGCGCGTCAAAGCCGACTTGCAAGACCGCAACATGCGCTCGAAGATCCGGCAGCATCGGCGGATGAATATCCCCTGGCTGCTGATCGTCGGCGACCGCGATATTGAAAACCGGACAGTCAGCGTCCGCTTGCGGGGAGATGAGGATTTGGGGGCGATGCCGCTTGAGGATTTCGCGGGCGGGGCGCTGAATCTCATCGAGTCGCAGTCGCAGGAAATCAAGCTATAGACATTCTGTTTTAGCTTGGGATTTGAAAGCGCATTTCACGCGGGAACGCAATCTGCTTAATCTTTGGAAAGCAGCCTGTCCGCTTCTTGCAAAAGCTCCGCGATCTCGCCGTCGCTGATATTTTCTTGTTCCGTCTTTGCATAAACGGAAAGCATAGTTGCCTGGTCGGACGGATGAATGCAATATACGAAGCGGTATCCCTTTCTGGCACCGCCCGGCACTGTCCTGTTATTTCTTCTGGCTTTGAATACGACGCCATCGTATCCCGGAATCGCATCGCCGGGAGTTTGACCAAGCGAGATCTCCTCGGTAAGCAAAACGGACTGCTCCAAGGCAGTCCTGTATTTCTTTTCAAGTCGCTTAAGCTGTCGCTTGTAACGCTGAAGACTATAGACGGATACCCGCATTTTCTTCTAATTCTTCACGAGCCAATTCTTCGGCGATTTCGCGGTGCATTTCATCAATTGGCTGGCCTTCGCCGCCGGACATGACAAAGCGGTATCCTTCGCTGATATCCGCGAGGATTTCTTCTTTGGTCGGAATATCGTGAGCGCCTGAATCCGCATCGCGCGCGTCATCGGTCAATGCGAGGCTCGGTTTAGACCTGTTCTTCGGAGTCATGGCTTATGTCCTCCATTCGCAAATGATAACCGATTTGGACGCGAAACCAAATCGCTTCCTTCTTATGCAGCGCGAGCCGCATCAGCGCTCCAGGCAGGATTCGAACCTGCGACACTTGGTTTAGGAAACCAATGCTCTATCCCCTGAGCTACTGGAGCCGTAGTCTCTGATTATAACAGAGGACGAACCTGCCTCAAGCCTGCCTCGGGCGGCGCTTTTGCGTCAGGCTCAAAAGGGCAATATCGCGACTTAACAGAGCCGGATTTGCCAGCTAATATCGGACATCAGCAGTAGCCACAGACAGCAAATTAGGCTACCATAGCGTACTTATAAGCAGACAAGTAAGGTTTCGCTAGCGACAGCGTCATAAGAGCGAGGCGAAACGGCAAGGAGTCAGCAAATGACGCACATCATCACCAGCCTGTGCTTGCGGGACGGCGCCTGCGTGGAGGTCTGCCCGGTGGAATGTATTATCGCCGGCAAGCCGGAAAACGAGTGGCCCTGGTATTTCATCGATCCCGATACCTGTATTGATTGCGGCGCTTGCATCCCCGAATGCCCCTTTGAAGCCATCTTCATTGAAGAAGAGGTCTCATCCGAATACGAGATGATGGAGGGCCAGGAGCGCGTGCCCTTTGACACCAAGGTGATCATCGAGCACGAAGAAGGTGATATCGTCGACCTGACGCCGGATATCGCGCCGAACTACGATTTCTTCACGCAAGGACCCGGCTACGACGCCCTGAATATGTAAGCCCGGCGCCGGCTATAGACGGCCGGCCGCGAAGCAACAATCCCTCCTCCGCTCTCAATTCGACAATCCGGATCAAGCGGCCTCGGAGGGATTTGCTTTGTAATACCGCCGCCGCGGCGAGATCATCCCGGTCACCAGCCCAACGCTCAATAAGACGATGACCAGGCCGACGATAATACCCGGGCTGATGCTTTCCCCCAGCATGAGCGCGCCAAAAATCACGCCGAATATGGGCACCAGCAGCGTCACCGTCAGCGCGTTGATCGGGCCGGCGCTGATGATGAGATAATAATAGAGTTGATAGGCGAAGGCGGTGCACAGGACGACGAGGGCCAGCGTCGCCAGCAGGACTTCAAGCGAGGGCGCATGCGGCGGCAAGTCCGCCAGGGAGACCGGCGCCAAAAGGAATGCCGCGGCGATCATTTGCCCGCTGGACATGGACAGGTTGTTCAGGCCCGTGAAGTAGCGCTTGGCGTAGACGCCGCCGAGCGCGTAACTCAGCGTCGCCGCCAGCAAAGCCAGGATTGCGGCGAGCCCCTCGACTGTCAGCGCCATATTGCTGCCGCCGACCGTCACCGTCACGCCGATGATGCCGAGGACGGCGCCGATCAGTTTGTATAAGGTCAGGCGTTCCCCCAAGCCGGCAGCGGCGACGAAAGTGGTGAAGAGTGGCGTGGTCGACATCAGAATGGCCGCCATCGACGCCGTCACCGTCAACTCGGCCCAGGCGATCAAGCTGAAGGGCAAGGCCGAGCCCAGGAAGCCCAGCACGATAAAGCGGCGCCAATGTCCGCGTATATTCAGCTTCTGCCGGCGCAGGCGGGCATAGGTCAGCAGAATCAGCCCGGACAGCGCCACGCGGATAAACATGAGGAAAAGCGGTCCCAGCGGCTCGACGGCGATGCGGATGAAAATGTAGGACGCGCCCCAGATCGCGCCCAGCGCGAGAAGCGCGGTTAATTGAAGGACTGACAAAAGCGCGACTCCAACTCAAACAAACCTCTGCATTGTAGCAGAGGCTAGCCGAGGGCGTCACACTCCGATTCACCCTGACCTGCCCAAATGGTTAGGTGACGACTGCCCGAAAGTCTGATGTGATAATGGCGGCGCTCCAGGCAGAATGTTATCAAGCTGAAGCGCAAAAAGGAGATAAATGTGACAGCAACCCTGCAACAAATTTCGGACGAGATGGGGGACTTGGTGGAAGGCGCCGCCGAAAGCGTCCTGCGGGTGGATGCGCGCCGGCGCATACCGGCGACCGGCGTCGCCTGGGCCGAGAACTTGATCGTCACCGCGCATCATGTGGTGGAAACGGAAGATGATATCAGCATCGGCACAGCGGCGGGCGAGCGCATCGGGGCCGAGCTCGTCGGTCGCGACCCGCTTAATGACCTGGCTCTGCTGCGCGTCGACGCCGACTTGCAGCCGGCCAGCTTTGCCGCCGCCGATGGACTGCGGGTCGGTAATCTGGCGCTGGCGCTGGGGCGGCCGCGTCAACATGTCAAAGCGAGTATGGGCATCGTAAGCGGCTTGGTCAGCCCGGCTGATTCCCGCCGGAGGCGCAGACGGCTGCGAGCGGCCAGGCACAAGCGTGGAATGGCAAGACGACATAAAGGAAGAAGAGCAAGATGGCAAAGACAAACCATGCGCGATATCGGCGGCCCCGGCCTGGTCCTGGCCGGCGGCGCCATCCAAAGCGACCTCACCATGTACCCCGGTTTTTCCGGCGGCCCCCTCGTCGGCGCCGATGGAAAGGTCCATGGCATGACTACTTCCGGTTTCGGAGGTGGCTTCGGCCTGGCTATACCAATAGCGGCCGTGTCTAAATCCGTGACGATTCTGCTCGAGCATGGCGAAGTCCGCAGCGGCTACCTCGGCATCGGCGTGCAACCGGCTCAACTGCCCGATAGCATCGCCGATAGCCTGGATCAAGATTTCGGCTTGCTGCTCGTATCGGTGGAAGCCAAAAGCCCGGCCGCGGCGGCTGGCATGCTAGTCGGCGATATCTTGACCGCGCTCAACGGCGTGGCGACGGAAGATGTTGATGACTTGCAGATCCAACTGGCGCAATTGGCCGCGGGCAGCGTGGTCAGCACAAGCTACGTCCGCGGCGGCGTCGTCAGCGAAGGCAGCATCGTCATCGGCGCGCAATAAAAGGCGCAACCGACGAGAAAATATAGGGGCGACTCTGTGAGTCGCCCGCTTGTACCCGATCCAGCGGAGCACACAGTGTGGCCGGGGCTACAAATCCGGCGCGACCACTTCCCGGTACAGCGTTACCGCCCGGTGGTCGCTGGAACCGCTCGCGTCATAGGGAATGATCCAGTTTACCGTCTCGATGAAGCAGAGGGCTTCCTCGCCTTCGCGGCAGTAATACAGCGTCAAGTCGGCCTTCAGTTCACCTTCGCCAGCGCCGAAGTCAACCGACAGGTCGAGATTGGTCTCGCTGACGACAAACTGCTCATAGAGACCTTGGTCCGAGCTTAGCTCCAGCAGGCTGTCGATCAGCGGATTAATCTTGTACTCGGCCGGCAGGATCAACTGCAAATCGAGCGCGCCCTCGCCGGGCGCCAACAGTTGCAAGTCCAGCTCGACTGTATTGTCATCCGCCGTGTTGCCGCCCAAGAGGGTCAGTTCATCAGCATCAATGACCAGCGCTGCCGGATTGCTGAACTCGAAGGTATCGACGAGCCCCGCCTCCAGGTCAATCGCGCGGACGACATGATTGTTGGTATCGGCGATGTACAGGATGCCGCCCGCGTAGCTCAAGCCGCCGGGTTCATCGAATTCGGCAAGTTGCGCCGCGCCATCCGCGTAGCCGCCGGCGCCGCCCAATCCGTACAAGGTCCGCGTTCCAGTCTCGCCAGCCGGTATCACCTTGATGCGGCTGTTGTAGGTATCCGCGATGAAGAGCTCGCCATCAGGACCGCCTTCGACGCCGAGGGCATGCTGCAAGCGGTTCTCGCCCAATTCGCCATCGATATCGCCGAAGTCGAAGAGGTTGTTGGCGGTAGTGCCGGAGACGACCGTGACCAGGTCGTTCTCGAAATCGGCCAGGCGGATCGTGCTTGATTCGCTATCGGCGAAGTACAGCTTGCCGGCGCCCGCGTAATACAATCCGCTGGGCTGCGCCAATTCGGCATTGGCCAAGCCCACGTCGTTCAGGTTGGCTTCGCGCCCGTTGCCGACCGAGGGATACAGCAGGTTGCTATCCGGCTCGTAGATGTAGAGTTGATGCGTGCCGGCCATGGCGATATGCAGGCGCCCGGCATCATCAAATTCCAGATCCCAGGGGCTGCGCAGCGAGACGCCCAGCGGGTTAGCCACGCTCCTCCCGAACTCTATACGGCTGCGCCCCATGATGCCGTTGCCCGCCACGGTGATCACTTCTCGCGCCGCCAGGTCAGCCGCGCGTATGGCATGGTTGTTGACATCGGCGATGTAAAGCAGATCGCCATCCAGCGCCAGGCCCTGTGGCTTATCAAAGGCGGCGTCGGTCAAAGCGCCGTCGGTGAAGCCCCGCGCCGCCGAGCCGATGATATCGACAACTTCATTGTCAGCCAGGTCGACGACGATGATGCGATTGTGGCTGCTATCGGCGATGAATAGCCGGTTGCCCGCTTCATCCGCCAGCACCTTGCCCGGGTAGAGCAGCGGCGTGCCGGGATCGCCCGCGCCTTCCAGCGCCAGCTCAAGCGGCGTTCGGTTGATGATGTTTTCGTCCAAGCCATCGTAGTATTCGATCATGCCGGTGAGATAGCTGTCGAAAGCTTCAAAGGGAATCTCGCCCGATTGCCGGATGACGCCATAGCCGCGCGGGTCGATGATGACCACCGTGGGCCAGGCATTGGCGCCAAAAGAACGCCAGATCGTAAACTCGTGGTCATTGACAACCGGGTGGTGTATCCCGTAGCGCCCCACGATCTGGCGCAGATTTTCCGTCTGGCCTTCGTTCTGGAACTTGGCCGAGTGGACGCCGATGACAACCACTTCGTCGGCGAACTTCCGCTCCACCTGTTCCAGCACCGGGATGACGTGCAGGCAGTTGACGCAGCCATAGGTCCAGAAATCCAGGATGATGATTTTGCCCGCCAGGCCGCTCATCGTCAGCGGGTTCTCCACATTGATCCAATCGAGCCCGGCCGGAAACTCCGGCGCCTGAAACTGGCCCTCATATAATTCTTGCGGCGTTCGCTGCGCCTGCGCCATACCGCCCAGCGCCAGCAGCAGAAGCAGCAAGACAGCAATTTTCCTGGTCATGCCAGTCCTCCTCGAGACAATAAAAGAGAGCAACCTCGGGATGCTCTCAAACTATACGGTTAAATGCCAGCGTAGGCGGCAAACTTAAACAGCAGGTAACGGTTTCCTTGCCGATGTATAACAGCCCGCTCCGGCGCCAACGATTACCTTTGGTCGCGCAATCGCCGCATCAAGGCGTCACGATTGGACCAGGCGCAGGGGTCAACCACATCTTGCGCCAGGAGACGGTCAAATTCCCGCAGCGCGGCGCGTTCATCGCCCAGTTGCGCGTAGATCATGCCCAGCTTGCAGCGCATGTCGACGCGCGTCGGATCAAGCGCCAGCCCGCGCCGGAAGGCATCCGCCGCCGGCTCCCAAGCCTCGATATCAGCCAGCGTCCGCGCCTGGAAGAAGAAGTCGTCCACGGTCAGCGGAATGTACATCGCCAGCATATCAAGCACAGCCCTCTCGCGGTAACGGCGCGCGCAACTATTGTCCGGCTCCTCCGCCAATATCCGCTCGAAGTGATTCAGCGCCGCGCCATAATTCGACCATTCCGTCATGATGATACCCAATTGACAGCGCGCCGCGAGATGAGCGGGATCTAGCGCCAGCGCCTCCATGAAGCTATTCGCCGCCGCAAACAGCTTGCGCCCGTCGAGCATTGCCAGGCCACGCTCGAATATCGCTTGGGCCGGGGAGGCTATCGGCGCCACTGCCGGGGCAGCGGCGTTGAGCGAGCGGTTAAGAGCGCGGCGATGCTCATTGGCGCAGGTATTGGCCATATCCACCGAGAGCACCCAGTCAAACTGCGCGAAGGCGGCTTCGGTTTCGCCTTGGGCCATGTAGACGATGCCCAGCCGACAGCGCAGATCCAGCCGAGTCGGGGCCAATTCCAGCGCCTGGACCAGGCTGCGCTCAGCCCCGGCCATATCGCCCTTCATGCTGTAGTGCGATGCCAGGACGTCTAAGTCATTGGCGGTCGCGTCCGGGCCGGCAGTAACTTTCAGCAGCCAGTCGATGGCGCTGTCAAGGTCGCGCGCCTTCAGAGCCGCTTCCGCTTGCTCGCGTGGATCAAGCGGCGGCTCGGCCTCGGTGATGACGGCTTGATGCTCGGGTTGCGAGAGTTGGCGTGACCGGGCGATGAAATCCACGATCGGCTCGACATGCCGCTGCCCGCGCGTATCGGGGACAGTCTCATACGGCGTCAGCCAGACCGGCATCTTGAATTTGGCGGGCGCCGAGCGCGCGGCTTCAGCCCGATCGAAGTAGTGCTGCGCCGCATGGGTGGCGCCGCGATTGATGTGGATGCGGCCCATGAGGTTCAGCGCCGCCTCGTTCATCGGCTCTTGCAGCAAGGCGCATTGCAGATGAATCAGCGCCTGATCATTGTCGCCGCGACTGTAAGCCGCCTCGCCCACCGAGCGGTGATCGAGATCAGGGCTGCAAATCGGCTGCTGAGCACTTTGGCCAAGGCCCGACCAGGCGCTGCCGGAATCCGCGCTGTCCTGATGCAGATTCTCGATCAAGAGCGGGATGATCGCGCTGTCCGGATCTTCCAGCCGGGCGCATTCGTAATGGCGCAGCGCCCGCGAATAATCGCCCATATCATGCAGTTGGACCGCCCGCGCGTAATTCGAATAGCTGAAGTCACAATCGGTCTGGCTCCAAACGAGGGCGCCCGCGCCCCCAAGCAGGAGCAGAGTCAGTGTCAAAATCGTAAACCGCTTGAACATAATGGTTTAACTTTCGCCAAAATCTGTCACAGCCAGTTTACTTCGCTGGCAGGCTCTAAAGCAAATTCTTCATGCCCGTAATTCGCGCAATGAGCGTCAAAATCAAGCGGTGAGGAAACGTTTGGTCAGAGACGGCCGTGGATTGTCGGCTTGATCGACGATGCCGTAGCCGTTGTGCATCCCTTGCGCCCAGGCGTACCAGACGAGCGACGCTATCTTGCCGGGATATTGCGTCTTCAGGTAGCGAATCATATCCAGGGCATAGCGGGCGATCTGCCCCGGCGAGTCCTGCGGGCGATCCAGCACGCCAAACTCCGTGATCCAGAGCGGCTTTTGCGGCAAGACCGCGCTGTAGGCCCAGACCGATTCGTCAATATGCCCGAACATGGAATAATAGGGATGCCCGTTGACGCCGCGCCCGTAGGGATGAAAGGCGATGCCATCCGGCAGGATGTCGTCCGGCAGCGTTCGCAGCATCTCGCGGGCATAGGCGCTGCCGCTGAGCGGACCGCTATTGAAGCCGGCGGTGATGATATTGACATCGCTATCGGCGCTGCGAATCGCTTGATAGATCTCCCCGAACATCTCGCCATATTGGCGCGCGTTCATGACCACCGATGCGACAGCACTGCGGGAATCGGGCTCATTCCAGATCTGCCAGGCGCCGACCAGGTCCCGCCCGGCCCACTGCCCCGCAATTTCGCTCATCATCCGCGCAAAGCGAGCGCGGAGCAGACGCCACTTGGCGTCGGTCATCTGGGACCAGGGCCAGAATTCGCTTTTGCCCTCGCCGTAGGTCTGGTGGCTGATCGCCAAAATGACGCGGTAGCCGGCGTCGCGATAGGCTTCGATCTGAGGCAGGTAACGCGCCAAGGCGGCGTTGATGTCCTCCGAGCCGCGTCCGTTCGAGACGTTGTAGCCGAAGCGCAGCCAGCCGATCTCGCCCAGGCGGGACGGCGCCGGCTTGCCCAGGGGATGAAAGATATCCAAGTTGACGCCGACCGGATTGACGCGGGGAAAGACCTCCGCGCCCTCGTCCAGCGTCGTCGCCTTTAAGTACCAGGCGGCGGCATAACCTTCCACGCCGGTGATTGAACTGACCTTGAGCCAGCTCCCCTCGACGCCGATCTTCTCGATCGCGCGCCCGTGATGCTCTTGCGGCTCCAGCAGGTGCCAGCTGTAAACCCGTCCGACGATAGTGGCGTAAGCGCTTGGCAGCTTCCGCACGTTCAGGCCATCGACAAGGGGGCGGGCGCGAAACTGCGGAATATAAATGTAATCGCGCGGATTCATCAGGTAATCCCAGCCGAGCAGGCTCGCGCCATTGGGCGGGTTCTGCACCGTGATGGACAGCCGATCGCCCGCCGCCTTGGCCATCGCTTGCCCCAGCGCGACCTTATCCCCCACCGAGACGCTCGCTTCCTTGACGCCTTCGTAGGTGGTGATATATTGCCGGCCTTCCACCATCGACGAGACTTGTATCGTCTCGCCCAAGGCAATGATTGTGCCGGTGGCGCCACAAAGCACCTCGGCATCGGCGCGCGCGGCAATAACCAGGCTTTGGCGCAAACCGCCCTTTTCCGAATCAGCGTTGAAGGCGTCGAGCACGGCTATCGGACGGGCGCTCGTCATCCACTCCAGCACGAAACGATTGAAGATGTGCTGCGGCTCGGTATCCAGTTCGCCATAGCGATCATCGTTTTCAACGCGCCTGAGAATGATCGGCGCCAAGGCTTCCGGCGTACTGACATCAATCACATCGACCATGACGACCGACGGATAGATCCGGCGGATATGAGTCAAGGCGGAATCTTGCCACCAGGTGAGCGGGGCATTGACCGCCGTCACATTGCGAAAGCGGTTGAGGTTATTGCCCGCCGGCGACCGCACGACCGCCACCCGCTCGAACTTGGCCAGGTAGGGGCGCAGCGCAGCCAGCCATTCGTAGAAGTTGCGGTCCGGCAGGACGAAGGCATGGGATATGACACTGTTTGAAGACATCGCCCGTACTCACGATCTCGCGACATGCGCGCTTGGTCGGCCGGCTTAATGGCCTTGCGCTGTGACAGTTGCATCTACAGGCGAGCAAATAGGCGCGCCGGGCCGCGAACCTGCGGACAATCCAAACGGCGGCAAATCGCGTATAATATATTATATGTTGCTTGCCGCTTGCGGATGTGGAGGCGGCGCCGGCAAATCAGCGCGATTCGGGAGCGGCGGTCATGAACCTGGAAAAGGAGAAGGTGTTAAAGCTGGTCATCGTCGTATTGGCCACTTTGGCCGCGCTGGCGGTGATGAGCACCTTGGTGCAATTGATCCAGACCATTCTGCCATTTCTCATCGTAGGCGCGGGGATCTATATCGGTTATCGCTGGGCGCTTGGCGATGCGCCGGCGCCGACCGCGGATGAGGTCGAGCAGCAAGCCCGCGGCATCTTCAGCCGCTTCCGCCGCGGCAAAAAGGCGGTCGAGACCACCATGAAGGTCGGCGATGCCTTGGGCGATTTGGCTGGCGCATCCGAACGGCAATCAAAAAGGCGGCGCAGGGCCCGCCGGGCTGACAAGGCAGAGGCCAGCGCAACAGCCGAGGCCGCGCCGGAAGCAGCGGAGGCGGAGGAAGCCGGCGACGCCGACGACCGCGAGGAAAAAGCCAGCCAGATGAAGGAATCCTTGGAGAGCAATCCTAAAGGCGCCATCGAATTTAGCGACCGCGATGTCGTCATCAGCGCCGATGATGTCGTTCAGCCGGATATCTCCCGCCTGGAAGAAAAAGAAAAAGAAGTCCCCAAAGTCACCAACAACGTGCTGGCGCAGATCGAAGAGCGCCGCCGCCGGCTCGAGGGCGACGGATAGCATCCGTTTGCCTGCGCTCTCATCGCTCACTCTCAGCCGCCAGCGCCTGATATACCGGACGCAGCGCCTGATACAGGTCGCTATAGATGTTCAATTGCCGCTGATAATGGCGCCTGCGGTCGGGGCGCGGCAGAAATGTCTTGCGCGGCTTAATCATTTGCGCCGCCGCCTCTTCCAGGCTGGCGTATACGCCGGTGGCCCAGCCGGCCAAGATCGCCACGCCCAAGCTGGCCGCTTCCGATGTATGGATGATCGTGACTGGCAGGTCGGTGATATCGGCTTTGATCTGCATCCAGCGCTCCGAGCGGGCGCCGCCGCCGATCGCCGTTAACTGATCGATCGCCACGCCGGCCTCGTTCAAGGCGCGGATTCCGAGCGTCTGCTCATAGGTCAAGCCCTCGAGGATGGCCCGCACAATGTCCGCCCGTTTCGTGTCAAAATTCATGCCGACAAGTGTGCCGGTGGCGATAGGGTCATCATAGAAGGTGCCGCTGCCGACGAAGTAGGGCAAGAGCAGCAAGCGGCCCGGCGCATCGTCGATCTGCTCGACGATCACATCGTAAACATCCCGCCCGCTGGCATCCGCGATTGAACGCTCGGCCGCGCCAAATTCATCACGATACCAGCGCAGCAGGCGCCCGCCGGTCTGATTGCCGCTCAAGGCGATGTAATAACCCGGCGCGGCGTGCGGATAACAAGAGATATGGTAATCCAGCATTTCCAGCCGCGGCTCATCTGTGACCGCGACCAGCGCTTCAGTCGTCCCGATGGCCAGCATGGCGCGCCCCGGTTCAAGGACGCCCGCGCCCAAAGCGCCGGCCGACTGATCGTGCCCGCCGGTCACGACTTTGACGCCCTGCCCGGTGAAACCGAGGTCAGCCGCCAGCTTGGGCGGAATCTCGCCGATGATCGTGCCACTCGGCAGCGGGCGGGCCAGTTGATCCCGCCGGACGCTTCCCGCCTCCAGCAACTCGTCCGACCAGTCCAGCTTGTGGACATCAAAAGCCAAGGTCCGCGCCGCCATGCTGTAATCGATCGCCGGCTCCAGGCCCAGCTTGTAGGCGACAAAGTCGACATAACAGAGGTACTTCCAGGTCTGCTCGAGGATCTCGGGCGCGTTATCCCGCCACCAGAGCAGTTTCGGCAGCGTGTATATCGGGCCCATGGGCTGGCCGGTCAGCGCGTAGATATGCTCCGCGCCCAGCGCCGCTTCCATCTCGGCAGTCTGTGCCCGATTGCGGGTATCGGAACTGATCGGGCTATTGGCCAGGATCCGGCCATCGCGCGCTACCGGCGTCATCGCCTCGCCCTGCGACGAGATCGCGACCGCGCTGGCCGGATCGCTCATAATTTTTGCGTTCACTTGGCGCAGGCAAGCGCAGACATCGCGCCAGACTCGTTCCGGATCCAACTCGTACCAGCCGGGCTGCGGGCTGATCAGCGGATATTCGCGGCCGGCGCCCGCCAGCACAGCGCCCGATTCGGCGAATGCCACCACCTTGCAGCCGGTCGTGCCGACATCAATGCCCATCAAGCTCATAATTGCTTAACCCCTCACTGCGCCGGCGGTCAAGCCGCTGACCATGAAGCGCTGCATTAAATAATATACGAGGATGACAGGAAGCGTTATCAGCGTCAAGATGGCGAACATGGGTCCCGGGCGCATCATGAATTGCCCGCTGTAGACCAGCGGCACCAGCGTCAAGGGCTTGACCTCGACCGAGTTCATCGTCACCAACGCCAGGATAAACTCGTTCCAGGACGTCATGAATTGCCAAATAATGACCACCGCGACCGCGGGCCAACTGACCGGCATCATGATCCGCCAATAAATGCCGAAGGGCGCGCAGCCATCGAGGATGGCCGCCTCTTCGATCTCGCGCAGGAAGCCGGCGAAGAAGCTGCGCAAGATGACAATGGCGAAGGGCACGCCCAACGCGGTGTAGGGCAGGATGAGCCCGAGATAACTGTCGTTTAAGCCCAGCGCCTTGTTGATCTGAAATATCGGCACGACCAGCGTCGGAATCGGCAGCATGAGCGTCATGATGAGCAAATAAAACCACAGATCGCGCGCGAAGAACTTCAGGCGCGCCAGGGCGAAAGCCGCCAGCGAACTGATGATCACCACCAGGAATACCGAGGGCACCGTCACCGCGACGCTGTTGACGAAGTGCATGACAATTTCCGCGTCTTCAAAGACGGTTACATAATTCTGCAGGCTCACGCCGCTGATGAGCAGGCCGCCGAAGCGGGGGGCGCGTTGGTCCGGCGGCATGAAGGAGACGACCAGCATCATGATGATCGGGACCATCCAAAGCAGAGCCAGGACGGAAACAAAAATGAAAGCCAGCGCTTTGCGGGTATTGAGTTTCACCGCGTCGCCCTTCCCCAGCCTAATTGCCAATCGTGAAGCGCGAACCGAGGACGCTCACCTGGAAGATGCTCGCGCCCAAGGCGATCACCAACAGAACCACCGCCACCGCCGAGGCGTAGCCCATGCTCTGCAAGGGGAATGCCTTGAGGAAAATATAGGTCGGCAGCATCTCGGTGGCGTGATTCGGCCCGCCTTTTGTCAGCATGAAGACGAGGGCGAAGGTCTGCAAGGTGCCGATGACGCCGAGCAGAATCAAGGTCAGATGCACATGCCGCAGCATCGGGACGACGATGTAACGGATGCGCTGCAGAGTACCGGCGCCGTCCACTTCGGCCGCGCTCAGCACCTCGCCCGGCAAACCCTGCAAGCCGGCGACGTACATCAGCATGGAGAAACCGGTCCACTGCCAGACGTTGACCGCGATGGTCGAGAAGATGGCGATCTTGGGGTCGGATAAATACGGCTGCATCAGGAAGCGGGCGCCCGTCTCCCAGGCGAGATCGGCCAGCAAGCCGCCGAAGGGCGCATAAATCCGCTGCCAGATGATGCCGAGCACAACGGGCGAAACAATCGCGGGCATGAAGAAAATGACGCGGAAGGCATTTTGCAGCGGTATGCCCGAGGTCAGTATGTAAGCCAGGATGAAGCCGAGGAACATCTGCGGGAAGATGGTCAGGAAGGCCCAGTAGATCGAGTTGCGGATCGACAGCGCAAAGCTGCGGTCGTCGGTGAACATCTCGATGTAGTTCTGCACGCCGATGTAGACGGCTTCGTTGATGCCGTCCCAGTCGTACATGCTGGCGTTGAAGATATAGAAGATGGGATAGAGCACAAAGACAAAAAACAGGATCATGGCCGGCGCCATGAAAAACAAGCCCTGATTGTCGAGCAGCCATTTGCGGGACATTGGCGAGTTAGTCCAAAACTGCCGCGTAGGGGCGACCGGCGGGCTGTTCTACGCGCCCTATCAGGTCGCCCGATTCGGATAGCGAAATGTCAATCAGGGCGACCCGGTGGGTCGCCCCTACGAATTCTACTTTAGGCGCGTTGGCTTCTACATACTATTGGCGTCTTGCACCAGTTGCATGCCTTCGGCCGGCGTCATCTCGCCCGCGGCGACCGCCGCCAGCGCGTCTTCCAGCGCTTGCTTGACATCCGGGCTCTTCAGTTGCCGGGCGTATTGCACGCTAGCCAGCCACTCCTCGGTGAAGAGATCCCAGACCGCTTCCTGGTTCTCTGAGCCGAAGGATGCGGGCCGCAAGCCGATATAGGCGGGCAGATCGTTATAGGTGTTGATCAGCGCTTGCGCGCCGGCGCCGCTGATCCAGTCGGTGATGACCTTGCAAGCCGCATCGGGATTTGCCGAGTCGCGTGTGACACCGAGCATGACATCAATGCCGCCCAGCAGATCTTCCGGCGCGCCCATACCCGTGACATCGGGGAACTTGAAGGGGGCGTAGCCGGCCAGGTTCTGATCCAGCGGCGGCGGATTCGGGTTGGCCGCTTGCTGCTGCCACCAAGCGCCCATCGGGAACATGGCGGCGCGCCCGCCCTGAATCTGCTCGACAGCGGCGGGATAATGCGTCATGCCCAGCGCGCCCATCTGGAAGATGCCGTCATCAAAGAGGCGCTTCCACCAGGTCATCGCTTCGACGAAGGCATCATCGGTGAAGCTGGCCATGCCGTCTTCCGCTTGGTAGATCAAGCCCGGCGCGACATTGTGGATCAACTGCATATAGACATCGCGGCGGATCCAGCCATCGCCCGCGCCGATCATGACCGGGGCGATGCCCTGCGCGTTGAACATATCCGCCAGTTCCTTGAGTTCATCGTAGGTCGTCGGCGGTTCGACGCCGGCTTCTTCAAAGATCGGCACGGTGTACCACATATTGATGGTCTGAACGAGCACGGGCAAACCATAGATATTGTCATCGCCTTCGGGGTTGCCCAGGCGCGCTTGCTCAATGCCAACCGGGAAGAACTGAGCTTCCCAGTCTTCGCCCCAGGTCGCGACAGCGCAATCCTGCAGCGGCATCAGATGATCGCGGTATTGCTGCGTCAAGGCGCCCGGCTCCAGGCCGATAAGATCCGGCAGCGCGCCCCCGGCCGCCATCGTCTGCAAGTCCACCAGATACTCGGGATAGTTGGTGATATCCGGCTCGATACGGATATCGGGGTTCTCGGCGTTGAAGGCTTCGATCATCGCTTCGGTGGTGGCGATCACCGGGCTCCAGGAGCGGAAGCGAACGACGACCTCGTCTTGCGCCAGGGCCGGCGCGGTCAACACCAGGATGAGCAGCACAAAGACTGCGAGCGTTACTTTTCGATACATGTCTAAACTCCTCAAACAATGCTTACACTTACGAATTCATCTGCATTTTCTCTATTCTCCGCCTCTGCCTCCTTTCCTTCAAATTGTGCCAAATGGCGGGGCTCGATGTTAACCGACCAATCGGTCGTGATATTGCTCCGGTATCCGATGCGGCTCGCCGTGCTGAAGCGCCATGTGGTAGAGTTGCGCCGAAATCTCAACCATGACTGTACAGTGTATCGCCTTATCCAAGCTGCTGCCGATAGCCAGCATGCCGTGGTTCGCCCAGACGACCGCGTTCTTGTCGCCCATCACTTCGAGCATATCGTAGCCGAATTGCCGCGAGCCGCTGGGCGCGAAGGGCATCACCGGCACCTCGCCGCCAACGTCAATCAGCGTGTTGACGTGCAAAGGCGCTATCGGCTTGTGGAGCACGCCGAAGAGATTGGTATAGATCGGCTCGGCATGCACAATCGCGGCGGCATCAGCGCGCCGCTCGTAGACCGCCAGATGCACCGGCGCCTCGTGCGATGGTTCGCGATGGCCGTCGATGACCTTGCCTTCCAGGTTGAGGACAAGGACATCGTCAACTGTCAACTCGTCGTAGGGAAAATCATGCGGCGTGATGAGGATGTGACCGCTGGACGGGTCGCGCAGGCTGAGATTGCCTTGCGTCAGCGGCACCAAGCCGATGCTCGCCACCAGCGCGGCGCCGGCGATCAGTTCCTGCTTCAGTGATAGAAGTCCGCTGTTGTCAGCGGCGGGATTTCCCATACGCGCCCCTATTTTGATTGATGCGACTCGCCCGACAGCAGATATTGTAGCGAGGTCGGCGAGAAACGCAAAAGGCGGGCGGCATATCAGCCGCGAACTAGCCAGCCTTAGCGGCCTGTGCTAGCATTTCGGGATTCTATCCACGCGTCGCCAGGAACCGCCCATGCCCAACAGACGGGCGCTGTTCATCATCCTGACCATCGTCTTCTCGGCCGGCGTCACGCCGATCGCTATCCGCATCACCCAAAGCGAAGGCATGCCCTCGCTCGTGATCGTGCTCATCCGCCTTTGGCTCGTATCGCTGGGCTTGCTGCCGATCGTGCTGTCGCGCTACCGCGCGGAACTGGCTCGTTTGACCCATCGACAGTGGCTGCTCTCCGGCATTGCGGGCTTCTGGCTGGCGCTGAATCTGTTGCTGCTCTTCCTCTCCCTCGAATACACCAGCGTGTTGATGACAAGCGTCCTGCGCCGCACCTCGCCGCTGTGGATTGTCTTTCCCGAGATCATCATCTTCGGCGTCGTCTTCTCGCGCCGCTTCTGGCTAAGCCTGTTTGTGACGCTCATTGGCGTGACCCTGGTCGGCGTCGGCGGCTTGAGCGCCATTGAAGCCGGCAGCGATCCCTTGCTCGGCGGCGCTCTGGCGATTTGCGGCTCTTTCTGCTTCGCCGCTTACCTGCTCATCGGCCGGCGCTTGAACAACCTCATCCCGCCCTTGCTATACAGCTTTCTCGTCTTCTTCACTTCCGCCCTGTTCACAACCGTTTTCGTCGCCTTCAGCGGGACGCCCGTCATCGGCTACCCCCTCAACGGCTATGTCTGGACCCTCATCGTGACCATCCTGGCGCAGGTACTGGGCCACCTCTTCATGAACCTCGCGCTGCAGCATTTCACCGCCACCGCGGTCTCCATCATCCTGCAAGTCGGCGTGGTGCTAAGCGCGGTCATCGCCTTGTTCGTCTTTGGCGAGATCCCTTCCTTCGTTCAGATCATCGGCAGCGCCCTGGTCATTTACGGCGTCACCGTGACGACCATCGAGCAAGCGCAGGCGAAGTGGAAACATCAGCCGGGGACTTAACGATAACCATGAAATTCAATCTCTCACTACTTGGCGATTTCAGGTAGAGTAGCCGCGGTACGCAGACCGCTAGCAAAATGAGGAGATCAATCCATGAAACTTGAGACGATGGCGATCCACACCGGCTACGAAAGCGAGGCGACCACCAAAGCGGTGGCGGTGCCGATTTATCAGACGGTCGCCTACGAATTTGACGACGCCCAGCACGGCGCCGACCTCTTTAACCTGGCCGTGCCCGGCAATATCTACACGCGCATTATGAACCCGACCAATGCCGTGCTGGAAGAGCGCGTCGCCGCGATGGAAGGCGGGGTTGCCTCGCTGGCGCTGGCTTCAGGCCAGGCCGCCATCAACTACTCCATCCTCAATCTTGCCGAAGCCGGCAACAATATCGTCACTGTGCCTCAACTTTACGGCGGCACCTGGACCCTCTTCCGGCACATGCTGCCCAAGCAAGGCATTGATGTCCGCTTCGCCGATGGCGACAGCCCGGAGGACCTGGCGAAACATATCGACGCCAAGACTTCGGCCGTCTTCCTCGAATCGATTGGCAATCCGGCCGGCAACATCCCGGATATGGAAGCGATCGCCGATATGGCGCACGCCCACGGCGTCCCCGTCATCGTCGACAACACCGTGCCGACGCCGGCCCTCTGCCGCCCCATCGAGTTCGGCTGCGATATCATCCTGCATTCCATGACCAAATACATGGGCGGGCATGGCAACAGCATCGCCGGCATCTTGGTCGACGGCGGCATCTTCGATTGGGCCAAGCATAATGAGCGTTTCTACATGTTCAGCAGTCCGGAGCCGAGCTATCACGGCGTCGTCTTTACCGATGCCATGGGACCGGCGGCCTACATCGCCCGCGCCCGCGTCGTCGCCCTGCGCAATACCGGCAGCGCGCTTAGCCCCTTCAACGCCTTCCTCGTGCTGCAAGGCTTGCAGACACTCTCGCTGCGCATGGAACGGCATGTCGACAACGCCATGGCGGTGGCAAAATATCTCGAGGATCACGCGCAGGTCGATTGGGTCACCTACCCCGGCCTGGAAAGCTCGCCCTATTACGAACTGGCGCAGAAATACACCGGCGGGCGTCCCTCGGCGCTGCTGACCTTCGGCATCAAGGGCGGCTTCGATGCCGGCGTTAAATTCTACGACGCCCTGAAGATCTTCAAGCGCCTGGTCAATATCGGCGATGCCAAATCCCTGGCGGCGCATCCGGCTTCGACCACGCACCGGCAGTTGACGCCGGAAGAGCAGCAGGCGGCCGGCGTCACGCCGGAGACGATCCGCCTGTGCATCGGCATCGAGCACATCGACGACATCATCGAGGACATCGAGCAAGCGCTGGCAGCGGCCAGATAGAAAAACCACCCCAGGTGGCGTATCAAGCCGTGGGGGCGAGTCGGTGGCTCGTCCAGAATACAGAGTAGTTTTCCAAATGCGGGCGACTTGATAAGTCGCCCCTACAGATTTCGACATGATTGCGGATGGAATTTGGCAGGTTCATTAAATGAGAATGTGTAGGGGCGATCAACCTGGTCGCCCGTCTTAACGATAGGATGCGTTTTCGAGCGGTACAAGCGTCGCCCCTACATTTCTGTGTATTGCGTTGTTGTAATTCAATATACAATGAAGCTATGAATCTCATCGACTACGCCAGCATCCTGATCCGCCGCGGCTGGATCATGCTGCTGCTCGGCATCATTGCCGCCGGCAGCGCCTTCGTTTTCAGCCGCAGCCTCGACCCCGTCTATCGCGCCACCCAGCGCGTCCGCATCGAGCCAAGCCGCTCGGACTTCGGCCTGGTGCAATCGGCCAAGCAACTGCTCAACAGCCAGGTGTCATATCTCGATAGTTCGTTGCGCGCCGCCGAAGTCATCGATCGGCTGCAAATGGACATGACGCCGCAGCAACTGCGCGCCGATGTCCGCATCGCGCCCAATCTCGATAGCCTGGTGATTCAAATTGACGCCGAGCACAAGGACATCGGTCAAGCCGCTCTCATCGCCACCGAGTGGGCGCAACTGCTCATCCGCTACCGTGATGACCAGAACCAGCAAGCGCGCCAGGAAGACCGCATCTACGCCAGCCCCCAGGACAATCCCGTCATCGCTCTCGCCCGCCCCAATATCACCATCAACACCTTGGTCGGCTTTATCGCCGGGGTCTTCGTCGGCGGGATCATCGTCTTCGTGCTGGAGTATCTGGAAAGCGCTATCGTGCGCCGCCGCGAAGATGTGGAGTCCATCGCCGGCTTGCCCGTGCTGGCTGCCGTGCCGCCATCGGACTAGCTTTCACTCAGTATCTCCGCCAATACATCGAACTGGATATTCCCGCCGGATACGACGCAGACGACCTTGCCCGCGCCCGCCAATCCCGCCAGCGCCGCCGCCACCGAGGTCGCGCCCGCGCCTTCGGCGATGACCCGCTGCCGCTCGGCCAGCAGCCGTATCGCCGCCCGGACTTCCTCAAGCGAGACCACCAGCGACCCATCAAGCAAGGCGCTGACCCGCTCCCAGATCTCCGGCAGCACGCTTTTGCCGCCGATGCCATCGACAAAGCTCGGCTTATAATCCACCTCGACCGGGCGGCCCGCGCGCAAAGATGCCGCCAGCGGCGCCGCCGTCTCCACCTCTGCGGCGTAAATTCGGATCGCCGGTTTCAGCGCGCGTACCGCCGACGCGATGCCGCTGCTCAAGCCGCCGCCGCCATAAGGAATGACAATCGCATCGGCATCGGGCAGGTCCGCCAAGATCTCCAGCCCGATCGTGCCGTTGCCCGCCATCACCGCCGGATCGGTCACGGGGTGAATGAAATAGCCGTCCAAGCCGGCATAGTCGCCGCTGACGATGACATCCCACCAGCGGTCGAATGATACCTTGATGACCTCGCCGCCGAGCCGCCGCACCGCCGCCAGTTTCGTCTGCGGGGCATGATCGGGCACGATGACATGACAAGGCAGGTCCAGACGCCGCGCGTTCCAGGCCACCCCTTGCGCCATATTGCCCGCGCTGGCCGTGTAGACGCCGCGCGCCAAAGCTTCCGCCGGCGCCTGCGCCATCGCGTTGCCCGCGCCGCGGAGTTTGAAGGAGCCGATCGGCTGCAAGTTTTCCAGCTTCAGATAAATCTCGGGGGCAGGCCCAACCAGCGGGAGGCGCAGCAAAGGACTGCGCGCGGCCGAACCGGCTATCCGCTCAGCTGCCGCCTGAATCTCGTCCAGCGGAATCAATCAATCGCTCACAGTCAACTCAGCCAACATATCCGGGTCCACATCCACGCCTAAACCCGGCGCGCTCGGCACATCCACTTTGCCGTCTTCAACCTGGAATACTGGCGCCGTCAGATTATCCCGCAGCGGATTCTCCGAGCGATCCATCTCCAGCAGCGGCTCCGGCATCCGCATGCGGCCGGGCAAGACATCGAGGGCGCTGACGAGATGCAAGCCCGCGGCGAAGGCGATGCCCGTGCCCCAGCTATGCGGGATAACGTTTACGTGATGCGCGCGGGCCAGGGCGACGATCCGCTTGACCTCGCTGAGGCCGCCGGCGGCGCAGATATCCGGCTGCGCGATATCGACGCAGCGTCCGCTCAGTAATTGGCGAAAGCCTTCCAGCAGATACTCGCATTCGCCACCGGCGATCGGAATCGTCGCGCGCTCGCGCAATTCTCGATAGCCCTGGTAATCTTCCGGCGATACCGGCTCCTCGAAAAAGCTGATATCCAATTCCTCAATCCTCCGCGCAAAGCTTAGTGCCTCGCTGAGCGAATAGCCATGATTGGCATCCACCATCAGTTCCACATCGGCGCCTATGGCCTGCCGCACGGCGCGCGCGTGCTTGACATCCGTCGCCACATCCAGCCCGACCTTCATCTTTATCGCGCGGAAACCTTGGGCGGCGTAGCCTTTCGCCTCCTCCACCAGCTTCCCGACCAAGTCATCGGCCGCTGTGAAGTACAAGCCGGTGGCATAAACTTTGACGCGCTCGCGCCGCCGGCCGCCCAAAAGCACCGAGACCGGCTGCCCCAGCAGTTTGCCGCGCAGATCCCAAAGGGCGATGTCGATAGCGCTTATCGCCGCCACCAGCACACCCCGCCGCGCGTAATCCAGCGCGCGCAGGCGCATCTTGTTCCAGATCGCCTCAACATGCAGGGGATCCTCGCCGCATACCAAAGGCGCGAGAAAATCGACCCCGGCCCGGACAACGGTCGCCGGACCATAGCCCTCGCCCCAGCCATAGCTGCCGTCTTCGGCAACTGCCTTGACCAAACAGACTTGCCGCGTCTGAAATTCAAATTGCGAAAATGAGAACGGGGTATCCACCTTTTGCTCGGCAACATAACTCTCGATGCGTACAATTTTCATATCAAATCGTCATTCCTCGGCCTGTATTCATGCGGGGCGGTTCCGCGGTTGTGGCGCTTGCTTTGTGTTAAGCTGCTTTCTTATCAAACTGTCGAGCGCGGTAGACATTATCGCCGCCGTCAAGCGGCTGTCAATCGGGTATAGTCTAGCGACTTGTCATCGAATGCGCGACTATGAGAAAGAGCGGAGCCGAGACATGTCTCCTGCCTGGACGCGGCAAATCGCATCGCAATCGCTTAGGTGCGGCGAAATGCTTCACATCGAGGCGCTGGTCGCAGATCTGAAGGCCGGTCTGCGCTCGATCCTGCGCGAAGAGCTTGTCGGCATCTATCTTTACGGCTCGCTGGTCTGCGGCGATTTCGAGTTCGACATCAGCGATATTGATCTGGCGGTCGCGCTGAGGGAGGAGCTGGACGATGCGCGCTTCGCGGCGCTTGACAAGTTCCACGCGGATGTCCTGAGGCAGTATCCCGCCTGGGACAACCGGCTTGAGTTGGCTTACATCTCCGCGAGCGGGCTGCGCGCCTTCCGGACGCGGGCCAGCGCCATCGGCATCATCAGCCCCGGCGAGCCTTTCCACCTCATCCAGGCGGGCGAAGATTGGCTGATCAGTTGGTACGCCCTGCGCCAAACGGGCATCACCTTGCACGGTCCGCCCGTTGCCACGCTCATTGATCCCATACCGAGAGCCGCCTGGCTAAAAGCCGTCCGCGAGCATATCCGCCACTATCGGGAGTCGGTCAAGAAGCCCCACAACAAGCAGGCTCTGTCCTACATCGTCCTGACTGTCGCCCGCGGCCTTTACACGCTTGAGCATGAGCGCGATGCCTCGAAAGTCGCAGCGGCCAATTGGCTGGCGGCATCCGCGCCGCAGTGGGCTGAGCTCATTCAGCGCGCCTTGCGTTATCGTCGGGACCCGGCCGCAGACGGGCTGAATGCCGAGGGGTTCCGTCCGCAAGTGGAGGCATTTGTAATAGACGTACTGCCGTAAGTCCTTGAAAGCAAGTCATGCAAATCCTGTCTCAATGACTGCTTTTTTGCCACCGAGGGACTTGTGGCTTCGGGCGACATGGTATGTCGCCCCTACAGATCGTTGGTTTTGCGAAATTCGCATGACTCACCTGATCTTGCCTAGATGTATCCCTTGGCGCGGCAATTCATATCGATCGCGCGGTCCCTCAGCCCGCCGCGAAGCTGTTTGCCAGCAAAAGGCCAAAGCCGCATAATGGAACTGCGCGTTACCGGGGCGAGACGGCCCCGGCGAAATCGCTCGCTTCAAGCCAGGGGCGGCCCGGCGTTGGTCGCTCTCCAGTCTCAAGGTCGATTATCGGCATGATCAAAACTGCCACTCAAGCTCCTGCAATCTTGCTGCTGCTCGCTCTTGGCTGGCTGGCCGCTTGCAACCTGGCCGGGCCAGCGACTCCCAGTCCGCCGCCCAGCCCGGCGCCCGCCATGCCTCAAGCGCAGATCCTCGCGCCGCCGCACAATCAGCAGGTCATCGAGGGCGTCATCTTTGATATCGAGATTCTCGCCTCCGATTCGGTCGGCATAGATCGCGTCGAGCTTTACGTCGATGAGCGGCTGCTGCAATCCAGCGAGAGCGAAAGCGGCGCCGAAGGGCATTACCGCGTGACGATGAACTGGTTCGCCAAAGGCATCGGCTGGCACAAATTCTCCGTCATCGCCTATCGAGAGGATGAGACGCCCAGCCATCCGCATACCATCGCGCTGGAGGTCATCCCGCCGGGCTAGGCAGCGGCGTTGAATGGATGGGTCGGGGTAAGCGTGAGATTATCAAGTAGTTGTTGATTGGTTAGGATTTTAGCCAACATTGTCCGTTTGTCGGACAAGGGAAAACCCTTTTCGGACAAAGTCGCATTTTGCGCCAGCGGCGACGGGCAGGCCCGCAAGCAGGCGGGCGGCGTTGATGTCGTCATGGATATGGAGCAGGTCCAGGGCGCAGCGTTTTTCATGGTCTGAGAAGTTTCCGGTATTGGGCATGGGGGACCTCAGTTGCTTGGGATTGGGGTCATTATAGCACAGGCGTTCTGAAAGGGAAGGGCTGAATGCGGCGATGCGGAGATTTTTTCACCACAGAGGCACAGAGGGCACAGAGAGGGCGGGGGGTATGGTTGATATTGCGGGCGACATGGTATGTCGCCCCTACAGCCCGCAGGAAGAGCGGAAGGCGCTAGTCGCAGTCGCCGGCGGTCGTGACATAGTGGGCGGAGATCCAGCCTATGTTGCCAAGGTACATGACCTGAAACCAATTATCCGTCCGGGCGATGGCGGGGCTGCCGCCGAGATAGAGGCTGAGTATCGAACCTGCTGGCGCTTGGCGGAAGTTAAGCAACTGGCTGGCGCTGACGCGGCAACCGACAAGCAAGCGGCGGTCTTCGAGGGAGTCGGCGACTAGGTGGGGATCGGGGGTCGCTGTCGCTCCCGGTCTGCTGGTGGGCGTGGCGGTCAAGTCGGCGGGCATCAGGGCGACCGTGCCAGCCCGGTCAAGCTGGGCGCAGGTCTGGCCGTCTCGCTGTTGGCTGGCAAGCCAGACAAGGCGGCGCGGGCTGTAGGCGGTATCGAGCAAAAGCAGCGAACCTGCGCCAGCAAAGCAGATTCGGGCATCGACTCCCAGCGGGCCCCAGACATCAACGGCTTCGATGGCGTTGGCTCTGACGGTCGGGTTGCTGATGGCGTCGCCAGAGACTTCGCGGAAGGCGATCCAGGGACTATCGCTTTCAACCGTTGCGCCGGCGGGCAAGCCTGAATGATCTTGGGTGGGGTAAAGGTAGGTCGCGGTCGCGGTGGCTGGCGGTCGCGCTTTGCTCGGTGTGGCCGCATCGACGGGGGGCTGTTGACCGGGCTGTTGGACTGGCGGTGGGGGCAAGGGCGTGTTGGTCGCTGGGGCTGGGGGGTTGGTCGCGGTCGCTGTGGGCGTGTCAGTTGCGGGTGCTGGCGTGGGCGTATCGGTCGGGCAAGCGATGCTTAAAGTCGCTGTGATGGTCGCGCTTTGCCCGCCAACAGTGGCGGTGGCGCTGGCGGTCCACTGGCCGCAAGAAGAGATGGGCAGGGAAACAAGGGTAAGGGGACAATTGATGGAACCGGTATCCGTCCCGCTGATGTTGCAAGTGAGGGTGACACCGGTATGGCTAGAGTCAAGGGAAACCTTCATAAAAATTTGCCCGCTTGCGATTAATGGCGTCTGCTGTCCTCCGTGGGTAGCCCATGAGATGACGAGGGGCACGGGCGTATTGGTGGCTTGGGCTTGCGCGGGCGCGGCGGAGAGAGTCAGGAGGAGGAGAAGGCAAAGAAACGGGAGATATGCTCGGAGGGACCTAGATAATGTCGCCCCCCCCCCCGAATGTTTATTCTAATTAAGAAGGGGCGCTTGAAGGCAGATGAATTAATGCTTCGGCGGATGTCGGTCATGTTCAATATCCTGTTATGACATATTCCAAGGTGATAAATCTGCTATGATATGGAATATGTGAAAATATATCATTACACGTTTACACCATAAATATATTACATCATTTGAGGGAAAAGTCAAGCAGCGAGGGGAGGATTGCGTGGGGGTTTTCGGGCGACCCGATGGCTCGCCCCTACGATCGTCGCGTGTGAAGGGCGGGCGACATGGTATGTCGCCCCTACATTTTCCCCTCTGCGCCCTCGGGCAAATTGGTGAAATAGCCAGGCTGCGCTAGAATAAAGCATCCCGTTCTTGAAGGAGCTTGCGCCTCGGTTTAGGCTATGGATATTGAACTGCGGAACATCCACAAGCGCTTTGGACCCGTCCACGCCAACAACGCTATAAACGCCAGGTTCAGTCACGGGCGCATCGTCGGCATCCTCGGCGAGAATGGGGCCGGCAAATCCACCCTGATGAAAATCCTCTCCGGTTTCCAGCCGGCTGACGAAGGCGAGATCCTGATCGACAATGACATCATCGACTACACCGGTCCGGCAGCCGCTATCGCCAACGGCATCGGCATGCTGCAGCAAGACCCGCTCGATGTCGGCGCTTTCACCGTGTTGGAAAACTTCATCTACGGCGGGCTGAAAGGCATCACCCTCAAACGCGCCGAAGCCCTGGCGCAGCTGCAAAACCTCAGCGCCCGCTTCGGCTTTGAACTGGATCCTTATCAACCGATCGACAACCTGCTTATCGCCGAACGCCAGCAACTGGAAATCATCCGCTTATTGGCGCTCGGCGTTGAGACGCTCATCCTCGACGAGCCGACCACCGGCATCTCCGCCGATCAAAAAGAAATCTTGTTCAACGCGCTGCGCCGTTTGGCGCATGACGAAGGCCTGGTCGTCCTGCTGGTCTCGCACAAGCTGGAAGACGTCATCGACCTCTGCGACGAGGTGGTCGTCTTGCGCGACGGGCTGATCGCGGGCGAGATGGACATGCCCGCCAGCAATGACAACCTGACCAGCGCCGTCATCGCCCGCACCAAGCAGCAGTTGGTGACCATGATGTTCGGCGAAGCGCTGGAAGCGCAGCAGCGCCCGCACTACGAGATTGGCGCGCCTGTGCTGAGGGCCAAGGCGCTCGTCGTGCAGGACCAGCGGCTGGATATGCAGCCGATAAGCATGACTGCCCACGCCGGCGAAGTGATCGGCCTGGCCGGTTTGGGCGGCAGCGGCCAGGAACTCTTCATGCGCGCCTGCGCTCGCTTGCAGCGCATCGACGGCGGCGCTCTGAGTTTCGACGGCGTCAGCAGCCACAAGGCGAGTTACCGCCAGCTCTTCCGGCGCGGCTGTGTCTTCGGCGCGGCCGGCCGGCTGGAAGAAGGTTTGATCGCCGGCTTGACGCTCACGGAACACAGCGCCCTGGTGGCGGACGACAAGCTGCAGATCGACTGGAAAACGGTCGAGAAGCAAACCGCCAGCCGCATTGAGCGCTACCGCGTCAAGGGCCGGGCGACCGACACGATCGAGCAACTCTCCGGCGGCAATCAGCAGCGCGTGCTCATCGGCCTGCTGCCGGACGACCCGAAGCTGCTCATCCTGGAACAGCCGACGCGGGGTTTGGATGTCGATTCGGCCCGCTGGATCTGGACGCAACTGCTGGAACGCTGTCAGCGCGGCGCGGCTATCATCTTCAATTCAGCCGACCTGGAAGAACTGGTCACCTACAGCGACCGAATCTTCGTATTCTATGCCGGGCGCGCGCATGAAGTGCCGGACGTGGGGCAGACAACGATCGACGAACTGGGCCACATGATCGGCGGCGAGTTTCACAGCTAATCCATTTCACCAGCGAGGAGCATAAATGCCACTCAGCGAAAAACATGACGAGACCAAAACCTATGACGACATCCTCAACGCGGGCCCCCCGCTCAGCCAATTGGCGCGGGAATTCGTCACGCCGACGCATCTCTTCTTCGTCCGCAACCACACGCAGATTCCCCATTTGCAGCTCGATAGCTACCGCCTGCGCATCAGCGGCCTGGTCACGCGAGAGCTTTCCCTGAGCCTGGCGCAGATCAAGAAGGATTTCGCCAGCCATAGCTTGACCGCCACCCTGCAATGCGCCGGCAACCGCCGCAAGGAACTGGTCAGCTACAAACCGATCGATGATCAGCTCGCCTGGGATATCGAAGCTATCGGCACCGCCACCTGGACCGGCGCGCGCCTGGGCGATGTGCTGAAGGCGGCCGGCATCAGCAGCGCCGACGCGGCGCATGTCGCCTTCCTCGGGCTCGATACCATGCTGCGCGATGGCGAGCGCGAGGCCTTCGGCAGTTCAATCCCGCTGGACAAAGCGCTGGGCTGCGAAGTCCTGCTGGCTTACGCCATGAATGGCGAGGACCTGCCGCTGGCGCATGGCTGCCCCTTGCGCATGATCGTGCCCGGTTATATCGGCGCGCGCAGCGTCAAATGGCTCAGCGACATCCGCGTCCAGGAATGTCCCTCCGACAACCACTATCAGCAGGTCGGCTACAAATTATTCCCGCCGCATATCACTATGTACAATGTCGATTATTCCGACGGCATGCAGTTGACCAAGCTGCCGGTCAATTCGGTCATCGTGCGCCCGCAAGACCGCAGCCTGCTGCCCGCCGGCAAGATCGTTGTCGAAGGTTACGCCATGAGCGACGGCGAGCATGAGATCACCTGGATCAGCGTCTCGCCCGATGGCGGCGAGACCTGGCAGCGCGCCGAGTTCATCAACGAGCCGCAGCTTTGGACCTGGCAGCTATGGCGGGCGGAGTTCGACTTGCCGGCGGGCAGGCATGAGTTGGTCGTGCGCGCCTGGGACAGCGCGGCGAACAGTCAGCCGGAGACGATCGCGAGCGTCTGGAATTTCAAGGGTTATGTGAATAATGCCTGGCATCGGGTGGGGATTACGACAAAGTGAGGTCTAGCGGATTCATAACATGAAAAACCCACGCGCGCTCGCGGTACAAATCGGCTTTATGCTCCTCCCCATCGCCATCTCGCTGGCGGTGGCGGCCGCCCTTGTCATCTCCGTCGGCCGCGACCCGCTCGAAGTTGTTGACGCCCTCTGGAAAGGCGCTTTCAAAGACAGCCGCAAGCTCGGCGGCGTCTTCAACTTCTGGATTCCCCTCACCCTCGTCAGCATCGGCCTGGTCGTCACCTTCCGCGCCGGCTTGTGGAATATCGGCGTCGAAGGCCAGATGATGATGGGGGCGCTCTTCGCCAGTTGGGGCGCGCAATTCATTCTGATGGACGAGAGCCTGTCGCCCCTGCTCAACGTGGTCCTGATCGCCCTATCCGCCCTGGGCGGCATGTTCTGGGCTTTCGTCGTCGGCGCCCTCAAGATTCGCCTGGGCGTCAACGAGATCTTCGGCGGCGTCGCTCTTAACGCCCTGGTCAACGTCATCTCGATCTATTTGATTTCCGGCCCCTGGCAGCCGCGCATCGGCGGCTCGGCGCAAGGCACGGAACCTTTTCCCGCAGCTTCCTTGCTGCCCGAATTTTCGTCGACCTTTCCGGTCAACCTGTTCATGATCGCCCTGGTCATCGCCGCTTTTCTCATTGTGCTCGTCTTGCTCAACGCCACCCGCTGGGGCTTGAATCTCAAAGCGGTCGGGGTGAACATGCGCTCGGCGCTGCTGCTCGGCGTCGCCACCGAGCGCACGTCCATGAGCGCCTTCCTGGTCTGCGGCGCGCTGGCGGGCATCGCCGGCTCCTACCGTGTGGTTTTCACCTTCGATAACCTGCGTCCGCTGGCCTCGGGCGGTATCGGTTTCCTGGGCTTGCTGGTTGTGCTGCTGCTCAGCATCCGCCTGCTCTGGGTGCCGCTGATCGCCTTCGCCTTCGCCGCTATCCTCACCGGCAGCACCCGCCTGCAAATCGTGGTTAAGCTGGATGCCTCGCTGGCCGGCGTGCTACAAGGCATGCTCGTCTTGTTCGTGATGCTCTTCCATGGCGTGCAGGAGGTGTTTTTCCCGCAAACCTTGGCGGATGACAATGCTAATGACGAAATTGGCGGAAACTCTTTGTCCTCCGGTACTTCCAACCAAGAAACAAGGATTCACCACAGAGGCACAGAGGACACAGAGAAAAAGGTCAAGCGATTATGAACAGTTCGCATAATCAAGATCCGTTGACATATAAAATAATCGGCGCGGCCATAGAAGTTCATCGCGTTTTGGGTCCTGGGTTATTGGAAGAGTTATATGAAGACGCTTTCTGCATAGAATTAGAAGAGCAGAAGTTGAAATACGAGCGACAGCGGCACGTCGACGTTCTATACAAAGGGAGGGAAATCGGCGATATGTATGCGGACATCGTTGTAGGAAACACTGTGATTGTAGAACTGAAGTCCGTAAAGAGACTGAATGATATTCACGTCGCCCAACTGCTAACATACTTAAAACTCATGGATCTGAAAAAAGGACTGCTCATCAATTTCAATGTGGGAATTCTGCGAGAAGGTATCAAACGAATAGTCCTTTAATTCTGTCCTCTGTGCCCTCTGTGTCTCTGTGGTGAATACGGTGAGATGAACGAAGAATTTCTCAACACCCTCGGCAGCATCATCGGCACCGCCACGCCGCTGGTTATCGCCAGCCTCGGCGAGACCATCACCGAGCGGGCCGGCGTCGTCAATCTCTCGCTGGATGGCAGCCTGGCGCTGGCGGCCGTCCTCGGTTTCGCCGCCGCCTGGACCGCGCAGGAAGCCGGCGTTCTCGATGTGCCTATGCAGATCGCCCTGGGCATCGCCGTCGCCATGCTCGTCGGCGCTTTGATCGCCGTGCTGGTCGGCTTCTCCAGCATCAAGCTGCGGCGCGACCAAGTCGCGGTCGGTTTTGTCCTGACCTTGCTGGCGGCCGACCTGGCGCGCTTCCTCGGCGCCGATTACACCCGCATCCCCGGCCCCCAGATTACGCGCTTCGCCATCCCCGTCCTCGAGGACATTCCTATCCTGGGCAAGGTCTTCTTCCAGCAGAACGCGCTGGTCTATTTCAGTTATTTCTTGATGTTCGCCATCTGGTTCTGGCTATTCCGCACCAAAGGCGGCTTGGCCCTGCGCGCCATCGGCGAGCGCCCGGAAGCGGCTTATGCCCGGGGCGCCCCGGTGCAGCGCCTGCGCTATTGGTACACTTTTCTGGGCGGCGCATTGGTGGGCTTGGCCGGGGCGGCCTATTCGCTCAACGTCAAGCCCGGCTGGTCCAGCCCGCCCGCCATGCAAGGCGATGGCTGGATCGCCCTGGCCATCGTGATCTTCGGCGGCTGGCACCCCTTCCGCGCGGTCCTCGGCGCTTATCTCTTCGCCGCGCTGCGCGCCGTCTCCAGCAACATCCAGACCAATGGACTCTTCATCTTCGGCCAGGAGATCAACTTTCCCTTCGTCTTGCTGAATACCCTGCCCTGGCTGCTGATGATCGTCACCCTGCTCATCGTCAGCGGCGGATTGACCGAGCGCCTGCTTCAATATATGCCGCGCGGCGTCCAGCACCGCCTGCGCGCCTTCCTGCGCTCCGACCCGCCTAAAGCGCTCGGCACCCGCTTCGAAGCGGAATAAGGATATGGGCAAAAAGGCAAAACAGAAAAAAGCGCGGATCCGCCCGCTGGCGCTCTGCGTTTTCCGCCGGGCTGACAAGATCTTCGTCGCCCGCGGCTACGACTCGCAGAAAGGCCAGACCTTCTACCGTCCCATCGGCGGCAGAATCGAATTCGGCGAACGCGGCCGCGAGACGGTCATCCGCGAAGTGCGGGAAGAGATCGGCGCTGAAGTCCTGGACTTGGAGTATCTCGGCGCGCTGGAGAATATCTTCCGCTTCGAAGGCAAGCCCGGCCATGAAATCGTCCTGATCTACGACGGCAAGTTTCGCGACCCGGCGCTGAACCGGGACGACCTTTCAATTGAAGGAAGCGATGACGGCGAGATTCTCTACGAAGGCAGTTGGAAGCCCCTCGGTTTCTTTCGTGGCGCAGGCGCGCCGCCGCTCTATCCGGCCGGCCTGCTCGCCCTGCTGGAGCGCGCCACCGCCCAATCGCCGATCCCGGTTGACAACTGAAAGCCTTCCCGACGGCATAACAGGCGCGTAATCTGTTTCTGGCATAGCGTATTGAGTAGCCGTTATAATGACAGCTTGAGGTAGCGATAGGGACGACGCCGATGGATATCCGCCTGCCGCTGCCCGCAGCGCTCCGTCACCGATTGCCAAGCGATGACCGCCTGTGGGCGCATGCTGTCTCTCTGATCTTGAGTCCGCCGCTGGTCTGGGCGATTTGGGTGTACACCGTCATCCTGCCCGGCAGCGGCAGCGCCGTCAAAGGCTTCATATTCGCATCACTCTTCGTATTCTCGATCTGTATCGCGCCGATGCTCTTCGTCGCCTACAACGTGCGCAAGGGCAAGATCAGCGACATGCACATGCCCCTCAGCCGCGAGCGCTACATACCTTATTCCATCGCGATTCTCGCCGGCCTGATCTCGCTCGGGCTCATGGTCCATTACGGGGCTGACCCGGCCCTGCAGGTGGTCACCATCGTCAGCATCGTCGAATTGATCATCATCCTGGCGGGCACATTCTTCGTCCATATCAGCTTGCACGCCATGGCCATGGCGAGCGTCATCTCGGCCACGACCGTGATCTTCGGCTTCGGGCAAAGCTTGCTTTTTGTACCGCTGCTGCTGCTGGTGGCATTGGCGCGGCTGGTGCTAAAACGCCACAGCGCCGTTCAGATCCTGATTGGCGCGCTCATCGGCGTCATCACCCCTTTGGCGGTGGTGGCCGTCTTGGGCTTGATGCTCTAGGCGCCGCTCAGGCTTCCCAAACCCGCGCCGTCCCATCCCAGGACCAGGACAAGATCTGCGTCGCATCGTCGTTCCAGGCCGCACCGCGCACCAGGTTGCCATGGCGGAAGCGCTGCCATTCACGCTCGTTCTCCCACAGGTACAGGTATATGTGCGACCAGGACAAGACACGTTCCTCCGCCGGATCCCAGCGCGCGCCGATCACCCAGTCTTCGTGACGATACACTGCCTGCGAGCGTCCGCTATCGGCCGACCAGACGTGAACCGTATCATCGCCCGCCCAAGACATCACCAGCGATTCATCCGCCGACCATATCGCCCGCTGCACAAAGCTGCTATGACGCGCGCCGCTGATCCGGCCGCGACCGATGCTCACGCCGTCCGACTCATAGAGATTGACCAAACCGTCGGTGAACCAGGCCAATACGCGCGTATCATCGGCATTCCAAAGCAATCCCAGCAGCATGCCGCGATGCGGCGGCCGCGCCTCGAAGCTTTCGCCGGAACTGAGATGCCAACTGTAGACCGCGCCATCTTCCGACCAAGCCCGGGCGCGGGTCTCATCCGCGCTGTAAGCGGCGTCGCGGATTTCGGCCGCCGCGTCAAATTCGGCGATCAAACCGCCATCCGTCAGCGACAATATCGCGCCGCCGCCAAGATCGGTGAAAGCCAGCGCCCCTGACCCGTCGGCGTTGATTTCCAGCGCGACCGGCATGCCAGCCAACTGCCAGCGCCGCAATTCCTCGCCATCGTCGCGCGCACTCAACCGGACCAAGCCGCTCTCATCCGCCGAGAGGATCGTCGCGCCCTCATCGACCCAATAGGCATGTGTTAAGGGATTGCCGCCATGGTCGATCGTCAACAGCGGCTCGCCGGTCTCCGCCGACCATAGTCGCGCCAACCCGCCTTCCGTCGCCGTCAGGATCTCCGTTTCGGCGCTGTTCCAGCTCCCCGTCACCACGCCGGAATCATGCTGCAATATTAGCGCGGCTTCCGGCTCTTGCGCCATTAGCGGCGCGGAAAGCAGCAGAAGAATTACTATCACCAGCAACAGTCGATTCATGCAAAACACCAGCCCATCCAACCGAGCAATTATGCGCCAAGTTTAACAGACAATTCTTAAAAACTCATGACAACATCGGCCCGGCGCCCGCCCAAGCAAAGGCGGGGAAACCAAGCGCCGTCCCGTCTGTCATGAGCGCCACGCCTCTTGCTCGGGGTACTCGTTTTCCCCCGCTAAACTCATGTCGAAATCTGTAGGGGCGCACTAATAGCTCGTCCGTCGATGACATGGTATGCACTTTCAGCGACTTGATAAGTCGCCCCTACATCTCTACCTTTTTGTGACCCTTGCGTGTGACGGATTCCTTATTTTGTATCAGCCAAGTCACGACTTGCGAGCGGCTGTGATCAATTCCCTATAACAAGCTTCAATGGAAGAAGGAAATCCACAGATTAGACACTCTCATAGCCGCCATTTCTTGCAGCGCATATCTCAAAGGTGTATGATGAATTTAGCCTTAGCAACCTATGAGGACACTCCCCCATGAGCCGACCCAACTTCCTCTTCATGATTGCCGATGATCACCGGCATTCCGCTCTCGGCGCGCTGGGAATTGAAGCGGTGCGGACGCCAGTTTTCGACCAGCTTATGACCGACGGCGCTTGCTTCGCCCAGGCGCATATCATGGGCTCGACCTCCGGCGCCGTCTGTATGCCCAGCCGCGGCATGCTGATGACCGGGCGAGATCTCTTTGATACGCCCGACCCGCTGCCCGACGATATCCCGCTGCTGCCGGAATTGCTGCGCGGTGAGGGCTACACGGCATTCGGCACAGGCAAATGGCATAACCGCCGCGGCAGCTATGTCCGCTGCTTCGGCGAAAGCGGCAAGGTATTTTTCGGCGGCATGAACGATCAATATGCCATGCCGGTCAACGATTTCGATCCCGATGGCATATACCCGCCCGCGGATACCTACCTCGCCGATGGCCATGCGACTACCGTCTTCGCCGACGAAATGATCAATTTTCTGAACTCGCGCGACCCTGACGATAAGCCCTTCTTCGCCTACATCGCCTTCACCTCGCCGCACGATCCGCGCACCGCGCCGGCGCCTTACGACGCCATGTACGACCCCGCCGATATCGAGCTGCCGCCCAACTTCCTGCCCGAACATCCCTTTGATACCGGCGTCAGCGACATCCGCGATGAATTGCTGGCCGGCTACCCGCGGACCGAAGCCGAAATCAAGCGGCACATCGCCGATTATTACGGCATGATCTCGCACATGGATATGGAGATCGGGCGCATCCTGGATACCCTTGAGGCCCGCGGCCTGCGCGATAACACCATCGTCATCTATACCTCGGATCATGGCTTGGGCGTCGGCCAGCATGGCTTAATGGGCAAGCAGAATCTATATGACCACAGCATGCGCATCCCCCTCATCATGCGCGGGCCGGGCATCCCCAAGGGCTTGCGCAGCAGCGCCCTGCTCTACCTGCACGATCTCTATCCGACGCTGCTGCAGCTGGCCGGGGTCGATATCCCCGAGACCAGCGCCGGGCACAGCCTGGCCGCCCTGCTGAATGAGGTCACCTTCAAACACCGCAAGCTGATTTTCTCCGCTTATCAAAGCGTCTTCGGGCACCCGCGCGGCCAGCCCTACCAGCGCAGCGTCAAGGACGAGCGCCACAAGCTGATCCAGACGGTCGTCGATGGGGCGGTCACCTGGCAACTGTTTGATCTTGAGGCCGACCCCTGGGAGCGGACCAACCTCATTGAGCGATCGAAATACGACGCCGTGATTGCGCGCTTGAAGGAGAGCCTGCGCCAGCGGCAGGCCCGCGCCAACGATCCGCTCGCGGCTGAGGCGAATACGCAATTGCCGGCGGATGGCTGACCGAGCGCGATCAAGAGGAGGATGACAATGACGGATGACATACGCATCGATGGCGCGCGCCTCTGGGACAGCATCATGGCGATGGCGGAGATCGGCGCGACCGCCAATGGCGGCAGCCACCGCCTGACCCTCAGCGATGAAGACAAAGCCGCCCGCGATCTCTTCGCCCGTTGCTGCGCCGATGCCGGCCTGGCCATGACGGTCGATGAGATGGGCGATATGTTCGCCCGCCGCCGCGGCGCCGAGGAGGACCGCGCGCCTGTGGGCATGGGCAGCCACCTCGATACCCAGCCCTTCGGCGGCCGCTTCGATGGCGTCTTTGGCGTGCTGGCGGGCCTGGAAGTCATCCGCACGCTGAACGACCACGGCATCAACACGGTCGCGCCCCTGGAAGTGGTGAATTGGACAAATGAAGAGGGCGCCCGCTTCGCGCCGTCCATGCTGGCCTCCGGCGTATACGGCGGCGTCTTTGACCTGGATTGGGCGCTTGCCCGCCGCGCGGTTGATAGCGGCGCGAGCCTGCTCGACGAGCTTGAGCGCATCGGCTATCGCGGCGAGGCGCCCGTGCGCGACCACGCCTTCTCGGCCTTCTTCGAATGCCATATCGAGCAGGGGCCCATCCTGGACGCCGAAGGCATCGCCGTCGGCGTGGTGAATGCGGCGCAGGGCTTCCGCTGGTACGATATTTCCCTGGAAGGTTTCGCCTCGCACACCGGCTCGACCCCGATGGCGGGGCGGCGGAACGCGCTGCTGGGCCTGGCGCGCATCGCGCAAGCGGTCGATGACATCGCTCATGAACACGCGCCGCTGGCCCGCGGCACGGTCGGCAGCCAGGTCGAGGTGGGCCCGGGCTCGCGCAATGTCATCCCCGGGCGGGTCAACTTCACCGTCGATATGCGCCACCCCTCGGCCGAGACGCTGGCCGCGATGGATGCCGCCTTGCGCCAGGTCTGCGCCGAGAGCGCCGCCGATATCGGGCTGGATCTTTCGCTTGAGCAGATCTCCTACACCGCGCCGGTCGCCTTTGACGCGGATTGCGTCGCCGCGCTGAAACGCGCCTGTGAGCGGCTCGGCGTCTCGCATCAAAGCATCACGTCCGGCGCCGGTCATGATGCCTGCTATGTGGCCGATCGCGTCCCCACCGCCATGCTCTTCGCGCCCTGCAAAGACGGCATCAGCCACCACGAATCGGAAAGCGCCGAACCGGAAGATCTCGAAGCCGTCTGCAACGTGCTGCTGCATGCTGTGCTTGATGTCGCCGGCGTCGTGAACTGAAATCCGCTGCCATCGCTACGAGAAACTGCTGAATCTCGCGGATCTCCTAATCAACCGCAATCGCCGTCTTCGCTCGCATAAGCCGCGCCGATCCAGCCCGATTTGCCCTGATACTCAACATTGACCCAATCCCCGCTCCGCGATATGGAGCGCAGCCTTACGCCGCGCTGCACAAAGCCGATAGTGTCGTCATCCAAGGAAGGACCCGCCCGGACTCTGAGAATACCCGTCGTGGTGATGCCGCAATCCCGCAATTGCGGCACGCTGGACGCGGGCGCGACCGTTCCGCCGCAATCGCTGTCTTCGCTCACATAAGCCGCGCCGATCCAGCCCGTTTTGCCCTGATACTCAACATTGACCCAATCCCCGCTCCACGATAGCAGGCGCGGACTTTCGCCGGTCGGCACATAGCCGATGATCTCGCCATCTAGGGAAGGACTCGCCCGCAGTTTGAGATGACCCGCCGTGATGATGCCGCATTGCTGCGACGGCGACGCAGCAAGCGTGGCGACCCCACCGGCCGGGGCTTGCGCGGGCGTGGAGGCCTCGGTTCCGCCGCAGTCGACGTTTACATAACTCGCGCCGATCCAGCCCGTTTTGCCCTGATATTCCACATGGAACCAATGCCCGTCCCGCGATAGCACGGCCGGACTCTCGCCGGTCGGCACATAGCCGATGATCTCGGCATCCAGAGACGGCTCAGCCCGAAGTTTCAGATGGCCCGTCGTGCGGACGCGGCAATGCTGATATTGCGCTCCAGCCGGCATGAGTACGAGCATGCCGGGGCGATCGAGCGTGGCGCAAGTCTGCCCGTCTCGCTGAACCGAATCCAGCCAGGATTGGACGCGGGGCGAGGTGCTGGCATCCAGGAAGAGCAGCGAACCGACGCCATCCAGACAGAACTCGCCCGCCACATCTTTGCCCCATACATCAATCGCGGCGATGAAGCCGGCATCGATGATCCACTGCGCGCCGATACCCGCGGCGCTGACCCGCTGAACATGCATGCTTGAGACGGGGCCGCTTCCCGACTGCGTACGGACACTGACGCCACTGCCGCCGTCGCTATTGTCGCCCCGGGCGGCGGAGTTATTGCAAAATGAGGTGATGCGGGCAATATTACAAAGCCAGTCATACGAGACGGGTCTACAGAAATAACGAGTCCCCGGCCCAGTGTAGGAGTGATCCTGTATATCGCAGTGATGCCAGCCCGACTGCGCCTCTATCGCGCTGTATTGCATGCTGAACAAGACGAACAGAATCATCAGAGGGAGCAGCTTCCGGGGGATGCCGCGCCTAGCCCAATGAACTGCGCTTATGGCGCGCGGGCTAAAAGAAAATATTGAAATCATGAGAAACTCTTTTGAAAACTATTGCCGCCACTGATGCAGAGACGCTTCATCAATGACAGCGGGGGAAACGAACGATCTTCAGGAGACCTGTAGTTCAAGCGCGGACGGGGCGAAGACTTGCGGAACGGAGGCAGTTCACCGTCATAAATATAAATGATTTCTAATAAATCATCTAAAGAAGATTATATCCGGTAGAGCCAATTATCGCAAATTTTTCCGCAAAGCAAATGATGCCAATATCGCGGCTCTCTTCGACATACTGAGAGAAAATGAACATTGCGCGGGGCAGGTGGCTGGCATCCCGTTTGATACCCTGAGCATCCTTGCCGCCGGTCGATATCTCAAGCATAATCGGCGCATTCTATGAGGATCGGACCCCGCAAGGCGGCATTATGAACTGGCGCATCGTCACACTCCTGCTGCTCATCGGGCTGGTCCTTATTGTCGGCTTGAGCCTGATCGAGCCGCTGAACGGCAATACCCTCAGCGCCCGCGCCCAATTGGAAGCGCCGCCCCCGGACATCAGCGGATACGCGCGCGCGATAGAGCCTTGGGACTGGCAATTCCCGCGCGATCACGGCGCGCATCCGGAATTCCAAACGGAGTGGTGGTATTACACCGGGGTCCTGGCGACGACGGAGGAACGCCGCTTCGGCTTCCAATTCACGATATTTCGGCGCGCGCTTGCGCCTTTGGCGGCGAGGGAGGGTTCTGAATTCCGCGCGAATGACATCTACATGGCGCATTTCACGCTGAGCGACATCGCCGGCGGACAGTTCTATCACGATGTGCGTTACGCTCGCGGTGGCGCTGGCTTGGCGGGCGCGACAATCGAGCCGAGGTATCGCGTCTGGCTGGAAGACTGGCACGTGAGCGCCGAGGACGCTGCCGCCACGAAGACGCGCATCAGCGCCGCCAGCTCGGACTTCGCAATTAACTTAGGGCTGGAGCAGGTCAAGCCGCCCGCTCTGCAAGGCGATAAGGGACTCAGCCCCAAGAGCGCCGAGATCGGCAATGCCAGCTACTATTACAGCTTGAGCCGGCTGATCGCGAGCGGAAGCGTGACGGTCGGCGGGCAGCGCTTCGCCGTCGCCGGCAATACCTGGATGGATCACGAATTCAGCACTTCGGCTCTGGGGGATGACGCGGATGGTTGGGATTGGTTCGGCTTGATTTTCGACGATGGCAGCGAGCTGATGGTCGGGCAGATCCGGCTGATTGATGGCGGCATCGAGCCGGCCTTTGGCGGCCTGCTGGTCTATCCCGATGGCGGCGCGCGGGCGCTCAGCGCCGACGATATCAGCATCGAGGCGACCGCATCCTGGCGCAGCCCCCACAGCGGCGGAGAATACCCGGCCGGCTGGGAGATTGAAGTCGGCGGCGCTGACGGTTTTCGGATAGATGTTTCACCCTTGCTGGCGGATCAAGAATTGCACAGCGCCGGCATCGTCTATTGGGAAGGCGCGGTGCAGGTCAGCGGCGACAAGGGCGGCTACGGCTATGCCGAGCTGACCGGCTACGTCGGTTCAATGCGGAACCGGATCTGAGCCGCGCTATGAGCGAACGCCGCGCTTCATACAACCAGATCGCGCAGCAGTACGACCGGGCGCGTCCAAAATATCCGGCGTCGTTATTCGACGACATCGTCGCCTATGCGAATCTCGGCGCCGGGGCGCGGCTGCTTGAGATCGGCTCTGGCACTGGGCAAGCGACGCTGCCCTTGGCGGAGCGCGGCTACCCGATAGATTGCATAGAACTGGGCGGGGAACTCGCCGCCGTCGCCCGCGAGCGGCTGGCGCAGTTTAACAAGGTCAAGATTATAAACGCCGATTTCGAGACGGTTGCCTTGCCCTTGCGCCGCTATGACCTCGTTTATGCGGCCACCGCCTTCCATTGGCTGAACCCGGCGACTCGCTTTCAACGCGCGCATGACCTGCTGAAACCGGGCGGGGCGCTGGCGCTATTCTGGCATCGCCCGGTCTTGACCGATGTCAGCCGAGACCAGGTTCATGCGCTGCAAGAGGTCTACCGTCGCGCCGTTCCAAAGCTGGCGCGGGACTATGAACCGCCGCCCTCGCCCCATGCGGTCAGGACCGAATACGACAAACTCATCCCGCAAAGCGGCTTGTTTGGCGAATTCGCCACTCGCAAGCATTATGTCCTGATCGAATACAGCGCCGAGACCTATGTCGACCTGCTTGGCACCTTTTCCGACCACCTTGCCCTGCCCGCGGAAACGCGCCGTCAACTTTTCGAAGAGGTTCGCGCGCTGATCGACCAAGAATTTGCCGGCGTCGCCCGGCGGGAGACGGTCGCGCTGCTGTATTTGGCGCGGCGCAAATGATACCGACAAAGACTGACCAAGTAACGATTCACATTCACGTGTAGAATCCTCGTGTAACATAGCGATTGCATCCGCGAAAGGACCGCGTATGATCCGCGCACTGATCACCGGCGGCGCCGGCTTCATCGGCAGTCACCTGGCCGAGCGGCTGCTGGCCAGCGGCTACCAGGTGACCATCATCGACAATCTGTCCACCGGGCGGCTGGGCAACATCAAGCATCTCGACGCCAATCCGCGCTTCCGCTACGCTGTGGAAGACATACGCAATATCCACGTCATCGACCGCCTGGTCAGCGAATGCGACATTATCTTTCACCTGGCGGCGGCCGTGGGTGTGCGCAACATCATCGATCATCCGATCAATACCATCGAGGTCAATATCGGCGGGACCGAGATCATCTTGCAGACGGCGAGCCGCTATCGCCGCCGTGTCATGATCGCCTCGACATCCGAGGTCTACGGCAAGGGCGTGAAGTTCCCCTTCCGCGAAGATGACGATACGTTATCAGGGCCGACCAGGCGCAGCCGCTGGAGCTACGCCGCCTCGAAGGCGATTGACGAGTTTCTGGCATTCGCCTATCACGCCGAGATCGGCTTGCCGGTGACGCTGTTTCGCCTGTTCAACACGGTAGGTCCGCGACAGGTGGGGCAATATGGCATGGTCGTGCCGCGCTTCGTGCGTTGGGCGCTCGCCAACGAGACAATCCAGGTCTACGGGGACGGGCGGCAACGCCGCTGCTTCGCCAACGTTTTTGACATCGTCGGCGCGATCCAAGCTTTGGCGGAGAACGACGCAACCATCGGCGAAATGTATAATATCGGCAGCAACGAAGAGATCAGCATCATGGATCTGGCGCGGCGCATCCGCGACCGGGCCGATAGCGCCTCCGAGATCCAGCTCGTGCCCTACGACCAGGCCTACGCGCAGCCGGGCTTCGAGGACTTCCGCCGGCGCGTGCCCAACATCGAGAAGATCGCCGCCGCCATCGGCTGGCAGCCGACCACGCCGCTCAATGAGACGATTGACCAGATCATCGCGGATATACAGGGCGAGATGCTGGGCTAACAGTCTTTTTGCCACAGCCGCTCGCAAGTCAGAACTTAGCTCACATAGAATAATTGACTCTTAACAATGAGAATGTGTAGAGGCGACCAACCTGGTCGCCCGTCATAGCGGTAGGATGCGTTTTCGGGTGACTTGATAAGTCGTCTCTACAGATTTTCAATGCTATTTTAGAAGGATTGTGATTTCGTGCACATCGCCATCAACGGCTGGTTTTATGACCAGTTGTCCACCGGCAGCGGTCAGTACCTGCGTCAATTGTTGAAGAACCTGCCGAGGGTCGCGCCGGAGCTGGAGATTTCGCTGGTCTTGCCGCCGCATATCGCCGCCCCGCCTGATCCGCCCGAGGCCATAAATGTCGTCAGCGCCAGCAATTTTCGCCTTCTCCCCAATACTTTGGGGGGGCCGAGGAGGGTAGCCAAAGTTTACTTCGAGCAGCGGACCTTTCCCCGGCTCGCCCGCGAACTGAAAGCCGATATCGCGCATGTGCCCTACTGGGGCACGCCGCTGGCTTGCCCGGTCAAACTGGTCACGACCGTGCTGGATGTCATCCCCCGGCTCTATCCCGTTTACAATCAAGGTCTGTTCACGAATATCTATACCTCGCTGGTCAGCGCGGCGGCGCGGGGCAGCAATCACATCATCACCATCAGCGAGACGGCCAAGATTGATATTGAAGAGCAGTTGGGTATCGCCGAAGACGACATCACGGTGACCTACCTGGCGCCGGATGAGCGCTTTCATCCGCGAATCGGCGTCGAGGGCGATGAAGCGGTGCGCGCGAAATACGGCCTGCCGGAGCAATTTGTTCTGTATCTCGGCGGCTTCGATTGGCGCAAGCAGGTCAATACGCTCATGCTCGCTTATACCTACGTCGGCGAGGCCGATGGCGATACCTTCCCGCTGGTGCTGGCCGGGCGGGAGCCGCGTTACGATAACGCGCTCTTCCCCGATCTGCGCGCCTACAGCCGCCGCCTGAAGATCGATGATTATGTTCAGTGGATCGGCTTCGTGGCTGAGGCGGATAAACCGGCGCTTTTCCGGCTGGCGGATGTCTTCGTCTTCCCGAGCCTGTATGAAGGCTTCGGTTTGATGGCCCTGGAAGCGATGGCGGCCGGCACGCCGGTGGTGACGTCGAACGCCATCGTCTTCGAAGAGATACTGGAAGATGCCGCCTACATCGTCAATAATGCGCGGGAGATGGCGGGCGCGATCATCGCCTTGTTGATTCAGCAGCCGCTGCGCGACGCCATGATCAATCAAGGCTTGGCGCTGGCGAGCAAATATTCCTGGCGCAAGACGGCGCAAGAGACTGTAGCTGTTTATGAGACGGTTATGCGTCAGTGAAAGGCAATACCGATGAATCAAGACCTGGAAGACCGGCGCGAAATGAGCTTGCTGGCGAAACTTTCTCTGCCGGAAGAGTCAGAGCCGCCTTGGAGCTTCGTAGGCGCTTTGCTGACCGTCGGCGTTTTATTTCTTTGCCTGACTCTTATCGGTCCGGCGTTGGTATCGGCAGTGATGGCGTCAACGGGCAACACCCGCGTCGTCTTATTCCCCTTTGAGCTGATGAACAGCTGGGTGATAGGCATGGCGCCGGCCATTGTGTTTGTCCTGGTTAGCCGCCGCAGCAGCGAGGAAAGCTGGCATGCCCTGCGCCTGGTTCGTGGCGAATTGGCGCTGCCGCTCGTCCTCATCATTGGCCTTGCCATCGGCTTGACCATCGACCTTTTTGTCAATCTGTCCGACGGGCGCTTCCTGCCGCCGCCACAAATCATGGGCTTTCAAACCCGCGGCGCTTTAGGCATTTTGCTGGCGCTGATCCAGTTAGCCGCCTTGCAGCCACTGGCGGAGACGCTGGTCTTTCAAGGGGTGCTATTGCCGCGACTGCGCTGGACCTTCGGTCACTGGGGCGGCGTGATCGGAACGGCGGCAGTTTATACGGTCTTGTATCAGTTGGTGTTCATCGAGGCCTATTCGTTTTACGATAATCTATGGCATGGTATTGTCTTCCCTGTGGGCATCGGGATTCTCTTCTGTCTCCTGAAGGTCTATACGAAGTCGACCGGCGCGGTGCTCGTGGCGCGGATGGGCGCCGGCCTCATCTTTCTGCTCACAGCGTTGGCCATTTTCGGTGGCTAGAACCGTGGCGCGCTGCATTACTAGGCGACAACCCTGACAAACAATTAACCGATACGAAAGGAAACCAACATGAGCGTCCATCAGTTGTCAATCGGCGCTATCGAATGCGCCGTCCTGCAAGAAGGCGTCGTGAAAATGACCGCCGAAGATGTCATTGCCCGCTACCCCAATGCGGAGCCTGCCGCTATCGCCGCCGCCATCGCCGCCCAGCCGCCCAGCGGCAGCCTCAACCTGCTTTATCTACAATCCGCGGGCTCTCATATCCTCGCTGATGTCGGCTTCGGCGAGGCTCCCGGACCGCCCGACATGGGTGGCGTCCTGCGAGGACTAACGAGCTTGGGCATATCGGCAACTGACATCGACATCATCCATCTCACTCATTTTCACGGCGACCACATCTCGGGCTTGGTTGATGCCGATGGCGCAACCGCCTACCCCAACGCCCGCTATGTCACGACACAGGCCGAATGGGACGAATGGATGTCGCGCTGGAAAGCCTCCGACACCCCGCGAGATCGGCATCGCCTCCAACTCATCTCCGGCATCGCCGAGCGGGTCAGCTTTGTCGAGCCTGGCGATGAAATCGCGCCAGGAGTCAAGGTCGTCAATCTCGAAGGGCATACCCTCGGTCATTCCGGCTTGCTCATTGAATCTGACGGCGAGCGCCTCTTTTACGTCGTCGATATCCTGCATCAAGCCTTCCAACTCGCCCGCCCCGATTGGCATTTCGGCTTGGATTCCGACGGCCCGCTGGCGGTTGAGACGCGGCGGAACACTCTGCAGCGCTGCGTCGACGAGAGCCTTTTGACACTCTTCTATCATCTGGAGTTTCCCGGCTTGGGTCAGGTCATCCGGGAGGGCGACGCCTACGCCTGGCAGCCAATCGACTGAATCCGACCGGGGCTGGCAGGCCGACTTTCAACCCACACGACACATCTCGCGCGCGGCAGGTTTTGTACTGCTTCCCGTGATGTGATACACTCAGCCGCACTTTCACCGCATTCTCCACCGCAAACCTGATACCCATTTAATACCTAGCAGGAAAGGACTTCCCATGACTGTTGTACGCAAGCTTATGCTACTCTTGGCGCTTGCCATATTCTTGTCCCTGCCGTTTGGGGCGGCGTTCGCTCAGGATGTGATGGACCCCGCCACCTTCGGCCTGGACGCCAGCAAGCCCTATGATGGCACCCACCTGAAATTCCTGATCTGCTGCAGCACGGCGGCGCAATTCGCTTCGGCCGCGGCCAAAGGCGACGAAGAATTCACCGCCATGACCGGCATCTCGGTCAGCTGGGGCGATCTGCCTTTCGGCTCCTTCCAGGAACAACTCTACCTGGAAGCGACCAACCCCAATACCGAATTTGACATCGTCGCTTTCGTTGACGCCTGGGGCACCAATATCTACGACTTCCTGCATCCGCTCAACGACTTTGTCGAAGAAGCCGGTATCGACTGGAACGATTATGGACCCGCCTACCAAGGCGCCGCCACCGGCAACAGCGATACGATTTACGGTTTGCCTTTCCGCGGTCATCCCTTGCTGCTGCACTACCGCGCCGATGTGCTGGAAGCAGTTGGCATGGAGCCGCCCGCGACCTGGCAGGATGTTTCCGCCATCAGCCAGGCGATTGTCGATAGCGGCATGGACATCACGCCGATCGCGATGCAATACGGTTTGAATGTCGATCAGAATCTATTCAATTGGTACAGCCACCTTTGGGGCGCTGGCACCGATATTTTCGACGAGAATTGGGAGCCCAGCTTCAATAACGAGGCAGGCTTGGCCGCGACTGAGCAGTATATGAGCTATTTGCGCGATGGCTATAGCGCGGAGGCGTCGGTGGCTTGGAACGAGCAGGAAGCCAATACAGAACTGGTACAGGGCCGCGCCGCCATGTTCGTCGGCTGGTGGTGGATGGCCAGCCGCATGAGCACTTCGGATATTGCCGAAGTCGCCGAAAACGCGGCTTTCGCGCCTGCCCCCGGCTGGGAAGGCGGCGATATCGCCTCCTACGGCTATCTCTGGCCCGTTGGCATTTTGAAGCAGTCGGACAGCCTGGACGCCGCGCTGGAATATCTGAAATGGCTGACCCACCCGATCACCGAACGGCGCATCGTGCTGGATGAGGAGTTTGTAAACAACGTCGCCGTCCGCCTCTCGATTCTGGCGGATCCGGAAGTGAATGAATTTCACAACGGACTACTTGAAATCGCCTCGGCCGTATTGGCGAACGCCCGCACCATTCCGTTGATCCCGGAATACACCGAGATCATCCCGGTCCTGGCGGAAGCGATCAATGAGTTGGCGACCGACCCGATGGCGGATACCCAAGCCGTGCTCGATCTCGCCGCCGAAGATGTCCGCTTTGTCATGCAAGCCGCCGGCTACTACGACTAAGCACGCGAGCAAGTCACCCTGCATTTGACTCCCCTCCCTCTTGATGGGGGAGGGGCCAGGGGTGGGGATGCTATCTCATGCGCAAGAAACGCTGGGTCCCCTGGGTGCTTGTGGGGCCCGCCCTCCTCATCATCGTCCTCACGACGATTTATCCTTTGTTGGCGGCGCTCTATTTCAGCTTCCACAAATACAAGTTGCGGTCGCCCCCGCAATTCGCCATTCAAATCGGCGACGGCGGAATCAGCATCGACTGGAGCCTGCTGACGCTGGACAACTACGCGCTGGCATTCAACGATTCGCGTTTCATCAACAGCTTGCAAGTCACCTTCTGGTTCACCGTGATCAGCGTGGCCCTTTCGGTCATCATCGGGCTGGGCATCGCCGTCATCGTGCAGAAAGGCGGCAAGCTGCATACGCTGACCAAAGTGCTGCTGATCTTTCCCTTCGCCGTCAGCCCGGCGCTGAAAGGCTACAGTTGGCGCTTCATGCTGAACGAGAATTACGGCATTTACGATCTGCTGATTGACAGCCTGGTCGTCAAGCCGATCAACTTTCTGCTATCCATCGTGAATGCCTTGCCCTTCGCTGAGATACCCCTTGTGAGCGAGTCGATCGTCTGGCTGGGCGATAAGTTCTGGGCGCTCTTCATGCTGGCGATGAGCGAGACCTGGGGCTGGGCGCCTTTGATCGCCTTGATGTTCGTCGGCGCCCTGGGTTCCATAGACGAGCAAATATTCGAAGCGGCGCGCATTGACGGCGCCAATCGCCTGCAGATATTCTTCCGCGTCACCCTGCCCCTGCTGCGCCCGGTCATCTTGATCGTCACCATGCTCAAGACGATCTTCTCCCTGAAAATGTTCGATCAGGTAGTGACGATGACCGGCGGCGGACCAGTCCGCGCCACGCAGACCATCAATTATTACATTCATCAGGTCGGCTTCGTCCGGGGCCTGGATATCGGCTACGCCTCTGCGCAGTCTTATATTCTGGTCGTCATATTGACAGTTTGCGCCGTGCTGTATGTATCGCTGGTTCTGAACCGTGATTGAGACAAAACGATGACAGCCGGGACCGTCATCAAGAGCAAAGCAAGCGCCTGGCAGCGGAGCGCGAAGCTGCTGGAAACGGCCGCGCTGCTCCTCATCATCGCCTTTATCATGCTGCCTATAGTATGGCTGGCGCTGACCTCGGTCAAATCGCAGGAAAAAGCCTATACCACCGACATCATCTTTACACCCACCTTGGATAACTTCGAGATCATCTTTTCCGACAAGTCGGTGATCATCAACGAAGGCACCGAGCGGGAACGGGGCGAAGTCGGGCGGAACATGTTCCCCAACGTCATCAACAGCGTCGTCGTCTCCGGCGCGACCATTCTGATCGCCATCCCGCTGGCGACGCTGGCCGCCTATGCCTTCAGCCGCTATCAATTTCTGGGCAATGGCGTCCTGCTCATCTGGATTCTGACGACACAATTCATCCCCGCCATTGTGGTCGCTATCCCCTTCTTCACGCTCTTTCGCACCGTCGAAGTCTTCGGCAGTTCACTGCTGGGCACCCGCCTGGGCTTGATCATCGTCAACATGTCCATCGTCCTGCCCTATGCCATCTGGATGATCAAGGGCTTCGTCGACGCCCTGCCCGGTGAAATCGAAGAAGCCGCCTTCGTCGATGGCTGCAACGACTTTCAAATACTCTTCTACATCTCGCTGCCGCTGATCCGCCCGGGCGTTTTAGTGGCGTCAGTCTTCGCTTTCATCATGTCCTGGAACGAATTCCTCTTCGCTTTGATCATCGGGCGCGAGATGCGCACGATGCAAGTCGCGCTGATGACCACCAGCGGCGCCCGCGGCATCATGTGGGAACAGATGGCCGCCGCCGGCATGGTGGTGATGGTGCCGATATTCTTTCTGGCGCTGTTCATCCGCAAGAATGTGGTCGATGGCTTGACTATGGGCGCGGTGAAATGACCCCGCCGTATTCCAGCGGAGCCTATAGACTGCAAGGACCTTCAAGGGGCGCAGGCGCTAGGCTAGCGTGGTTTCTTTCTGGCTGGGCGCTGGCTCGACAGCAAGGTTGTTCTCTTTGAGATAGGCAGCGAGGTCTTTCGCCGTGGGCATCTGCCCGGTGGCGATGAGATGTTCCCGACGCATTCTGTTCAGTTTTGCAATCTCACGCTTTACTATAGCCTGCTGGTCGCGAATCTCTTGTGAATATTCGTAAGCCATACGTCGCTCCATTCCAGCTATTGAACTTGCATGATTTCCAACACAATATCATCTTCGGCGGTCAAACAGGTGTACACAACGAGATAACTGCACCCTTCATGGACGACATGATCCGAACGCCATTGACCGTTCATGAGATCAACCCAGAATTGCGGCGAATTCATCATGGTTTCCGCAAGTGACAACATCTTTGAGTCGGAAAACTCGGATACTTCACGCTCCCATTGAATTGTACGTAATTGAGAAACGGATAGCATTGGCTGGGTTGGCTTTGTGAATTACAAGTTCCTGAAAATCCTTCAATTATTTTCGTGTAGATAAATTTAGCAAGCTATACGCGCAAAGTCAAATCGTAACGACAGCCGTCCCCGATTCGCTGCGGCGCTGACTATTCCTCCGGTCCCGCCAGCCAGCTCTCCGGTATCACCACCGGCCGCTCCTGACCGGTCACAGCGGCAAACCAGCGCAGCATATTCACAGCGCGCTCGGTCATCGCGCTCGCTTCGCGCATGGCGTCCAGCCGGGCGTCAAACAGCACTCCCCCGCGCCCGCCCGGGAGGCGCAGGCGCAAGCGGCGCTTCCCGCCAATCGAAAGGCCGCGCCTCGCTTGAATCCGCAGGTCAACGCTGGCGGCCGCCCCCACGGGCAAATGCCAGACATCGCCGACCGCGACATCGCGTTCGATTCCGTCTCCGTTTTGCATGATCGCGCTGACTTTGATGGCGTTGGCGCCGCTGGCCGCCCTGCCGGCGACGCGAATCAGCGTGCCGACATTTTCCAGCACCTGGCTGTTGAGAAGCTGCACGACCGCCATCGGCTCGACCGCCGCCAACGCCCCCAGCGCAGCCAGCGCCCCGTGAGGATCGGCTTTGACCTCCAGCACGCCGTCGCATTCAAGCGCATCGGCCAGCAGCAGCATATCCAGCGCGCCCTGGCCGCTGCCTGTAATGGTCGCGCCCGCCAAAAGCGCCAGCGCGACGCGCGTCGGGTCCGGCGTATCCTTCAAGCCGATCGTCTGCTTTCTTAACTCCGTCAACAGGTAACGAATGCCGGCGCGCAGCAGGGCATACTCGATGTAGCGCGCGCGCATATCCAGCGGCACGCTGTCCAGGCGCAAGCCTTTGTCGAGGACATACTGCGTCAGTTCGTTCCGGCGCGGATGGAAAGGCAACCACTGAGAGACCGCCTCCTGGCCGATACGCTCGAGAGCGGCCGCCGCGCTCTGCCCGCTGCCGATGTCGCTGCGGACGAGAGTATGAACAGCCCCCTGCTGGGCCAATGAAAGCAGCGAGCGCGCGCTGCCGAAGTCTATCGTTAAAACCGCGCCGCTGACCTGACGAGAGAAGAATGCCGTCATCGTTTCGATGCCGCGGGCGCTTGGCTGGATGCCCGAATCCGACATCGCCGCGACCCTCTTGTAACTTTTACTCGCTCGCCTGCTGGCGTCAAAGTAGCCCCCCAGCGCGCGTTGCACCCCATCGAGATTGATGCCGCCGTGCCCCCGGATATTAGGCGCGATCAAGACTTCGACATGCTGCGCCAGCATCTCGCGGACGGTTGCGGTCAAGCTGCTGTTGCCGGCGTAAACGACCGTCGGTCGGCTGCCCGCCGTGATCAAAGCGACCGCCTGGCGCACGATCGCCAGCAAATCCAGCAAAACAGTCCGCGCGCCGCCGTCCGTCCCGCCCGTGATGAGGATCAGTTGCGGCCGGCTGTGCACGAGGCGGTTGAGCCGAGCGCGGGCGGTCATGCCGTCTTCCAGGTGCAACTCGGCGGCAGCGTCAATATAGAAGGGCGCGATAGCGCGGCGGGCGGCGGCAATATCTTGCCTCTCGTAAAGCCCTGCCAGCACAGCCCGCGTCGGCAGGCCCGCGCTCGCTGTGGTCAAGCAATAATCGACGCCGACGCGATCGGCTTGCTCCGGGCGAATCAGCCTCCCCTTTTCGTCGAAGAAGCGGCGGCCGCTGGAATCCGCGATTTCCCGTAAGACACCAGCCAGACCGACGGCAACATCGTCAGTCGGCGAGCCGATGGTGCTGCGGCCCTTGCCTTGCGCCACCAAACGATACTCGCCATCGACGACATCAAAGAGCAGGACGCGCGTGTTCACGTTGCCGAAGTCGGCCGCGAGGATCGAATTGATCGGTCTTTCGCTCATGGATCAGGCTCCAAATTGAAACAGGAAGCCGATCCGCTCCGTCAGGATCGTCAGGCTGGTCAGCAAGGTCGACGCGTAGATGGCGCCGAGCGCAGTGACGAGGAAGGCCTTGCCGATATGGCGGAAACCGCGGCCGACCCGGCTCTGCTCTTCGGAGCCATCGGAGCGCGCCCGCACTTGATAGTGGAAATAATAGAGCCCGGTCATCGTCCCGACGAAGATGAGCAGCGTATCGACCAGCGCGTTGAAATCCGCCGTGAGATCGTCCGGCAGAGCGACGGTCGCGTGCAGCAAGGGGAAGAGCGTGCCGTTGAGCGCGCCGACCACGCCCACGGAAGCGCCAACCACAATGACGACAGCGAAGACGCTGTTCGTCAACCAGGTGAGCGACTTGACCGGCTTGAGCAACAAGAGCAAACCGAACAGCAAGGCGGCGGCGAAGATAGTGATATCGGCGCGCCAGCCCAGCGCCGTCCAACTGGTCGACTGATTCTGAATATCCTGCAGATACGGCAGGATCACGCCTTCGTAGCTGACGATGAGCGTGAAGGCGGCGGTCATGCCGACGAAGATGTAAACCGCGACCCGATACAAGTTGCCGATCAACGGCAGATCGCCCAGCAGGTAACTGAAGACCATGAGGGTCAAGACGAAGCTGACGATGGTGATTGTGTTTTCCGCCATGTTCCCTTAACTGCCTTGCGAATTGCGCCGGCGCATCAGCCCGCGCGCCGCATAAATAGTATTGCCGAACACGATCACCAGAATCGCAGCCAGCGTGCCCAGCGTCATGGCTTGCAGCCGCGGAACCTCGAGACCGCGGTCGCGGCTCAGGATCAGTTCGGGGCGGTCGCCCCCGCCTGAAGTCGGCGGCTGCGCCTGGTAAAAACGCGGACGGTTCTTGCTCAGGCGCAAACTGAAATCCAACTGCAAAACCGCGCGTTCAGGCGGCGCGTCGGCCGAAGCGCTGGCTTGCCCGCCGGCAAATTCGGACGCCGTAACGACGCGCTCTTCGACGAGGAAGGCCGCTATCCAGGCTCTCACGCCGCCGGGCAGCAAGATGTTGTACCAACTGCCATCGCCGTTGGTCCCAAGCACTTCGAAGATATCGCCCTGATAACCCAAGCCGAGGATTTCGTCGACCGTCGTCGGTCCGCGGCGGATATTGACGCTCTGCTCCGATATGACCTCGACGGCGCGAATGGTCGCTTCAGTGGCGGTCGGCGCCGGCGTATCGGTGGGCAGCGGCGTCTCGGTCGGCGGCGGGGTAGCGGTCATGAATGGACTTGCCGTTGGCGGCGCGGTCGCCGTCGGTTGGGGCAGCGCCGTCGCCGGGGCAACTTCGATTTGGGCTTCGGTCGCTCGCGGCAATTCCGCTTGAGAATCCGATACCACATTTACCGGCAACACCTCGGGGCCGGCTTCGGGGTCAATCGGCGCATTAGGCAGCAGCGCGCCGAAGTTCTTCGCCAGCTTTTCGCCATAGGTGAAGGCGTCGCGGATGCCGGTGACGGGCCCCACGATCGAGGTCATGCTATCGGCGTAAGCTTGGGCCAGCGGCTGCGCGGCATAACCCGTCGTCACCAGCAGACGACGCCCGCCCGGCGCCGACAGGACCTGCTCAACCCAATTCCGGACAGCTTCGGCGCTCTCGGCAATGAGCACGATTTCCGTCATCTCGTCGAGCGCCTCGAACTCCAGCCCGGTGGGCAAGCCCTTGGCCGATATGCGGACGACATCCGCGAAGTTCTGGCTGAGCTCGCGCAAGCCCAGGGCGCCGCCCGGCAGATAGCGCAGCAGGAAGTAATCCTCGCCATGCAGCAGTTGCGCATCGGCCCCGGCCAGCGAGCGGTTGATGCCCCGGATGATATTCTGCGCGTGAACGATGGCGATGGGATTGCTGCTGACGATAAGCGGCCTGGCGCGTTGGGCGAAGATATGCCGCAGCAGCAACTCGGCCAGGAGGTCCAACTCGCCGGCGGCGGTCGGCCCATATTCGAAGGCGACCAAGATCGTGTCGTCCCCGCTGATATTGTCCAGCAGATTGTAAAAGGCAGTCGGCCCCGGTCGATCTTCATGAAACTCGGCCGGCGGCAACTCGCCCTCGGCATAATCCGATGAAACGAAAGGCAAGCAGACGACCAGGACCAACAACGCCCTGCCCAGCAGCCGCGGTACAGCGCTTAAAGAGAAGGCGGGCAATTCGCGGCGGCCGCCAGTCCCCTGCGACTGCTCGGGACCGCCGACGATATCGCGCAGCATCTCGACTTGCTGCTGCTGCGCCTTGGATAGCGCGGCCGCGCTGATGACGCCGCCGGGTTTGCTTTGCAACTCGGGTGAGGTCAAGATGTCATCGACATCATAAAGCGCTTGATTGGCCGGCTGCGTCGTGACAACGGAGCGTCCTCGCAGCGCCCGCAAGCGATCGTCCAGGTCATCCAGCGGGCGTTCCTGCTGGCCGCCGAGAAGCTCCGCCGCACTCGGTTGACCGCTCGTGGACGCGGGCCGGCGGCTCAGGCGCGGCAAGCTTGGCAAACGCAAACGCGGAAGACGAGCCAGGCTCGGCCGAGACGGCAAGGAAGGTCGACCGGGCAAACGCGGCAAGAAGCGGCGCAGACCACGACGGCTGCTCTGCGCTTCCTCTTCTTGCGCGGAGGCCTCGATGCTTTCGCTATATTTCAGCCAGTTGAATTCTTCGTCCATCGCCTATCCCCGGAAGGAGCGATCCTGGCCCAGCAGCGCCCGTACGCCCGTGACAACCGTGCCCAGCGCAATGCCAAGCAGCAGGGCGCGCGCGCCGGCCCCCACCGGAACCCGCATCAGCCAGTCCCGCCAGGCTTGCACCGGCGCCAGCTCCGCCAGCGGCAAGCTGCCCAGCAAGACAAGCACCACCACCGCGACAAAGAGCAAGCCCCAGATATCGGCGCGCTTGCCCAACACGCGCGAGCCGCCATGCAGCAGCGACAAGCAAAGCAGCGCCGCCAATGCCGACTCAATCGGCACCTGCACCGCCTCCAGCAGCGATGTATCGCCCTGCCGCGCCACATACCAAAACACGGTGAAGCCGAAGCTGGCCAGCATAACGGCGCTGTAGGCCTTGCCCCGCGCCAGCCGCCCCACATGCACGGTGAGCAGATTCGCAATGCCGATGACAATGCTCAGCGCCACCACAATCGTGGCGAGGCGCAGCAGCACATCCGCCGGCAAGGCCAGCAAACCCGCCAACTGCGCGCTGCCCGGCTGCTCGCCGAAGAGCGCCGGATTATCCCCCAGCAGCAAGCTGAGCGCCGTAACCACGCCGACCGCGAAAGCCACAAACGCGGAAAGAGCGATGCCGTAGCGTTGACCGCGCCCCATAAGCGACTCCCTCGGGCTAGCGCCTGCGATAGATGAGTAAACCGAAGACAAGCAGAATCGCCGAAACCGACAGGACCAGCGCCCAATTCAGCCAGGGCATCCGCTTGGCGACTTCCAGCAAGAGCGCAATGCCAACGCCCATAATGACCAGCGCGCGCCAGACATCCAGCACGATGGCATCGGCTTGGGCCCGCCCGTCTTCGCTGGCATAACCGGCCGCGGCGAATAGCTCCTCGCCCAGCAGAACCTCATCGGCCATGGCATAAGCCACCGCCTGTCCATCCAGCCGATCGCTGAGCGCCAGGCTGCCCTGCCCGCGGCGATCGGCGCTGTCGATCATCAGCGCCAGCTCCGCGCCGAAGCTGCCGGCCAGGATATGCGCCGCCGGCTCGTCCTCTTTCATCGTCGCGGTCACAGCCGCCGCATAAGCCAGCTCCCCCGGATACCAATGTACGCGCGAAAGCGAATCGCCGCCCTCCGGCAAAGCCCGCCGCAGCGTATCCTGCCCCAGCGGCACGCTCGAGCCGGCCGCCGTCGATATGATCGGCGCCACATCGCTGGCTTGAGCGCCCTCGATAACATGATAAAAAAACTCGGCTTCCGCCAAGGCGATGGCGGTTTTGTCCCCGCCCACAGCCGCCCCGCCCAAAGCCAGATGCAGCGGACGATTCGCCTCGATCGACCGGCTCGTCCACTCGGCGATGCGCCCCATGCCGGCCAGCCGCCGCTGCGGACGCCGCCGGCCCCGCCGCTGAAAATAACGCGCCGTATAGGCCAGCAGGGCGGTCGCGAAGACAAAGAGCACGGCATATACCTGCAGCGTCGTCTGATCCAATTGCCCTACTCCATCGGCTCCTCAGCCAAAGAACGGCGCAAGAACTCGACGCCCTCCGGCTCGTCCAGCAAGTCGGCCAATTCCCGCAGCCCGCCCGCGCCATCCCACCAGCCGGCCAGCGGCTGCGCCACCAGGAGAGCGGCCGCCAGCGCCGGCGCTAGCGGTCCGATCGCCTCCAGCAGGCTCAGCAGAAACGGCGCTTGACCGCGCGCTTTGGCAGTCGCGATCCAGCGCGCGATGTTTGACCTTTTCTCCATACCGCGCAGTATAGCATCGTTCGGGATTGGAGGCGCTTTGAGCGGCGGGGGATTCAGAGCAATCGCGCCAAATTCTGTCTTTGCCACCGAGTCCACAGAGGTAATTTGAGGACACAGAGGTCATAATATTTATTGATCTTTTCTCAACACCTGCCGCCATCTGAACGCAATAGCTGTCGCCTAACTATCTAAACAGCTTTTCTCTGTGCCCTCTTTTCTCTCGGTGTACTCGGTGGTAAATCTTTATTTCTATGGTGGTAAAATGCGACCAGTTCAGACAAGCACGGCAGCGAAACCATGACCCCGCAACAATTCGTCAACAAATGGGCGAACACCGCCCTGGGAGAGCTGCAAAGCGGGCAGCCCCACTTCCTCGATGTCTGCCGCCTGGTCGGCATCGACATGCCCGGCGGCGACGGCAAAACCGAGGCCGGCGAAACCTTCGTCTTCGAGCAGCCCCTGCAAAAAGCCAGCGGCCACGGACGCGCCGATGTCTTCTACGAAAACCACTTCGCCATCGAATACAAAGGCGCCGACAAATATCCCGACCTCAAAGCCGCCTACCAGCAATTGCTGCAATATCGCGAAAACCTGAAAAATCCCCCGCTGCTGGTCGTCACCGATATCAACCACTGGGAGATCCACAGCAACTTCCCCAACACCGAAAAGCGCGTCTACAAATTCAGCCACGCCGAAATCGCCGGGGAGCCCGCGGTCATGGACTGGTTGCGCGCCCTGTTCCACGCCCCCGAACGCCTGCACCCCGGCCGCAACACCGAGCAAGTCACCAAAGAAGCCGCCGACGCCTTTCAACTCATCGCCGACAACATGCGCGGCTGGGATGCCGAGCCGACCCGCATCGCCTACTTCCTGACCAAACTCGTCTTCTGCCTCTTCGCCGAAGATGTCGGCTTGCTGCCGGCCGCCAGCAGCGACAGCGCCCAAGGCATCTTCAGCCACATCATCCAGGAATCGCGCGGCAAATCGGCCGTCTTCAAGCAATACGTGCAAAACCTCTTCGTCGCCATGAACGAAGGCGGCGAGATCCTCATGCGCGATATCCCCTACTTCAACGGCACCCTCTTCAACGTCGTGACGGTCGAGGAACTCCAGCAGGAAGCATTGGACGCCCTGGCGAAAGCGGCCAAGCTGGACTGGGCCTCCATCGAGCCGACAATCTTTGGCGCCCTCTTCGAGCGCAGCCTCGACCCCGGCAAACGCGCCCAGCTCGGCGCCCACTACACCTCCCGCGACGACATCCTGCTCATCATCGAACCCGTGCTCATGGCGCCCCTGCGCTACCAATGGGACACCGTGCAGCTGGAAGCCGAGCCCATCCGCCGGCGCTACGACAATGCCCGCACCGGCCGCGCCAAAACCAATGCCCGAAACCGCCTGCTGGACTTGCGCGAGCGCATCCTGAAACGCATCCGCGAAACCACCGTGCTCGACCCGGCCTGCGGCAGCGGCAACTTCCTCTACGTCGCCCTGCAATCCCTGATGGACCTGGAAAAAGAAGTCATCCAGCATCCCCTCTGGACGGGCTTGCAAATGGCGACCCGCGAAGTCCACCCGCGCCAGATGTACGGCATCGAGATCGACCCCATCGCCCAGGCCCTCGCCAGCATCGTCGTCTGGATCGGCTACATCCAGTGGCGCATCAACAACGGCTACGGGCAAGAATTCGCCGAGCCTATCCTGGAAGAACTGGAAGACAACATCGTCTGCCAAGACGCGATTTTACCCCCCATCCCCCGGCCCCTTCCCCCACAGGGGAGGGAAGGGGAGCTTAGTACCGGCAAGCCCGCTAATGACGACGAAAAGCCCTCCCTCGAATCTGACGACGAGCTCGCAAATAGCGACGAAAAGCCCCTCCCTCTTGATGGGGGAGGGGTTTGGGGTGGGGGTGTAAACTGGCCCCCCGTCGATGTCATCGTCGGCAACCCGCCTTTTCTCGGCGACAAGCGGATGCGCGGGGAATTGGGCGACGATTATGTTGATAGATTGCGTGAATACTATGATGGTCAGGTGCCGGGCGGCGCGGACTTGGTGACGTACTGGTACGAAGTTGCGCGCGAACAAATCGAAACCGGCAAAGCAAAGCGAGCGGGCCTGTTGGCGACGAACTCCATTCGCGGCGGGGCGAATCAAGAAGTTTTGAGGCGCATAAAAAAGACTGGTGATATTTTCATGGCGTGGTCAGATCGCGACTGGATTCTTGACGGCGCGGCAGTGCGTGTGTCAATGATTGGGTTTGATAGCGGCAAAGAACAAGACAAAATACTTAACGGGCTGCCAGCAGGACATATCAATCCTGATTTGACTGCAAAAGTTGATGTTACTAACGCCGCCGTACTCGAAGAGAATCAAGAGCTAAGTTTCATAGGAGTGCAAAAGAGCGGTCCGTTTGATATTGATTTTGACACAGCGGAAGAGTTGCGTAAGACCCGTAACTCTAGCGGGCTAAACAATACAGACGTTGTGAAGCCAACAGCCAATGCGCATGACCTTGTTCATCATTCAAGCAATACTTGGCTGATTGATTTTGGCGAAATGTCGCTAGAGAACGCACAGCAATATGAAGCGCCATACAGATATGTACTTGAGAATGTAAAACCAGTCCGAGACAAGAACCGTCGTGCAAGAACAAGAGAACGTTGGTGGATTCACGGCGAATCACGCCCCGGTATGCGCAATGCCTTAGCAAATTTGCAGCGCTTTATCTGTACGCCCGTTGTGTCAAAGCATAGAAATTTTGTTTGGCAACCTATAGAAGTGCTGCCTTCTAACTTGTTAGTTGTGATTGCCCGTGATGATGATTATTTCTTTGGTGTCTTGCACTCATATATTCATGAGATCTGGGTATTGGCAAAAGGGACAGCCCTAGAAGATCGTCCACGATACTCTGCTAGCACCACCTTCGAGACCTTCCCCTTCCCTTGGTCCCCCGGCCGCGAAGACAGCACCCATCCCGCCCACATCCGCATCAGCGCCGCCGCCAAGCAACTGCACGAAGAGCGCGCCGCCTGGCTCAATCCGCCTACCCCAGACAAGCCGTGTAGGGGCGACTTATCAAGTCGCCCGCCAACTGCCCCACCCTCAGCAGCAGCCCTCAAAGACCGCACCCTCACCAATCTCTACAACGCCCTGGCTGTCTTCCGCGGCCGCGATGCGATGCGCGTCAAAGCCGCCGCCGCCGACTTCGCGCCCCGCCTCGACCACCTGCACCGCGCCCTGGACGAAGCCGTCTGCGCCGCCTACGGCTGGGAGCTTGCCGTGCTGGATGACGAGGAAGAGATTCTCAGGCGGTTGCTGGCGTTGAATCTAGAACGGGCGGGGTCTTCTTAGGAGATGTAGGGGCGACATACCATGTCGCCCGCACCACCACGGACGGCGTAGGGGCGAGCCGCCGGGCCGCCCGCTCCACCACGAACGGCGTAGGGGCGACATACCATGTCGCCCGCTTATGAACCACAGAGGCACAGAGAGCACAGAGAAAAGAGGAACTATGAGCGAGCAGAATGACTGGCTTGAATCAGTATCGGTGCATTGCAAGTCTGCCAAGCGCTTTGTCAGAGAGTTAGATGAACTTCATGTGCGCTGGGGCGACAGCAAATGGATCTTTCGCGGACAGAATAGTGACGCTGAAGATTGGAAGCTTCATCCTAGCGCAATGAGAAACACGATGATTACAGATTTTGTCAATGAACATCTTGCATATTGGAATGATCGAAGCCACTTAGACAATTTCAGAAGGTCGAAATGGAAAAATAAGTCTGACGAAGAGTTTCGACGCCATGTTGAAATAGCCTTGCATGTCACAGTCGAAATCTGTCTTGTCTGGGTATTTGAAACACTTGCGGACGAAGTTGGATTGTCTGTCCCAGGAAACCTAAGGGATTTCGGGGGAGGCGTGTATGGGTTGTCTGCTCATGACACAATGAAATTCCTGTTGAGCTATGATAGCAGCGACAGAGTTTCTCATCGTCCGGGCAAAACAATTTATGGTTTTGCACAACATCATCGTATACCTACGAGACTGCTTGACTGGACTTATAAACCGTTAGTCGCTGCATTTTTCGCCGCCTATGTCGAGAAGCCACTCAAGATGCAACCGGAGCGCGTGGTGGTCTGGGCGATAAATGTGGATGATTTGAAATCCACAAGTCTTTCCCTTATCCGCCATTTATACGGCAATATGGCGTTTCCTTACGCGCAAGCTGGCGTATGGTTATACGATGGGAAAGCCGATGAAAAATATTATGAATGCGGAAAGTATCAGCCATTTGAAAACGAACTAGCCAAAATCCCGGACGGTGGCGTCTATAAGTTAACGTTGCCTTACTCCAAAAAAGATGACTTGCTCGAATTGCTTCAAAGAAAAGGCGTATTCAAATCCTCTTTGATGCCATTCTTGGACAACGTCGCCGAAGACATAATGAATAGATCAATCGATTGGCAAGAATACCAACGCAAATTCATGTATAGAGACATTTTTTCTGACTCGTAACTCAGCCCCTCTGCGCCTCTGTGCTAAATCCCTCTCTGTGATCTCAGCAAAAGCAAGTAAGTCATGCAAAAAAGCGCGACTTGTAGGGGCGACCAACCTGGTCGCCCGCCGCCGCTGCGACTTGTGGTTTCGGGCGACATGGTATGTCGCCCCTACAGATCGTTGGTTTAGCGAAATTTGCATTACTTTATTGGATTTACTTCTGTGGTCTCTGTGGTTCAAAAATCCCCTTCCTGCCTTTGTGCTAAAAACCCATCCCGCCCCCGCAGCGAATCACCGCGCGGACGGCTCAATCCAACTGAGAGTCGCGGTCCGGCTTCTCGTAACTGAGGTCCAAGTGATCGGCGATAGCGAAGAGAATGGCGCGATTCTCGAGCGCAAGCTCCTCAAGCCGGTCCAACCTGAGTTCAATTTTGTCCAGTCGCGACCGATTGTCGAGGGCGATATCGCGCGCTTCTTCCAGTGTTTCCGAGAGGCTGCCGATTCGATCCATGAGAGCGCTCTGCGTACTGCGCAGCGTCTCAATATCCTGTTCCGTTCGCTTTAGGCGAATCTCAGCAATCGCCACTCGTTCCCCTCTGCTGATTCAATCTGAGCCTACTGAACGCTATCTTACCCGCGCCATGATTTTGCGTCAAACAGAGCGCGTTGACGCCCGCTGTCCTTTATGCCCGCGCAGAAAACTCTCCGCGCTCTCTGTGGTGAATCCTCTCTATGCCCTCGGCGTACTCGGTGTACTCGGTGGTAAAATCCCCCAGCCCTCACTCCTTGACGAAGCCCGCCGGCGGCTTGGGCGGCACGTCCAGGTGCGCCATGAGCCGGTCCAGCTTGCTTTCAATCGCAACCAGCCGCTGCTGGTTCGCCAGGATCAATTCCCGGTTCTCCGCGACCACCGCTTCTAAACGCTCCAGCCGCTCGCTGTTCTGGCTGACGGCTTCCGTCAAACCCAGCAAAGCGGACTCGTAGCCATCCATGCGATCCATCAGAGTATGCACGGCATTGCGCATGCCGCTGTATTCATGCTGTATCAACTCCAAACGAACATCCTGGGTCGCCATGCGCCGTCTCCTTAAGCCTGCATCCATTATAATCTCGCCAGGCTAGCCAGTCAAAAGAAGTATGGAAATCCCCGCCCTCTGTCGTGAAACCCCTCTGTGCCCTCTGTGATCTCTGTGGTTCTTATAATCTTTGTGCCCTTCGTGTCTTTGTGGTGAAAAACCTCCGCGCCTCTGTGCCTCTGTGGTGAATTCCCCTGCTACAATGAAACCAGCCACGATTCCAGGAGAACGAACCATGAGCGGCATAATCGAAGAATTCAAAAAGTTCATCATGCGCGGCAATGTCGTCGACCTCGCCGTCGGCATCATCATCGGCACCGCCTTCAAAGGCATCACCACCTCGCTGGTCAAAGATGTCGTCACGCCTCCCATCGGTCAACTCACCGGCGGCCTCGACTTTTCCCACTGGGTCATCCCGCTTGATCTGCTCAATTTCGGCCGCGCCTCTGCCGAAGTCGCCACCATCAACATCGGCAACTTCGTCAATGTCGTCATCGACTTTGGCATCACCGCCGCCGCCATCTTCCTGCTCATCAAATTCGTCAACAAGCTCGATGAAGCGGTCGATGACATCGGCGATATGCTTGACGGCGACGAAGAAGAAGTCGTCCCCGAGCCTGAACCTGAGCCGGAGCCGGAACCCGAACCGACCACGGAAGAAAGGATCCTGCTCGTCCTCGAAGAAATCTCGCTCAAGCTGGATAAGCCGGCCTGATGACTGCTGAATCTCTCGCGGCTCTGTCCTGCCAATCTCGCCCAATCGGGAACTCTACGGGCAAACCGCCTGCCCCCCCCCGCCAGAATTTGTAGGGGCGATCTGCCAGGTCGCCCGCAAATATGCCACTATCAGTATTGGCGCCGGGGCAATCGCTTCAAAATTGACATCCGCCGCGAAGACAAGTTTCAATCTCTATTTCGCCGCCGAGCGCGCCGAGGGTCAGTGTCGAAGGTCAATGTCTGCGTGACTTGCGCGACCCTGCCAAACCCCGGAAATCGCTTTTCGCCGACCTCGAAAAAATGCGAATATTTGTTCTTTCTTTCTACTCAAAATCATGCTACACTCTCCCTATGGATCAATTAGCGCAAGTTCTCAATCGCGGCGCCCAACCCATGCCCCCCGCCGATTCCCGCTCGTATGCCGGCCCTTGCACCGCTGCCCCGACATACCAAATTCATACCGGCCGCCGCCTGCCTTTTGTCCGTTTCGCCTGGAAAACCGCCTCTTATGTCCAAATAGTATTTTCCCATGTCCGCCTTTGTCCGTTTCGGACAATGTACAAACCGAAAACAAATACTTACCGAGACTGGCTGACTGCCGACTGCATGATAACTTCGCTAAAGCAACGATCTGTCGGGAAGTCATACCATGTCGCCCGAAACCACAAGTCGCTGCGCCCGGCGCCAAGACATAACTTGAAGCGATTGCCCTGTATTGGCGCAATTGGACAAGGCAAAACAGCGCTGATATAGTGAACCGTGAATCGAGGAAATATCTCAGGAGAAACCGAACATGTCAGACGACAAAATCAGAGACGCGCTCAAAATGATGCCCTACGGCTTCTACGCCTTCACCACCAAGAGCGGCGCCGACGTCAACGCCATGGTGGTCAACTGGGTCTCGCAGATGTCCTACGCCCCCCGCCTCATCGCGGTCGGCATCCAAAAATCCTGCTATTCCCACGGCCTCGTTTCCGCCGGCGGCGTCTTCGGCTTGAATATCTTCCTCCAGGCCGATTCCGACGCCATCATGCCCGTCACCAGCGGCCGCGCCAAAAAGCCCGACAAGATGGACGCAGCCGAATACAGCGCCGCGCCCGAAACCGGCGTGCCCGTCCTCGCCGGCGCCGCCGCTTATATCGAATGCAAGGTGACGCAAATCGTCGATGTCAGCGGCGATCACGATATCATCGTCGGCGAAGCCATCAACGCCGAAATCATCAAAGAAGGCGCGCCGCCCGATATGCTCTCCCTCACCGAGCTCGGCTGGAGCTACGCTGGCTGATGCTTTGCCCGGGTGACATCCGTACGGGCGATCCTTGGGTCGCCCGCTCTGCGCCCGCTCCAATACTCGGTGTCCTCGGCGGCAAAATCCTGTCGAACCCCGCGCAATACGTTTATGCGCTTTGCTCCGGCGCCGGCAACTCCCCCGTCTCCAGCACCGCCAGCAGCCGCTCGATCAGCCGCGGCAAACTATGCTCCCGCGCCACATTCTCCCGCAGCCGCCCGCCGATCTCCGCCCGCTCAGCCGCCGTCAGCGCGAACAAACGCAGCAGCCGCTCGCGCAATCCCGCGATGTCCTCCGGCCCCTCCGCCAGCAGCAAATCGCGATACTCGCCCAGCAGCGGCGCGAAAGCCGGATTGCAGACGACCGTCGGCCTGCCGCAAGCCATGCTCTCCAGCGCCGCCTTGTCAAACAGCCCGACCGGACTCGTATTCACCGCGACCGCCGCTCGCCGATACCAATCGCGCACTTCCGCCGCTGGCAAATCGCCGAGCAGTTGGCAGCGTTCCTCCAGCCCCAGCCGGCGTATCAAGTCCCGCAGCCTCCGCTCGTAAGCCCGCGGCGCCCCCGGCTGCGCCCCGCCGATCAGCGCCAGACGCGCCTCGCTCCCGGCCGCCGCCTCAATCGTCGTCGCCTGATGCTTGATCGCCGCCAGCCGCGCCACCTGCACCACCAGCGGCTCCCCTCCATCCCCAGCCCATCCCTCGCCAGGAGGCGGCGGCGCGTAGAACTCGCTGTCGATGCCATGCCCGATGACGCGCAGCTTCTCAGTCGCGTAGGGGAAGCTGCTCGCGTCCGCGCTGACGACCCGCCGCGACATCGCCATGCCCAGCCGCAGTTGCGCCGAGCGCTGCCGGTGCGTGTACCAGAGCACGGTGGGGATGCCCCGCGCCCTGAGCAGCGGTCCTGCCAGGCCGGCGAAAAGCGGCATCATATGCGCGAAGCAGGCCTCATAGCGCCGCGCCGCCAGCAGCGGCAGCAAGTGACGATAGAAACGAGCGAGACGCCGGGCTTTGCTCCAGCCCCGCTCCCGCCCGGCCGAGTAGACGCGGACGTTGGCCGGCAGTTGATACGCGCCGCGATACATGGTGATGACATCGACGAACTCGCAGCGCGCTGCCAAGGCGCGGATCCAGCCACAGGCGAAGCCGAGCACGGGATCGCTTTCGTCCGTCATGAGGTTAAAAAGCAGAAGGCGCATAGCTGGAATCGCTCGCGGCGGTCTGTACGTCAAGATCTGCTATAGTCTACACCTTAATCGCAGCGCCGCCTTATGCCAGGCTGACGAGGCATGAATAAATCGCCAACACCGGGACGCCGAGAGCACTACCGCTTCAAGACGCCGCTACCGGCTGAGTTGGCTATGGCGCGCTTGCAGGACCTGCTGCCGCGCGAGGTCTGGGGCCTGCAACGCAGAGCGCTTTACCAGGTATCCAGCGAAAAACTGGACGACACCATCTACTTTGAGCTGCGCGAACTTGTGCGGGACCACCGTATGCCGATTCGTTATGTGCGGGTCGTCACGGGACAGATCCGCGAAGTGGATGAGGAAACCACCTTGGTTGACTGCGAGTTGAAGGGCGCGGCGCATATACCTCATATTATGTTCGGTTTTGCCTTGCTGGTTGCCGGCATTGCGCTCCTGGCGATGAGCCGCGGCGAACTGCAGCCGGAGCAACTGGCGCTGACGGGCGCTTTCGTCCTGCTGTCCTTTATCTTTGCCGCTTTGAGCAGCAACCGGAAGGTCACGCGCGATCCGGCGCTTGAGCGCATCGAGCGCGCTATCCGGCCGCGGCAGGAAGACCGCAACTTGATCGCCCGGCGGCAGCAAACTCAACTGAAACAGTATTCAGCCGCGCAGGCCCATCCAGCTGATGTTCCGCCTCAATCGACCAAGCATAATATTCAGCAAGTGGAGAACGTACCATCTAGGACAAAGGAATGAAGAAGCGTCTTAAGCTGAAGCGCAAGCCAAGCAAGGCTCTTCGTTTCGAGACGGCATTGCCCATGGATGCAGCCATGGACCATCTGGACAATGTGCTGGAGCGCGAATTCTCGCTTCTTCACAAGTGGCCCCGCTTCAGAGTGTCAAGGGAAAGACTGCATGACAGCCATTATTTCGAGGTGCGGCAGCAGGGCAACAACTGGCTGCCGGAGCGTGTCGTCACC
>JAJEBE010000061.1 GCA_022822545.1 Anaerolineae bacterium
ACTGGAACGCCTGCCCGGCGGCGGCTACCGCTACGGCGCCCCGCCCGGCCGCCACGACGACACCGTCATCGCCGCCGCCCTGGCCTGGCACGGCAAACAATTCACCGGCCCCCGCATCGCCTTCGCCTGATGACCCGCCCATCCCGCCAAATGCGAATCGGTGTAGGGGCGACATACCATGTCGCCCGCCTGCGCACGCCGCCGCTCCGCCCAAAACCCTCCGTGCCTCTGTGCCTCTGTGGTGAAAACCCTCTATGCCCTCTCTTTTCCCTCGCTGTCCTCGGTGGTGAAAAAAATCTTTGTGTCCTCTGCGCCGGCGGGCTGTGTCTACGCGCCCCCTGCGCTGAAAACCACTCTGTGCCTCCCTGCCTCTGCGGTGAAAATCCTCTGTGTCCTCTCTTTTACCTCGCTGTCCTCTGTGGTGAAAAAAATCTTTGCGCCTTCTGCGCTGAAAAACACCCCCACCCCCCCCTGCCTATACATACTGTATCTATACACATTCGCAATTTCATTTCCCCGCCCCCGCGCCGTGTCAACAACTCGACCATCTGCGCTACAATACCCGCGAAAATCAACGATTCGACTTGGAGAACAATGTCACTTGCAAATCAAGTCAAACAGGCCTTCCGAAATGCCTTCAACGAAGAGCCCGCTTTCATCGTCCGCGCCCCCGGCCGCGTCAACCTCATCGGCGAGCACACCGACTACAACGACGGCTTCGTCTTTCCCCTGGCCATCGACCGCGCCGCCTGGATCGCCCTGCGCCCCCGCGCTGACAAGCGCCTGCTGGCGCTCTCGCTTGACATGCAGGACCAGCGCGAATTCGCCCTCGACGATTTGCGGCGGCCGGCGGAAGTGGACTGGGACGGGTATCTCACCGGCGTGGCCTGGTCATTGCAGGAACGCGGTTATGCGCTGAATGGCTGGGAAGGCGTCATCAGCGGCGATGTGCCCATCGGCTCCGGCCTGTCCTCATCGGCGGCGCTGGAGCTGGCGGCGGCCCGCGCTTTCTACTGCGTCTCCGACTTTGAGTGGGACGCGGCAGCGATGACGCTGACCTGCCAGCGAGCCGAGAACGACTGGCTGGGCGTCAACTGCGGCATCATGGACCAGATGATCTCGGCGGCCGGGGTGGAAGACCGCGCCCTGCTGATCGATTGCCGCAGCCTGGAGACGGCCACCGCGCCTTTGCCGGCGGGGACGGCGGTGGTCATCCTCGATACCGGCACGCGGCGCGGCCTGGTGGATTCGGCCTACAACGAGCGCCGGGCCCAATGCGAGGCGGCGGCGCGGCGCTTCGGCGTCAAAGCCCTGCGCGATATCGACCTACCGACATTCCTGGAGCGCGAGCATGAACTGGAGCCGCTTGTCCGCAAGCGGGCGCGGCATGTCATCAGCGAGAACGCGCGGACGCTCAAGGCGCGCCAGGCGATGGACCGGGGCGATGCCGATTTGCTCGGTCAACTCATGATCGCCAGCCACCTCAGCCTGCGCGATGACTTCGAGGTATCCAGCCCGGCGCTGGATGCCATCGTCGATTGCGCCAACGCCGACGCCGCTTGTTATGGCGCGCGCATGACCGGGGCCGGCTTCGGCGGCTGCGCGGTGGCCCTGGTGGAAGCGGACGAGGCGCCCGCCTTCAGCGAGCGGACAGCGGCGAATTACCAAGCGGCGACCGGCCATGACCCGGCGCTCTACGTCACCAAAGCCAGCCGCGGCGCGGAGACGGTCTATGCGGCGGGTTAGCCGGACAATCGCGGCCGAGCTTGATTTTGCCGCCGAGGGCCGCGCAGGCGCTCACCGCCAGCGCAGAGGTATTGATATTGCGCCGAGGCTAGCCGCAATCCAGCGGATACACAGGCGGGCGCGCTCGGTGTATGATGCCATCGCCTGCAAAATGATATGATCGTGGGGACAAGACATGAATACGCCGTATGAATATGCCAGGGAAAATCAGGAGCGATTCCTCGAAGAATATCAGGAATTGCTGCGCATCCGCACGATCAGCACACAGCCGCAGCACGCCCGGGATGTGGCCGCGGCCGCCGACTGGCTGCGCGCGATGATGCTGCGCATTGGCATGGACAGCGCCGAAGTGATCTTGCTGCCGGAAGGCCGCTGCCCGCTGGTCCTCGGCGAGTGGCATGGCGCCGGCGCCGGCGCGCCCACGATCCTGATCTACTGCCACTACGATGTGCAGCCGGCCGAGGTCGCCGATGGCTGGCATACCGACCCCTTTGAGCCGACTATCAAGGACGGCCGGCTCTATTGCCGCGGCGCCGTCGACAGCAAGCTGCACGTGATGTCGAACCTGAAAGCGGTGGAAGCCTGGCTGGCGGCGGACGAGAAACCCAAGGTCAATATCAAAGTGGTGCTGGAAGGCGAAGAAGAATCGGGCTCGGAGAATATCAACGCCTTCGTCGCCAAGCATCCGCAGCGGCTGGCGGCCGATATCGCCATGGTCTCCGATGGCGCGATCCTGGCGCCGGACCAGCCCAGCCTCACTTACGGCTTGCGTGGGATCGCCGCTCTCGAATTGCACGTCAGCGCGCCGGTCAGCGACCTGCACAGCGGCCACTGGGGCGGCTCGGTGCACAATCCAATTCAAGCCCTGACGGAAATCTTGGCCCAGCTGCACGATGAGAACGGGACGGTCAGCGTGCCCGGCTTCTACGACGATGTCGCGCCGGTGACGGCGACCGATCGCGCCCTGTTGGAGCGGGTCGAGCCTTTCCTGCAAGCCGAATGGGATGATGTCGTGGCCGCGCCGGCCGTCTGGGGCGAAGCCGAATACATCTTGCCCGAGCGGCTGGGCGCCCGCCCCACGCTGGAGATCAA
>JAJEBE010000020.1 GCA_022822545.1 Anaerolineae bacterium
TTGATCTCCAGCGTGGGGCGGGCGCCCAGCCGCTCGGGCAAGATGTATTCGGCTTCGCCCCAGACGGCCGGCGCGGCCACGACATCATCCCATTCGGCTTGCAGGAAAGGCTCGACCCGCTCCAACAGGGCGCGATCGGTCAACTCGAGGGTCCAATAAAATGATAGACAGGCCGGTGGAAATCATGCGCGAGGTTACGGCGCTGCTCGGCAAAATCGTGAGTCGATATCGTCATTTTAGGATCTTCCATGTTTTCGTTATTGTCTCTAAGCAACTGCATAGGCGCTTCCATCAATAACAGCGCAATTTCAGTGCCGAAGCGGTAGATCTCATCCGGCGCTCCAAACATCTTCCGCCGCAGCAAGCGCCCGTCGGATATCGGCTTCAGTATGCGCGGCCGAAAGGTACCATAATCCGCGCGACAGCAGACGGATGCCTCTGTCCAGCATCGCGCCCACGAATTCACGGTTGCGCTGCGCGTCATTCTCAAGACTGTCGCGGTAATCGACGATCGAATCGCGCTCGGTGAAAGCCAAATGGAAGACCGGCCCGAAGCCCTGCGCTAGGACCGACAACCCAGCCTTCGCCGCCAACTCGCGCAAGCCGTTCATCAGCGCTTCGCCGAGACGGTAGACGCTCTGGTAATCCAGATTCTCCAACTCAGAGATGGTGGCATGAGCCGCTGCGGTGACCATTACGTTGCTGTTGTAGGTGCCCGAGTGATTCACTTGAAGATTAGCGATGGGCTCCATCAAGGTGCGCTTGCCCGCCAGGCAGGCAACGGGAAATCCATTAGCCATCGCCTTGCCGAAAGTCGCCATATCAGGCGTGACGCCGAAGAAGCCTTGCGCCCCGGCCAGATCCAGGCGAAAGCCGGTGATCACTTCATCAAAGATTAGAACGATCCCATGTTCTGTGCAGAGATCGCGCGCCGCCTCCAGATAACCCGGTTGAGGCGGAATGCAAGCATTGTTGCACATGACCGGTTCCATAATGACGGCGGCCACTTCGCTCCCACGTCGACGAAGTGTTGTCCGCAGCAGGTCCACATCATTCCAGGGCAGTATGATGATATTCGCGCCGGAGCTACCCAACTGCCCATCCGATCCGAGGACCGGGCTTGGCGCTTCTCTTGGTCCCGCTTGCTCCAATGACGGCGCGGCGCTGACGAGCGCTTCGTCATACCAGCCGTGATAATGGCCTTCGAACCTCAGGACCTTTGGTCTTCCTGTTGCCGCCCGCGCGGCGCGTATCGCTGCATGTACCGCTTCGGATCCCGAATTACAGAAACGTACAAGTTCGGCACAGGGCACGATGCGCTGAAATCGCTCGGCCAGTTCGATTTCCAGTTCATGCTGCGCGCCATAAAGTTGACCGGCACGCATTGCCTGATTGACAAAATCGAGCACCGAAGCTGGGCTATGCCCAAGAAACATTGGTCCTTGTGAGAGTGTGAAATCGAGGTAGATGTTCTCATCGGCATCGACCAAACGCGTGCCGGTAGCGCTGCGAAAGTATAGCGGCGGCTGCGCAAGAGCGCGAACGTTGCTGCTCACGCCACCCGCCAGCGATGCCTGCGCTCGCTCGAATAATTCTGCCGATCGCTGATACCGCGACATCATCGACCTCGCCGTTTAATTCGCCAAGGCCAGCGAATGCGCTACCGGCATATAACCCAGCCGCCTGGAGATTTGCCTCGCGCCTTCAATGACCTGCCCCCCTGCTCGTCCGAAATCGCCCTCCGGCAATCGTTGAACCGGCGCCGTCAGGCTGATCGCCGCGACTGCCCTTCCGCTTTGATCGAATACCGGCGCGCCGATGCAGCACATGCCCAAGGCGTCTTCTTCGTTGTCCAGCGCGTATCCATCCTCGCGCACGCGCCCCAATTCCCTCAGGATTTGCGGGATCGACGTGACCGTCGCCGGCGTGAATGCTTTGAGGTCGCTGCCGGCCAGGATCATTTGCGCTTCGTCAACCGGGCGCCAGGCCAAAAGCGCCTTGCCCAGGGCGGTGCTATGCAAGGGCAAGCGCTGTCCGGGCCAGGTCACCACGGTGACCGGATGGCTGCTGGGCAGGCAATCAATGTAGACCGCTTCATCACCTTGGATCGTGCCCAGATTGATCGTCTCGCCGGTGCGATCCGCCAAGTCGCGTAAAATCGAGGCGGCGATCCGGCGCAAATCCATGCGTTCGGCGGCCGCGCTGCCCAGCGAATAAAGTTTCAAGCTCAAGTGAAACTTGCCGTCCGCGGTCGATTTGTAGCAATATCCCAACTGTGTCAGCGATGTCAAAATGTTGAAGGTCGTGCTCTTGGCCAGTCCCAGTTCCTTGCTCAATTGGGAGATGCCGCTGCCGCTTTCCGCTTCCGAAAGCGCCTCGAGGATGAGGAAGGCCCTTTCGATCGTGGGCACCGGTATCTTTTCCTTGTCGCTCATATACTACAGTTCACTTGCCGATTTTCGCACCGCGCCGAATCTGTTCATATATATGAACGCCATTCACAATATGGATTGTAACCAATAAATTCTGAGTGCGCAAAAGATCGCAGGGAACCTGCCGGAGCAATCGGGCGGATCGACTATTTCGCCAAAATCAGTTGAGGGCGACTAACCGACGGTCGACGTTATCGGCGCGAGTGATGCATGCCCTAGACCTTGCTCAATCCAGCGGGAAAACCGGCCGTGTCCATCTCGATAGCCTCGGCGGCAATGGGCATATAGGCAGCGCGATAGGCCACTGCCGACTTGACCACGATCATGCTCTGCGCTTCGGGGATAATGCCGATGTGACGCAATTGCGCCAGATCCATCGGCGGGGTCTTGCGCTCGGTCAAGAGGATGTTGACGCCTCCCACGCGAAGCCAGACAGACCGGCCCATATCGACGGTGTTGCCGTAGAACGAGGCGAAGTGGTTGTCAGCCAGCTCACACTCGAATACCCCGTCCGATACGGCGCGCACGGTTCCGGTCACGGTTATCGGCTGCCCATGCCAGTCGTCGGCTTTGCCCCCTACCTTCACGGTGACATCCGCCGTTCTTCCGGCGCGCCAGCAGATAGCGACCGCCTCCGGATCAGCCAGTACAATTGTGCCTTCGCGGACATCATGAGCCAGCATCGCGGCTAACGCATCGGTGCCATCGCCGGTTGTGCCGCCACCAATATTGTCCGCCGAATCCACCAGCATTACCGGGCCGCTGTCAGATTCTTTTGCTTCTGCGACGGCATCCAAAGGTGACAGGAAAACCGGCAAGGCGCTCTCGCGATGGCGATATAGCAGATCGCTGAGCTCAGTCGCATAGTTTTGCGCAAGTTCCGATTGACCATCGGTTGTGACGATAATGCTTGGGCCGGTGAACGGCGTATCGGCATAAGCGAAGCCGGCCATCACTGCGATGCTGATTACGGCTTCGTCCGCCTTGATTTCGGCGGCGCGGACGTGAACCAGCGAGAGAGGCGGTGATTCGGTAGCGGTGCTTTGCGCCGGGAGCAGCAAGGCCGGGCGAGCATAAGCGGACATCGGCTGTAATTGGCGCCGCAATAAGCGCGCCATGATCTCCGCCGCTTCAACCCCGCGGGCATAGGCGTCAATGTGCGGATTACTGTTGTATGCCATCAGCACGTCCGCCAATTCAACCAGGCGCGGACTGATATTGCCGTGCATATCCAGCAGGACGACGATTGGCGTCCCATCGCCAACAATGGCGCGGACCTGGGCCACGATATCCGCTTCGGCGTCGAGCTCGCCCTCGGCAACCATCGCGCCATGCAAGGTCAACAAAACCCCATCGACCGGCAGGCGCCGCGAAAGTCGATGAGTTAGCTCGCTAAGGAGCTCGCGATAAGCGGCCTTTGTGACAATGCCAGCGGGCATGGCAGCGGCGTACAAGGTGGGCAGAAGCTGCCAATTGTATTCGATCGCGCGGTCGATCATGCCGCCGATGCCGGTGCGCGAATTCCGCATGGATAAGAGTATGTCTTCGCCAAAATGCAAAGATTGAGTTGCGAAGTCCGCCAGCGCAGTGCGTCGCTCCATAAAAGTGTGGGTCTCATGCAGGATGCCGCCTATGGCGATTCGCGCGCCAGAAGCAGCAGTGTTTCCTGACATGCTTATGCCTGCCTTTAATCTTGTGAACGCGGACGAAATGACCGCGTAATATGTGCGATGCCATCGCCCGCCTTCACACGTGGGAGGCCGCGCAGCATGATAATCACGCCGTCCTGGTCGGCGTCAACCTGTGCCGACTCTACGCCGGCTGCGTCCACGATTGCACCGAGACGCTGGCCTGCCTTGACATTCTCCAGCAATGTAACTTCGCGCTGGAAGAATCCGTCGACCGGCGCGTCAATGACCGTATCAAGATTGCCATCACCGACCAGATGATGTGTGAGTTGGCGCCGGTTCAAGTCTCCGCTTAGCATGTCCAAATGCTTCATCACATTCAAGACGCCATCGCGAAAGCAGGCGACCACATCAGGATCGCTTCCGGCGCCGCCGGGGGCTTCAGTATACAGTGACGGTATACTCATAGATGTCGCGGCTGATATGCTGCGCCCGGAGGGAAGCGGCAGCGGATGCCCCCACATGACCGGCGCGCCAAAGGCCGCTGCCGCCTCAAGTGAGGCTTGGCCAAGCTCGCCATCGTCGTGCGCATACCCGATGAGCGTTGGCAATTCATAGGCGATACCGCCCGTATGCAAGTCGATGAGAAAGTCGGCGCGCGTCAGCAGTTTCTGGCAAAGCCAGCCCGCAATCTGCCTCGTGATCGTACCATCGATATCGCCTGGAAAAACTCGCGCCAGGTTGAGACCGTCAATTGGGCTGCTGCGCTGGGCCGCTTCGTATGCGGGCATGTTGCAGACCGGCGCCATGACCAGCCTGCCGCGCAGATCCTGTGGCTCGGTCTCGCTGTAAACCTGCGGGATGGCGGCAATCCCCTCGTATTCATCACCGTGCACGCCGGCTAAAACCAGCAGCGTCGGCCCATCTTCGGCCCCGATTACGGTCAAAAGCGGCAGCCGCCAATTGTCCCCGTCGGGACGCCTGCCGATATCCAGCCAGGCCGACTGCTTTCCAGCATGCGGCAGCTCGTCGAGTTCAAAATCTCGGATGTGCATTGGCCGCCTCAATAACTCAAGAATCCGCCGTCAACGAGCCAGGTGGCGCCGGTTACGAAGCTCGCTTCATCACTCGCCAAGAAAGCCACAACATCGCCGATTTCGCCGACGCCGCCACGCCGCCCCAAAGGCGTATCGCGGAAATAACGTCCGGTCCCGCCTGATTCCGTGACTTCGTCGACAATGTCGGCGTTTGCCTCGGTGAAGATGTCACCGGGCGCAACCAGATTGACGCGAATATTGTGAGCTGCAAGTTCAATAGCGGCTCCTTTGCATAATCCGTCCAGCCCGGCTTTGGCGGCGCAGTATGGGGTGGCGTTCTCTTGCGCGGCATATTGCGCCACTGACGAGATCGTTAAGATGCTGCCGCCATTGCCTTGCTTGACCATTTGAAAGGCGGCTTCCTGCGTACAGATGAAGGCCCCGCTGAGATTGACATCAATTATCTTGCGCCAGTGATCATCGGTCTCATTGAGAAAGGGTCGCACGCCCAAAGTAGACCCTGTCAGCGCGGCGTTGTTGACCATCACATCAAGACGCCCAAAGGCTGCAACTGCCCGCGCGACCATTGCTTTGACCTGGACCCGCTCGGTGATATCGCAGCCGATTGCCAAAACGCGGTGTCCGGCGCCTTTTAATTCCGCGACCTTGTCGTCAGCGATCTCGATATCCGCGGGAAGTTGCGCCAGCGCCACCATAGCGCCCTCGCGGACGCAGCTCTGCGTGATGCCCCAGCCGATGCCGGTGCCTCCGCCGGTGATTATGACCACTTTGTCTCGCAGTCGCCCGCTCATCGATTATTGCCTTGACGATCTTCCCTGATGTCCTATACCTTCAGTGTATTCTGAGCTGATGAAATCAGTTCGGCGAGATATGAAGAATCTCGCTGGCTTCTATCATAGGCAGTGACTTGTCGTCGGTCATTTTCTGTACAGCTGCGCTGTCCTTAAACCCTATGCCGGTCAGAATGCCGACGACAGTCTCATCTCCCTTGAGACGCCCGCTCTGCCGATCCGCCTTGATCGCCGCCCAGACGACAGCCGCCGCCGGCTCTACGAAAAGACCTTCATAGCTGGCCAGTTCCGCCTGCGCCTGGTAAGTAACCTCGTCGGGGATTGAACGCGCCCAGCCATCCGACTCGCGCAAGTCATTTAATACCAGCTCGCCATCGGGTGGAGATGTCAGAATAATGCCGGAAACGGCGCTGGTGCAGTCGTCCAATGGCTCAACGGGGCGGCCCGCCTGCCAGGCTTGAGTGATCGGATCGCAACCCATTGGCTGCACAGCGACCATCCGCGGGAGACGCGCGATTTTCCCAGCCCGGCGCCACTCCTTAAATCCCTTCCAAATGGAACTCAACAAGCCACCGCCGCCGACAGGCACATAAACGACATCGGGCGCTTCGCCATTCATCTGCTGGCTGACTTCATAAGCTATGGTTTTAGCGCCTTCCATTGCCTGCGGGCTGTTGCTGCGCGCTGTAATCAGCATCAACCATTCCTTGGCGTCGCACAGGGCGGCTATATTGGCCCAAGTCGCTTGCTCAGCGATGGGATCATAGCCCAATCTTTTGACGGACATCACCCGCGGATCATAAGCGAGGATCTGCGCGATCTTAGCTCGGGGCGCCCGTTCCAGCGTGAAGAGATAACCGTCAACAGCCGCGCGCGCGCCGTAGGCAGCCAAAGATGCGCCGGCATTACCTGATGAGGTGGCCGCCCATGCCTCTCGCCCCAACTGTCTCAAATAGGTGATGCCAACCGATGCGATGCGGTCTTTGTAGGAGCCAGTCGGATTCAGTCCTTCGTTCTTGAAATAGAGCCGCGGAAGCCCGATGTCAGGCCCCAACTGCGCCGAAGGCAAGAGTGCCGTGTCGCCTTCTCCCAAGCTGATAATATGTTTTGCATCGGTCAATGGCAGGCGGGCGGCGTATCGCCAGATGCCGGGCAACTGCGGCTGAAGCGGGAATCCGTCTGAATCGTAACGCACATCCAGGACGCCCCCGTCATACGGGCAACTCGCCACACTCAGGTCGTCGCAGGTTCGTCCACAAGTCATGCATACCAGAAAGAACATAAGCGAAAGCGCCTAATTATCGAATGCAGGCTGGATTGTAAATCCCGAGAGCGCAATCCGCTAGTAACAGTCGATAATCAGGTTTGCTGTCAGAGACCAGCCACTCGTCGGTAGCGGCAAAACTTCGCCTCTTCACTTTGTGATTTACAAGACGACATCTCCGTCATCTCGCTGGGATGGCAGTTGCGCCCAGGCGATGCGCTGTGGGAAAAGTGAAATTGCCAGGCAAACCGCCTCCCATATTAGGAAAAAGGAATTTCGCCATCGGATATCTGGAAATGCCGAAACGCTTCCAGCGAGGTTCTCTCCAACTCCGGGTAAAAGAACATGATCGGCACATGGCCATGCATGCGACAGACCATGATCTCGGTGATCGGGCAGCTGGTGTGGATTTCGCTATGGGTGAACCAGCCTATTTCATGCTGCCTAGCGGGATGCCGCCGTCCAGCCGATAGCTGAAGCTTTATTGCAGTCGAAATCCATTGTTGCCATCACGTCGATGTGCTCAGACAGCGGCAGACTGCCATCATTAATCGGCTCCGTATTGACCAGTGAGATGCTGACCACCTTGTCAAGGCTGACGCGCTGCGCAAAATGACCATCGATGCGTTTGGCGAGCGGCCGGTCTAGGTGATGTGGAGCAGTGTATCCGGTCTCGCTTCTGTTTTTGCGGTCCATAGATCCACGTACCCCTGGAACGGCAAGTCTGCGCCGTGTCTTCGGCTGCTTCCATGAGGGCCGGGCCCAACTTGAATTTGCAGACGGCGCCGGTAGTGTACTCAACACAGTTGATCTGGGGCCGGTGTCGCCACTGCGATCCTTAAATGTTGATGCCGTTGCGCAACTATCGGTGGAGCGACCCAGTTGCGTCTGAACATTCTTGACGAGGACGGCGCGGACGCGGGAACGCTTGCCAGTGTCATACTGTAGTAACCGAGACTTTGTAAGAGCGACCCTTGGGTCGCCCGCAACCAATTAGAAGACCACAGAAGTAGAACCAATAAAGTAATGAGAAAATATTGCCAGGTACAGAGAATGGCAAAAACCGAAATCATCGAGGCGGTTATACAGCGCTGCCAGGCTTACGGCCGTCCGGTACTCTGCACGGAATGGTTGCGCCGAGTGGCGGGCCAAACTGTGCAACTGGTATTGCCTGTCTTCGCGCGCGAGCGCATCGGCTGGTACAACTGGGGTTTGGTCGCCGGGCGCACACAAACCTATCTCGATTGGCGGCGGGAGTTCAACACCCCCAACAGCGCCGCTTGGCAGCATGACGTTTTCCATGCTGACGGGAAACCCTACGATGAAGAAGAGCTAAGGCTAATTCGCTCATTTTCGTTTTCTGACAGATAGTGAGTTGATCCCTCAAGCGCCTGAACTCCACGTCGCCTCCACGCAAACCGCCGTACAAAAGCTTTAAGCGCGTAAGAGCGGTCCTTGAGCGCGCACCTTTTCTCCCAAGCGCCCCAGTATCGACCTCAGCTTTGATGCGATGCTTCGCGAAAGCGCTGATTCATTTAGCCAGATACCAGTAGCTTTGCAGTCTGGGAGGCAACCCGCATGACCGTCTGATCCACCGTCGGAGTATCGGCCGCCCATGTCGTTATGCCTCCGCGAGTCATCGAGGGAAAGACGTGTGAGTGTACCTGTTGCGCATGTGTGACAAGCGATTCTGCCGCGTGGTCTTGGCGACATCGGCGTCGAGTCTAGCCTCGGTTGCTTGAGATCTGCCGTCGGGATCGGCGGAGCATGGCTACGCTCGGCTAAAGCACATCCCACTCGACTTCAACTGCGCCTTGACGAATGCCATGCAGCTTTCGATGCAAGATAATCGTGCTGTCGGTATAACCCACGATAAAGTCAAGCATATCGCCCACTTGGACTCGCTCATCGGCATTTTCAAGTGTGATGATGCCATGCTCGGCCGATGAAACGTGGCTTTTGACGGCTCCCAGGTTGATGCCTCTGGGCCGAGCGTGCCAGACAGGCAGGGCTTTGAAACCGGCGTCGACAACGATGCGATCAGGCGTGGGCCGACTGCTGACGATGGTCTTGACAAAGAGGCAGGGTGTTGTTTCTACGCCCCAACTTTGATAAATGACATCGCAGAATATGGCGCCGCCGGCTTGAATCTCGGTCATGCCCTTGATGAAAGGCGTCGTCTTGTAGGTGCCGCTGCCGCCTCCGCTAACGATGGACACCTCCAACCCGGCCGCTCGGCAGGCGTCAGCCATGTTTACCACTTGCGAAATAGAGCCCTTGGTTGCCCGCGCGCGCGCCTCGGGGTCGGCCAGCGCTAGAGTATGGCCTTCCCAGGTCATCAGACCCAGGAAGCGCAGCCCCTCGCTTTGATCGACGGCTTGCGCGAGATCGACGACCGCCGGTCCCGGCAGCAGTCCGGTGCGGTTCATGCCACAATTGACATCGATCAAAATACCGATCCGCACGCCATGCCTGCGGGCCGCCGCGCTCAGTTCACGGACGTTGTCTTCGTTGTCGACGATGACCTTGGCGTCGGCCAGGCGGCAGAGCCGGGCTAGCCGCGAAATCTTGCGCTCGCCGACCATTTCATTGGCGATCAGGATATCCTCCACGCCGCTTTCCGCCATCGCTTCAGCTTCGCGGATGGTGGCGCAAGTCACGCCGATCGCGCCCGCGGCGATGGCTTTATGCGCGATAGCCGGCACACGGATGCCTTTCATATGGGGACGCCATTGCACCTGCGCCGCCGCGAAGTGTTGCGACAATTCCGCGATATTTCGTTCCAGGGTATCCAGGTCCACCCATAGCGCCGGCGTATCCAGGTCCGCCTTTGTTCTTCCCGCTTCACTCATGCAGTCGCTCCGGCTATTTGCACAATTATAGGTCGTTTCGTCATTGCTTATGGCAGCCCCCATGCGCTTGGGTCCAACAAGTCGGCCCGATCGCAGCGCAACCGTCGGAAGCGCTCGACGATCGCATCGCTCCAGCGAGGAGCGCGCGCCGCCGCCAGGCTCGCTTCCAGCTCGACGATATCGCGGACGCCGACAAGCGCGGTGGCGATGGACTCATGCGCCAGGACGAACTTTAGCGCCGCCGCTTCACGTGTCAGTGGTGGTGAAAGCGCGGCGGCTGCCCGTTTAACGGCGCGGGATTGCGCCTTAAGCGCCCCGAGACGCGCCGGCAGGTATTCCGCTCTCGGGCTGAGCGCGCCCTTGAGAAATACCGACCGCGCAATAATGCCCACACCCGCGGCTTGGGCGCAAGCGAACACCTCGGCCGCGAGGCGCTGATCCAGAATGTTGAAGGCGACTTGCAACGTGTCTACCCCCTGAGCGATGGCGATGCTCGGCGCGACCGTTCCATAAGTGGAGGCGCCGATATATCGAGCTTTACCACCCGCCCGAAAGCGCTTCAACTCCGCGATGGCATCGCTGTTTTTCAGCAAGTCGCTTGAGGCGCTGTGCAAAAGCAGCAGGTCGACATAATCCGTGCTCAGCAGCCGCAAGCTCTTGTGCAGTGACTCGACCATGTGCTCAGCCAACTCCTGACCGGTTAAAGCCACGCCGTCTCCATCCTGGCACGTGACCTTGGTCGCCACCAGCACCTTATGCCGGCGATCTCGCAGCGCTTTACCCAGCACCTCCTCGCTGCGGCCGTAGACGCGCGCCGTATCAAAAAAGTTGACGCCGCAGTCGATGGCATGATGGATGAGCGCGATTGCCTCGCTGTCAGCCGGCGGCGGCACACCTCTTGCGCCATGCGCTTCCGCGCCCACGCCGTAGGGCATGCCCAGCGCAACTGTCCCCAAAGACAGCTCCGAGACGCGCAGGTCTGTTTTACCCAGTTGACGATAACGCATTGAAGCCTCTCCGAATCAGTGTCGACGTGAAAATGCGTCTTGCTGCCGCAGCCTCGAGTCCAAATAGGCATCTGTCGCCGCGGCGCTGAAGCGGGCAGGCGAAAAGGCCGCGATATCCAGTTCGGTTACGCCCGCGGTCGCCAATTCCGCCAGCAGCTTGCCGGCGACCGGATTGTAGGCGAAACCGCCGGAATGAAAGGCCGCGCCAACGTACAGCCCCGGCCATCCCGGCACTTCCCCCAGCACTGGTTCGCCGTCCATGGCAAACGAGATTAGCCCCACCCGTTCCTCAATGAAGCGATAGCGCTCAAGCGCAGGCAGCAGCGGTTGGGCCTTGGCGCGCAGGCTGTCGCCGAAGCCGTTCGGCGCGCGAAGCGTAGCCATGTCAAAGGCGAGGGAAGGCGTCCCCAATTCGGCGCGACCGGCTGTTTCACCGCCGACAAGAATGCGATTGCCCTTGGCCGGGCGGAGATACGCCTCATAAGGATTGGCGTTCACCGCCGGCAGTCTCGCCGCTTGGGCCAGTGGTTCAGTCAGGTAACGCTGATGCACAAATGATTTGACAGGCAGCGGCCGCGCTACAGAGGCCAACAGACGATTGGTCCAGCTATGCACGGCGCAAATGACCCGGTCCGCCTCCAGCAGTTCGCCGTCAGCGACAATGCCTTTGACTCGTTCGCGCTCCTTTGCGAAGGCGCTAACAGTGACGCCTTCACGGATGTCGACGCCCAGATCGCGACATTTCTGCGCCAGCGCCGGGATATAGTCATCCGGCTCGCTGTAGCCGCCCAGCGGATCAAACAAGCCTACCGCGTCATCGCTGGACCTCAGCAGCGGCCAGCGGTGACGAATCTCAGCGGCGTCGAGAATCTCATACGGCGCCCGGCACTCGTCATATAGCGGCAGCAAACTCTTTCGCTCGGGCCAATCCGCCGGCGAAAACAGATTCAGGCAGCCCACCGCCTGATACTGATAGCCGTAGGCGCTGAGCTCCTCAGACAACTCGTGATAGAGACGCAAGCTGATCTTGCGCGCTTCGACGCCCGTCTTGCTCCAAAGGTGTCCCGTGATGATGCCGCCAGCGCGCGAGCTTGCACCAGCGCCGACCGCCCCTTTCTCCAGCAGAATTACATGGACGCCGCCGCTCTGCGCCAGATGAAAGGCTGCGCTCAATCCGATGACGCCGCCGCCAACGATGATGACACTTGTCGCGCTCATGCCGATGCCGTCCCGGGATATGTCTCGCCACAGCCCAGCGCGGAGGTTCTGGCCGAGTCTTTGTCACTCGCTATGGTCATACGATGCCCGGAAGATTGTGTTCTGCGTATTCATTTGTACCGTTCGCGAATAGTGATTGACCGAGATACTGTCGTTCAACGGCGTGGGCGTCTGCAAGATGAACTCAGCCCAGTCCGCCCGGTTGAATGCCACATATGCCAAGTGGAAGCTGTCGATCCAGCTGTTGCTATCCGCGCTCAAGTCCGGGAACAGGATCGGCCCGGTGTCCACTTGGTAAATCCACTCGCGTTCGTTGGCGTTCATCGTCTTGATGGGAAAGTCGATCTCGATGTCATAGCGGTCCTGCAAGTTGTAGGTACAGCGCCCGACCAGCAACTCGTCCGCCAGCGTCGCCTGGACGATCGCTTCGGCGCTTTTCAGTCGCTGCGCTGGCAATGGTCGCAAATTGATGTTGATGCGCTCGTAGGTATCGCGGACGCGCCCCGACTGACGCTCGGGCTGCTCGCCCAATGAGGCGGGATACCGCATCACGCCTTTGTTGTTGCGATCCCAGCTTTTGAGTATCAGGAACGATTCCGCCGACAAGATAATGCAAAAATCGGCGTTGGGCGTCGTCCACATGTTCCTGTCAACGCCGACGTACTCGGTCTTGCAAGATGCGCCCAGCACAAAGGTCCGCGCCTCGCCGTTGACGCGATCGCTGATTTTGCAACTGGACTCGATCTGAATCCGCGCGTTGTTAAGCGTAAAAGGCGGCTTATGCGATGAGGTGAGGCTTGGTTTCAAGGTCCAGTCAATGCGGAAGGTCAAGAAGGATGCGGCAAAGTCAGGGACTGTCATCATCAAATCTACTTACAAAACGTATAAGGTGAATAAGCGCTTACTGTTCAGCGGCAAGAGATCGTCCAGGCGAACGCGGCTCAGGGAGATGCGATACCTAAGTCATTCGCCTATCCTTTGAGCGCGCCGACGGTGATGCCTTTGATAAAGTAATTCTGGAATACCAGGAAAATCAACAGCATGGGGATGAAGGCGAAGGTTGCGCCCGCCATGCCAACGCCGATATCAATGCTGCCCACGCCCGATGCGGTCAGCTTGGCCACGCCCACCGGCAGCGTCAGCCACAGTTCGTCAGTCGCCATCACCAACTGCCACAGATAATCATTCCAGCCCGCCATGAAAGCGAAAATGGCGATTGCGCCGATGGCCGGTCGGCTGAGCGGCAAGATGATGTGCCGGAAAAGCTGCAATTCGCTGGCGCCGTCCATCTTGGCCGCTTCGAGCAATTCATCGGGGATGGACTGCATATATTGCCGCATGAGGAAGACACCGAAGGGATAGACGATATACGGCGCAACCATGCCTTGGTAGCTGTTGAACCAGCCCAGACTTTTCATCAGCACAAACAAGGGGATGATATAAATCTGGCGCGGCAGCATCATCGTCATCAAGATCAGCCAGAAGAAGATCGTCCGACCGGGGAACTGCTTTTTGCCGAAGGCGTAACCGGCGCAGGTGCTGGTGACGACGCCGAAGAGCGCTATGCCGCCGGCCACGATGAACGAATTCAGCAGCCAGCGCATGGAGGGACGATCAATCAATAGCCGTTCCCAATTATCCATGACCGGGTTGCTGGGGATTAATTCCGGCGGATAAGCCAGGGCGACCCGCTGGATCTTGAAGGAGCCGAGCAACATCCAGAGGATGGGAATGAGCAGAATGATCGCCAAAGCCACGACAAAGGCCAGCGCCAAGTAGCGCAGCCAGCGCCCGACCAGGTAGCGGCGCCGCAAGACACGGTCCCCGGGCATCAATCCCTTGCTGGCGTCAAACGCTGTCCCTGCCATAAGTCGCTTCTCTCACTAATCCAAAGCCGGCTCAGGTCAGTTGCCGGTCCAGCAGCTTGAACTGGACAATCGCCACCACACTCACGATCGACAGCAATATGACCGCCATCGCCGAGCCATAGCCGAACTTGGAGCCGACGATGCCCGTCACCCAGATGCGATAGACGATGGTCTGAGTCGCGTTGGCCGGCCCGCCCAGCGTCATGAGCTGCACCACCACAAATACCTGGAAGACGGCAATCGTCAGCACCACCAAAACAAAGAGCATGGTCGGGCGCAGCAGCGGCAACGTGATCTTCCAAAACGACTGCCAGGAGTTGGCGCCATCGATCTTGGCCGCGTCGTAGAGCGGCTCCGGTATCGCGCCCAGCCCGGCCAGGAAGAGAATCAAGGGCTGCCCCAAGCTCCAACTCAAGACGACGATCGCCAGCGACAGCAGCGCCGTATTCGTCTGCGCCAGCCAGCCAATCTTCTCACCTTCATTCAGGAGGTCGAGCAAGCCTAAGGACTCGAAAATGTAATTCAGCAAGCCGTATTCCTGGCTGTAGATGTAGACCCACACCATAGCCAGCACGACCCCGGCCGAGACCACCGGCATGTAAAAGGCAGCGCGGAAAAAGGTCTGCTTCCGCTGGCTGAGCGGGTAGATCAGCACAGCGACGAAGAGACAGATGACCATAGCCGCCGGCACCACTCCCAGCACAAAGAGAAAAGTATTCTTGATGGCGGTGGGGAAGACCGGGTCCCGCGTCAGCAGGTTGCTGTAGTTCTTCAGACCGATGTACTTCCACTTGTCGCGATTGACGCCAGCTTTGTAGAAGCTGAGCAGTAGACCTTGCGCCAGCGGATAGGCGGTGAAGATGGCGAAAGGTATCATGGCCGGGGCGATAAAGATATAACCCCAGCGCCCCTCCCACACTCTCGTCCTGAATCTCTTTAACATGACGAACCCTGCTGCCTATCTACTTTCGCCGGTCAGGCGCAGACCGGCATCAAAATGACTGATAAAAGGAAGTTTAACAAGAATCTTTCTAACTCGGCAGATCAATCCAATGTGAATGAAGGCATCCGACAAGCGTCGGACACCTTCACTGTCAACTAGCTCGACTTACATATCCAGGATGAACTCGGCTTCAGACGCCAATGCTTCCAGCGCCTGTTCCGGTGTTTCCTGGCCCAGGAACATCGCTTGCCAGTGCGGTGGCTGCGAAATGCGGACTTCATAGAAGCCGGGGCAAGCCAAGCCCAGGTTCTCCGTGCCGCGCTCCTGAATCAGCGACAGCGTCAAGGCGTAGTTCTCGTCTTCCGCCAGCGGAACGCCGGCCGAAGCGCGCGCCGGAAACTGCGAGTTGTTCTGCGTGTAGGTCACTTGGGACTCGGAGGAGTTCAGGAAGAGCAGGAATTTGACAATCCACTCCATCTCATAATCCGAACGGCCCTTGTCAAAAACTGCAAACCCGGAGGGACCAACGCCCAAACCAGAAACCTCGCCCTCGGCGTGGGGGTAGGTGACGATGACCGGATCCATCTCGACAGTGACTTCACCGTTCTTGACGGCGTTGCCGATAGTGTTGTTCAAGACACCCATGCCGCCGCCCATGATGGCGCTCTTGCCGGTGAACAGATTGTTGGTCTGGTCGGCATAAGCGGCCGTGGTGGCGTCGGAATTGATCAAGCCCTCTTGATAGAGTGTATTGACGAATTCCAGGCCGGCCAGGGTTTTCGGGTCATCAAACCCGGGTGTGCAGTCGGGATTCCAGATTTCACCGCCAGCGCCCCAGATGAAGGCGTGGAAGTCGTAATCGCCTTGTTCCGATGCCACCTGCAAGGTATAGGGGAAGTCGACGCCGATGCCCGCTTCCTTGATGGCGGTCGCGGCGGCGTAGAATTCATCAAAGGTCCAATCGCGGTCATCAACCGGGATCATGTCGCCCAGGCCAGCTTGATCGAAGAGCGCCTTGTTGACAATCATGGCGTGGTTCCAGAAGTAGGTCGGCATGGCGTGCAGGGCGCCGTCGATGGTGTAAAGCTGAATCAAACCCGGCAGCAGATCATCAATGTCTTCTTGCGGCAGATGATCGAAGAGATCAACCGTCACACCCTCGACGCCGTAGCCAGATGTCCGTCCCAAGTAATCCTTGAGGATATCGGGCGGGTCGCCGGCGGCCAGCGCGGTGGGCACAACGGTGGCCAGATCGGGCCAATCCAGGCCGCGCACTTCAACAGTCACATGCGGATGCATTTCCATGAATTGTTCCGCTTGCCAGGTTTCAAACTCAGCCAATTCGGTGAACTGCGGCAAGCTGATGGGCTGCGCCAAGGCGGGGTCCGTCCAATAGGTGATGGTGACCGGTTCCTGCGCCTGCGCCGGCGCCAGCAGGACAACCAGCACGGCCGCTAATACGAGAAGCAATCGTAGGTGTTTCATGTTAGCTCCCTTTTTCAGATAGTTGGCGCATCTCTTGCGAGTTGCGTCATGACGTATGGGGTCTTGCATTCGGCTCTATATGTTGTCTTGGCACCTCCCTGCTTATCCGATGGCTATCCGAGAAAGACAGGCGATGAATGGATCAGTGATCATCAGCTGTCGCCGGATACACTTTTATGACCAGGTCGCGTTCGAAATCCATATGCGCCCGCAGCGCGGCCTTCGCGCTTTCAGGCTCCCGGTTTGCAACGGCGTCCAGAATGTCCCGATGAAGCTTTACCTGGGATTCCCTCAACTGTTGCAAATCAATCGACTTGGGAAAACTGAACTCGCGCTCGCGCAGTGTCTGCGGAACGGCTTGGATGGCTGCCTTGACCAGCATCACGTTGAAGGGATTTTGCGACATGTCAGCCAAAGACAGGTGAAAATCGGCGTGGGCGGCCAGGTAACGCGGATCGCTGAAGTCATCAATGTAGCGCACATAGTCGTCGAAGGTGGCGCGCCAATGATCAAGTTGCTGTGGTTTTGCCCGGGCGGCTGCCTGCCCGGCAATCTCAACCTCGATCATCCGCCGCGCCTCTATCAACTGCAAACGCATTTCCCGCTGCAAATTGTCTGACAGATCCGGCTTGGATAGATCCGGAATGAAACTGTGCAGGTTGCTCTTGACATAGCTGCCCTGGCCCGGGCGCACTTCTACCAAGCCCATCATAACCAGACCCTGCAGCGCCTCGCGAACCGAAGACCGGCCCACGCCCAGCATTTGAATCAACTGCCGTTCAGAGGGCAATTTGTCGCCCGGTTGCAGCGTGCCGTTCTGTATATGCTCGACCAGTTGCTCCACGATCGAAGCGACCAAAGTTATCTTGCGCGGGTGTTTTAGCGTAATGCCCGGTTCTGTCATGTTTGGCGATATCTTTCGAAACTGCGCTTTCGCCGTAAAATTGCGTGTGCCTGACTGCCAGCAAGCCTCGCCGCTGATTTAGCGGGCCACGTAACGCGCCTGCCCTCGCAATCGACCTGCTCGCTGCAACCGCGCAACTTTGACATCCGCCGCAAAGTTGACATAATATATCATGTCAGCTAGTCAGACCAGTCGCATGAGTAGACTGAGATTATAGCGCGCGTTCGGGCTTTGTCAAATTTCCTGCCGGGCGAGGTGGCAAGGATGAATAAAAGCAGACGCTTCTTGATCATCGGCGGCGGCTCCATGGGCAAACGCAGGATTCGCTGCCTTCAGGCGCATGGCGTACCGGCGAAGGACATCCGCTTGATTGACCGCCGCGCTGATCGACGGGCGGAAAGCCGAGAACGCTACGCGGTGGAGAGCTTTGACGACTTCGCCTCCGGCTGGGCCTGGAATCCGGATGTCCTTATCGTCTCCACGCCGACGAAGCAGCACATGCGCTATTGCCTGGAAGCGGCCCGCGCCCGCAAGGATTTCTTTTGCGAAATCGCCCTGTCCGACAGTCTGGACGGCGCCGACGAATTGATCACGCTGGTGGACAAGCACGGACTTGTCGCCGCGCTCGGCATCAACAATCCCTGTCACACCGTCATGCGACAGGCAAAAGCCTGGCTGCTGGATGAGAGCTTTGGCGCGCCGCTGACCTATCAGATGGCTTTCGGCAATTACCTGCCCAATTGGCATCCCTGGGAAGCGTATCAGGATTTCTACGACGAGACGCAGATCATGGGTGTTATCGCTCAAGAGCTCGGCACACTTTACACTTTGTTGAGGACGCAAGTATGTGAGCTCTACGCGCAGTCGCGTCATTCCGGCGCGCTTGAAATCGAAGGACCGGATAATCTGCAAATCCTGGCGCGGACCGCCACCGGCACAGCCGTCACGCTGCAGCTCGATCTCCTGCAAGACCAGCAGGTCTACGAGTATCGCATCGTCAGCGCTCGCGGGGTGATTGAAGTCAAACTGTTGCCGGAAGCGGGCGCCCGGCGTTATTTGAATACGGCCGGGCAATTCGACGAGATGTTTCCGCCTGCCGGCTACACTTTCGAGCAAGCCTACATCGATGAATTTGGCGGCTTCCTGGAGGCGCTGGATTCGCGACAGGAGTGGTATCATCCACTGCGCGACGGCGTTCAAATTCTCCGTTGCCTTGACGCGGTGAAAAGCAGCAGCCGCGACGGGCAACTTGTAGAAATTGGTGAATAAGTGTGGCGCAATGAGCTTGACAGGAAAGATCATGTTGGTGGCTGGCGGCTGGCGCGGTATCGGCAAAGGTTGCACAATCGAGTTGGCGCGGCGCTGTATTTCGTCCGGGTCGCCAAAATGACAAGCAAGCGTTGAATTTGAGGAGACATAATCCATGAGGAAAAGCAAAGTTCTGGCGAAATGGCGGGAAGGTCAGTTCGCTCGCTTCTGCGGTATGGGGCATGTGCTGCCCTTCTTCATCCGATACGCGGCGCACTACAAATATGATGGCATCTGGCTGGATATGGAGCATCGCAACTTCGACGCCCGCGAAATCCAGCACTTGCAAGCCCTCTGCCATCTTTACGATATCGACTGCATGATCCGCCCGCCGACTGTGCAGCGCACCCGGCTTTACCGCTACCTGGAAGACGGCGCCGCCGGCTTGATGATTCCCTTTGTCTCCGATGCCGAGATGGCGCGGCAGATCGTGGCGGCGACCAAGTTCCCGCCGCTCGGCAATCGCGGGCTGGATGGCGCGGGCCTGGACTGCAACTTTGGCGGCGACACCTGGATACCCGATAGCACCTACATCGCGGACACCAACCGCGAGACCTTCATCGTCGCGCAAATCGAAACGCCGGATGCCGTCGCCAAAGCCGAGGAAATCGCCGCTGTAGCCGGCATCGACGCTCTCTTCGTGGGGCCGGGCGACTTGGGCTTGCGCCTCGATACCTATCCTGAAATTGACTTGACCATGGACGAAGCCGTGGCGCAGGTGGCGGCCGCCTGCGACAAGCACGGCAAAGTCTGGGGACGAACCGCCTCGACGATTGACGAGGTCGACGGCTACCGTCGGCAGGGCTCGCTGATGATCCCCTACGGCGGCGACTTCTCTCTGATGAATGTCTTGCGAGACGCCAGCGCCGATCTCGACAAAATGCTGGCGGAATAGAGCCGCCGGGCGCTTAGTCAGGCAGCCAATCGGCGTATTTGCTCTCGAGCAGTTGCCGGCAGGTGTGAAACTGCGTCTCGCTGAACCCGTGATAGGGCGAGAGCAAGCGCAAGGGCATCTGCTCGAATCCGCCGAGGCGCACCCACAATTTGTCATAAGCGCCGTCTATTTTGCTTTCTCCCGCTAGCGCCTGGAACAGATCCGCCAGCAGATCGTGAAAGCCCCGCTGCAAGGCGAGCATGGTCGGGAAATCACCTTCCCGCGCAGCGGCGAAATAGGCTTTGACTTTGTGTGGGCTCAGCGAACCGAAGGTCGCCAGTAAGGAGCATTCGCTGTACAGGCAGCCTTGCAGGAAATTGCCCTCGCCCAGGAAGTGCTGCAACTCGCCGACTTGGCTAACCAGTTCGGCCGCCCGCTGATGACCGCCACCGGTGTTCTTGGTGGCGACCAGATTGGGTAGCGCGTCAACCAGCGGGCGATAATGGCGCGCCTCCAGCACCCGCCCCGCCCGCGGCAAGTTGTAATGCAAGAATTGCGCCGCCGGAAAGGCGCCGCAGACATCGCGGAAAAACGTCATGACTTCGGCATCGGTCAGCCGGCCCCAGGCTGGCAACGAAATCTGAAAGGCGCGGAAACCGCGGTCGTAAGCGTATTGAAGCTTTTCCAGCACGATCGGCGTCGACATGCCGATCAAGCCGACCATCGGATGAATATCATCGCCGCGCGTCTCTTCGTAGAAGATGTCGACGATGTGCCGAAACTGCCCTTGATTCACCGCATAGCCTTCGCCGGCTGTGCCGAAGACGTACAAGTGGTTGAAATGCTGCAGCGTAACCTGCACCGAGCGGCGGAAGACATCTTCCAACAGGTCTTCATTTTCATCCCAGGGAATCTCGCAGGAGACCAGAATCGCTTGAGGGTAACGGGTAGTCGAAGCGCTCATGACAGCACCTGACGCTCGGCGTGCAGCGGCAGATCGCCGGAGACGTACTCCCGCTGCCAAAGGGCAACTGTTTCCTCGATGAACTGCTCGACTGGCATATCAATGTTGTTCTGCGCCATTAGCTCAGGCAGCCACTTGCTGCCGAAGGCCACATGCTGCCGCTCGTCGGCCATATCGTAGCTGACGTATTGCGCTGAAAGCTGATCGCCGGCCGCCTCATACCTCGCCAGGCTGCGGCGTCGATGAGGAAAGGCGTGAGCTTCATTGCCTCGCGTCAGTAGGCAGTATTGCGTGGCCGTGTCATACTGAGATCGCCAGGCGTAGATCCGTGTATTTTGCGGCACCGTCGTGTAATCGAGTCCGTGCTGCCGCAGCCATTCGATGCCCAGCAGGCAATGCCGCGTCTCGTCGTAGCAATGTCGGGCCGAGTCATAGACGAAGCCCCAGGGCATATCCGGCGACAGATGAATGATCAGCGCCACCGTTTCCGCCGCCAACATTTCCTGGCTGTAATTTTCAAACTCGTCCAGGCGTCGCGCCGCCTCGTCAGCCTGCCCGCGCGCTTCAGCATCGCCCCAGTGCTGCTCCAGGATGCTGAAGCAATCGTCGCGGGCGGCGGTTATCGGCGTGCGGAAGGGGGCCCGCGCGGCCGGTGGCGCCGGTTTCTCGGCGCGCGGTTCGTGACCCGTGACCCCGCCGGCCTGCGCCAGCAGCTCCGCGATATAACGCTCCCAGTCGCATTCGGGCTGCCCGGCGAATTCCGCCTCCGCCCAGGCGACATGCTCGGCCTCGTCCAGCAGGATATGCTTCAGCGCGTAAAGCGTGGGCGCATCGGGATTGGCGAAGGTCTGCCGGCTATGCCAGCGATAGGCCTTCGTCAGCGCCGGCTTGATGACGCGGAACAAGCCGGTCAGCAGACTGCGCTCATCGGGCGCGTTGATCGCCTCAGCCATCAGTTCTTCCAGGGCGGGATCGTCTGGCGGGCGGAAGGCCGGCGTCTGCACCTCGCGCAACCGCTGATACAGGTGCTGAACATGCTGCGCCTCCTCCCACAAGAAGCGCCCCAGCGCCAGCTTGTACTCCATGCGCGCCGTCGCCGGCAGCCAGGCCGCCAGAATGCGCAGGGTCTCATATTCGATGTAGCGATAGCGATTCAGCAGGCGCTTGTTGCGCGCCATATCAACCTGTTCAGCCGGCTTGACGATCTGCACTATGCGCTCCTTACCAGGCGGTCCAGCCGCCATCAACCAGGATATTCTGTCCGGTAATATAACTGCCGGCGTCGCTCGCCAACAGCACGACGACCCCCTTGAGTTCTTCCGGCTTGCCCATCCGGCCTAGTGGAACCTTCGACTCGAGGCGCTCGATAAAGCCGGGATGCGCCTCATCAATAGCCGGCATCTTGGGAAAAGGACCCGGACTGATGCAATTGACCCGTATATTGTCGCGCGCCCAATATGCCGCCAGGTGGCGCGTCAGATGCACCAGGGCGCCTTTAAGCCCATGATAATTCGGCGGGCTGTTGATGCCCAAGCCAGCATAAGCCTCGGGGTAGCTGGCGACTACCCCGTACATGCTGCCGATATTAATGATTGAGCCGCTGGCGCCCCGTCCGCGCAAGTGCAGGGCGATATCCCGCGCCAGCAGGAAGTAGGCCGTAACGCCGACATGATAAGCTTGGTCGAAATCGGCGGCGGTGGCGCTGTCAATGTCGGCCGGCGGACCGCCATAGGCGTTGTTGACCAGGATATCGATCGCGCCCATGCGCGCTACGACATCGGCCACGAAAGCGGGGATGCTGTCGCTGTCGCCCTGCGAGAAAGCCAAGCCTCGATGACCATCGCCTGGCAAGCTAGCGGCGAAGGCTTCCGCCTGGGCGGCATCCCGACTGGTGACGACCAGGCGCGCGCCCGCTTCCGCCAGCGCCCGACTCATCGCCGAGCCCAGCCAACCAGCCGCGCCCGTCACAACAGCGACTTTCCCCCTTAAATCCATCAAGCTATGAATACTGCGTTCCGGCGCCTGCATGGGTCTCTCCCCGGCTAAGATTGATGAATAAACAGTTGATTTGCATTATTGTAAAAGATATCCTCGATTTGCCCCGCACCCAAGCGCATCCTCCAGCAAGCCAGGCGCAACGCGCGCAGCGACTCCAAGCCGACCAGGACCGGCCGCAGTTTGGTGTGCTTCTCCGCCAGCTTGATCTCATCGGCGTAAATCCAGTGAAAGGAATCGCCGATGGCGACGCAGCGACCGCGACTATGACTGACGGGAAAATCCGACCCGTAGAGCAGGCGTTCCTGCCCCAAGACATCAATGATCGCCTCGAAGGCGCCCGCTTCCGTAACCGCCGATGTATCGAAGAAGACATTGTCCAGCCCGCGCAAGTTTTTAATGCCTTCGATGGTATGCCAGGGATTGAAACCGCGCCCGGCATGCGCCAGGATCAGGCGCATATCGGGATAATTTTCACAGTAACGCCGGATGGCCGCTTGGTTTAGCGGGTCGGCCAAGGCGCGATCCCGCACTATATGCAAGGTGATGCTGAGACCCAACTCACCGGCGACCGCGACCTGATGCTCCGGCAGATAAGATTCTATTGGCGCCGCCCAGGTCCGTTCGCAGTCCTTCGCCATCGTATGATAGCATTTCAAACCGACGAAGCCCTCATCTTTGACCGTCTGGTATATCCGCTCCGCAGTCATATCGGGCGCGATAATCATCTGTCCGAAGTCGCCTTCCCGCTGCGACTGGCGGACTTCCAAGGCGACGAATTGGTTGTTGCGCTCGCGGTCTCCATTGAAGGCCAGGCCAAAGAACAGCCCGCCACGCGTTCGACCTCCAGGATGAATCCAGTCGATGAAGTTATAATAGCTCGCCAGATCCAGGCGCGCTGGCATGTCTCGATAACCAGCGGGAAGCGGATCAAAATGCGCATGACAGAAAAGATGAGCGTGCGCGTCAAAAATCCGGTCGGGCAAGAAAGCCTCGATATCACGCGCGATGAATTCGCGGTCGGCTTCTGTGAATGACCAGTTATGCATATCATGTCTCCCGCTCGGCATGGCGTCGTCGGTTATAGCGACAAGCGCGCATAGTGAATATCCATCGCCTCTTGATCGCCGGCATAATAAACGACCATGACATCGCCGTCCTCCAGCATCTCGGCGTAGGGCAAGCCATACGTCCAAATGCTCATCTCATCCAACGTGCCGCTGACGCCCCGCCCCTGCCGCTCCGATTCGCTGTGCCGGTAAATGACGACCTCGCTGGCCGGGTCAAAGTCGGCGCCGGCATGCGCCGCGGCGCGGGCGCGGATTGAGCCGCTGCCGAAGCGGTCGACCCAGGCCAGGATCACGCGTCCATCAGGCAGCATGGCCGGATGCCCGGCTTGGTCGGCGATGCCGATCTCCTGCGCTGATGACCAGGTCCGTCCGGAATCAGCACTGAGGCGACGGCGAATCTGTCCATAGCGCCCCGCTTCCCTGTCGTAGACCCAGGCGAAACTGACCAGGCCTCCGTCAGCCGCCAGGCCGACGCGCTGATCCCAGTGGAAAATGCGTCCCGACGGATCGAAACCGGCATCTGTCGGCGCGTCCCAGCTCAAACCGCCATCGTATGAGCGCAGCGCGACAACACGCTGATACCACTTGGCGTCATCGTCATAATGCTTATTCGTCTCGACCGACAGCAGCAAACCGCCGTCATTGAGCTTGATCAGGGGGTTGGTCAGGCTGGGGGGGCCGATGTCGGCAGGCAATTCGATCTGGCGCCAGGCGCTCCAACTGCGCCCGCCATCAAAGGAATCCGCTAGAAAGACGCCCATCGGCAAGCAGCCCTCCGTGCCGGGATTAAAGAGCGGCGCGCCGGGATGCGTCTCGCGGTCGATCCACATCGACGCCGCCAGCAGATGCCCCTCGTCCAGCTCGGTCAGATAACAAACTCGGAAAGAACTGGCTGTGCCCCCAACTTTCGCCGCTGAAAACTCGCATTCCACCCGCTCCCAACGTCGCCCGCCGTCAACAGAGCGATACAGTTCGACCCATTCATCGGCGCAGTCCTTATCCGACCCGCGCCGGCAGGTCAGCAGCAGCGCCCCATCACGACACGCCAGCAGCGTCGGAAAGGTATAAACGGCGCGCGCAGTGCCGGGCGCGCTTTGGGTGATAACGCCAGCGTCAACGATCTTCATCGCACCAGCCGCCGGAAGGGTTCTTTAGTCAAGTCGCTGTCCAGCAATTGCTGCAAATCGCCGCTTTCCAGGCCGCCTTTGATGAGCGCGAAAACCTCGGCAGCGCATTGCGCCGTAAGCTCAATATCTTCCATAGTGTGCGCCAGGGTGGCTTTGAAGCTCATATTGCAATGAATGCCGCGGCGCGCCATCTCCTGGATGAAGATGGTGTTGGCCACAGCGCGCAAGCTCTCGTCGGGCAATTTCAGGTGAATCGCCGGATTCCAGAACATGCCGCCGCATGATCCCCCCAAACCAACATCGCTCAGCGCTTGATTGATGTGCTCGCTGAGCGCCCTTCCGAGCGCCTCGAAACGCTGGGCGGAATTGCGCCGTTCCAGTTCGCGTATAGTCGTCAGGCTCGCTGCCAGACCCAGGTTGTCGCTCCAATACGAACTCGAGATGAACATGCGGCTGGCCGGTTCCATCACGGCCCGCGAACCGACCACCGCGCCCATCGGATAGCCGTTGGACATGGCTTTCGCCAGCACGGTCATATCGGGCGTCACATCCAAATACTCTTGCACGCCGCCGATCCGCGGCCGAAAACCGCAGGAGACTTCGTCAAAGATGAGCACAGCGTCATGCGCCCGCGCCAGTTGTTGCACGCCTTCCAGATAACCCGGCGGCGGCAACTCCGAGCGTATCGGCTCCATCATGATCCCGGCGACCTCGCCTTCATGCGCGCGCAGCAAGTCGCGCAGCCCGGCCAAATCGCCCCAGACGAAGGGCAGGGCCGTGCCCGCCAATTCCGCCGGCACGCCGATCGGTTCGATACCGGCGAAGGGAAACTCGCCGCTTTCGGGATCAACCAGATAATTGGCCGATTGATACCAATCGTGCCAGCCGTGATAACCGCTGAAGAGGATCAGGCTGCGGCCAGTTGCGCCGCGGGCGATCCGCGCCGCCACCGCGTTCGCCTCGCCGCCGCCCTTGGTATAACGCGCCATCTCCGCGCTGGGTATGACCTCGTTGAGCAATTCAGCCAGCTCGATCTCCAGGGCGCTGTTGAGCGTGAAGATGCTGCCGCGGTCGATCTGCGCCTTCACCGCGCCGTCGACGGCATCGTCAGCGTGACCCAGGATGATGGCGCCGACCGCGTTTACCCAGTCAATGTATTCGTTTTCATCCACATCGATGAAGCGCGCGCCCTTGGCTCTTGCCGCGTAAATCGGGCTGGCGCCATGCGCGAACTGGCTCGAGCGCCGGCTTATCAGCTGCGTCCGCCCGGGGATGAGCGCCTCCGCCCGCCGGTAAAGTTCCAGGGATCGCGCCACGCGTGATTGGTCTGGCATTTGAGTCTCCGATGCTTCATCTGCGCTTTGAATTGCGCCATCTTGCTCGCCGCGCTTGTCCTGCCCGGCGAAGGTCTCTTGCGGTCAGCCGCCAAGCGGATCATGACATCGTTGCGGATGCCAACATCGCTGGTATCGTTTCGCCAAACGCCAGGCAAAACCGCGCTAGGTGGCGACTGAATTCAAGCGCGCTAGGTCCGGTGGCAGACGCGGCGTCTGGAGGGCGACCGGGTATCAAGGACAATTGCCGCGGCTTTGTCGAAGACCGGCTGCTCAACCAGTTCGTGGTTGGCGCAAGGGACCATCGCTTGCATCATATCCGGACACTCTATAGAGTCCGAAAAGATTTGTTTGCGTACATTATATATTAGGCGAAGATGGCCGCAAATCGCGTCTGCTGCATAGCGGAAAACGTCAAATTCTATGAGTTGATGACAAGCGGCGGACCGAGGCGTATATCCTCGGCCATAGTAGCCGTACAACGTATTCTCCTCAAACGCCCTGCAAATGAGCGGCATAGCCAATCTGATACAGAATCGGTATAGGCCCAGGACCGTTTGCTGCGCGAAAGCCCCCTTCCGTGAAGCGAACGATGCGGAACCGGCGTGAAATTCTATGATTCTGCGGTCATTATCCCGTCTGTTTGCTTCTGGAACACGTTGCGCGATGTCTCAATACAAGCCGGGCATTACAAAATTGTCTGCCTCTACCGCGCCTCATGCGCCGCGCGCGCATCAGCCGGCGGCGGCTCCAGCGGACTGACCCAGCGCGACAGATCCGGCGCCTCCATCTCGCCCTGCTCTTCCTTGGGCGCCGGGACCAACATCGCCGGCAACTTCGCCATCGCATCATACATCTCCAAAATGACGCGCTTCGTCCGATACTCCCCGTGCGCGGCCTCGTCCTTGCGCTTGACGATCGGGAAGGTCTCCATGATGTAAGCGACATCATCGCGTTTGATGCCGTAGAGGTGGAAGTAGAGCGCGTCCAGCTCGCAACGCATGAGGAAGCGGCGCTCTTCATCCCAGACGAAAGGCGGTCCGTCATAGTCGAGGTCGCGGGCGAAGGGCTGGAGGTCCCAGGCGGTGTATGTCAGTTCGAGGACGCGCGGCCTGATGAAGTCGAGCAGGGCGGGGGTGTAGGTGTGGGGCGGGATGACTGGGAGTTGTTTCACTAAGTAAAAGTTCAGATTGACCCCTCCCATCTTCTGCCTTGCCATATAGTCGAAAGCTACGCAATCCAGATTTGCAACAAGTGGCGCGATTTGCTCAAATGCCGATGACAATAGAAACAAGTTGTCGCCCACGGCGGTTATCGGCAAAGGCGTAAAGAGGAAGGTACGTTCATTTGTGACATTGGAAATTCGCCGGAAACCGAGTAAGCACAAGTGTATGTTGCTCTCCAGCCGCGCCTCGACTTCCCGCTCATCGACCCAGTAGCGCGGCAGGGGCAGGGCATTCGGATCGCGCAACTCGTCAAGCGTCATGTCGCGGGTCTTGCCGTTCGGCGTGTAGGTGGCCCAGCGGTGGGTGAATTGGTGCATCATCTTGGCTTCGTAGAGCGGCAGGTAGCGGTGATGACCCCTCACCCCAAACCCCTCTCCCACAAGGGGAGAGGGGGCTTTTGTCGCTATCGTCCGAGGATGAGACAAAGGTGTTGCCTTCCAGCGTGAAGCCGCGGGATTCGAGGTCGGCGCGGGTGTGGAATTTGTCGGAGTCGGTGTTCATCATAAACATCAGCTGAAACTTGATGCCCCAGGGATTGATATCGGGTTCGCCTTCGCGAATTAGAATCGGCACTCGCTGATAGATGCTCTTGGTCAACTCGGCATCGAGCCGACTGCGGAAAATCGGTGTCGTCTTCGTATTCGGGTTCAGCAGGACAATGTCATTGCGAGTGAGTTCGAATCTTGCATTGCCAATGTCGGTCACATCATGAGCGAAAAATGCAAAATTCATGGTGTTCGAGTATTTCGCTGAGCCGTTTAACGTAAGAAGGCAGAATTTCATTCGACTGTCGACATCAGGGAATAGCCCTGATCGATTCTCAAAATCGTAAAGGCTACTCAGCGAATTCGTCTTAACGATGTGGTTGAAGAAGTGCTGATTGAAGGAATCAGTGGCGATTCCCGTCGGGACAATGATTGCCGCGTATCCGTTTGGATTGATCAGATTCAGAGTGGTTTCGCAGAACAAGGGCGCGGTGTTCAGACGCCCAAAACTTGTGTAAGGGTACCTTTCGCTGGCATGTACAAAATGCTTGACGCCATCGTTTCCCCTAACTGCATCTTTGTAGCTTCTGTACAGAAATGGGTCTTGGTCTGCTAGGTCCTTGATCATGCGTTTGCGAGCGGCCATGTTGCGCGCGTTAGCGATATCAGGGGCGCTAACAGCGAAAAACTCACGGTCGTCCAGTTGAATTTGCTCCCAAGGCGGATTGCCCAGCACGACATCAAAGCCGCCGTTCCAGCCAGCCGCTTCGTTCTCGGCTTCGTCCAGATTCTCCGGCGCCTGGAAGACATCGGGGAAAGCCACGTGCCAGTGGAAGAAGCCATAGCGGTCCGTCAGCGCGGCGACTTTCTGACGCAGGCCGTCAAATTGCGGCGAATGCGGCTCGGCTTCCAGGCGCCGGTAGAGCAGGTCGGTCAGGGGCAAGTCCATCCCCCCAATGCTTTGGGGGGACCGAGGGGGGTGGCGTTTCTCCCAGACGAAGGCGCTGCACCAGGCATCGGCCAGCAGGCGCGCTTTGATGTATTCCTCATCCTGCGCCAGCGCGGCGTAAAATTCTTCTTTGTCGCGCACATCGGCCAGGCTGTTATCGGGCGCGGAAGCCAGCAGGTTCATCGAATCGCTAAGGTAGCCATAATCCGCGGCCGGCGCCTGCTCCAAGCCCAGTTGCTTGACGCCCGCTTCCCGCTGTTTCAGTTCGCCGCGGTTTTGCTTGCGCAGGGCGCTGGCGGTCTTTTTGTCATCGCCCTCGATGGGTTTGAAAGCATCGTTGGGGATGCCCTCCGCCATCAACTTGGGCGTCGCGCCCAGCAGGCTGTTGCCCACCTGGATATGATGATCGAGGAAGGTCAGCGGCTTGCCGGGGTCGAGCGCTTCCAGCCACAAGCTGACCTTGCAGAGCTCGGCCGCCATCGGGTTGATGTCGACGCCGTAGATGCAGCGCCCGATGATGTCGCGCTTGGCCGCTTGCAGCGCGGGCAGGGCCGGTTCTTCCTCGCCCGTTCGCAGGCTCGCCAGCCGTTTCGCCATGCGGTTCGCCGCCGCGATCAAGAAGTGCCCGCTGCCGCTGGCCGGATCGCAGATTTTCAGATTGAGGATGGCTTCTTCGCCTTGTTTCGCTGCTTCGTCCAGGACGGGATCGAGCGCGGAATCGAGCAGGACCTTGATCAGCGATGAGGGCGTATAATAACTGCCGCTGGTCTTGCGCTCGTTGCCGCCGGCCGTCTCCAGGGCGAAGCCGCGCGCGTCCACATTGATATGCGGATGCAACTCCAGCAGGCTCTCGTAGACGCTGCCCAGCTCTTCCGGCCCCAGATTCTTGTAATCGACATTGCGCCAGGCGCGCGCCTCGCGGTCGTCAATCAGCGATAGCGAGCGTACCGCGCTGAGCAACTGGCGATTGCTGATCTTGCAGTCGATAATATCGGCGGCGGCGCGGTCACTGAAGAGGAAGGAGCCCAGCGGCGCAATGCCCAAGGCGCTGCCATCAGCCTGCTTGTCTTCGCCCCCGAGCAAGCGCATCACCAGGCGCAGCGCCTCGAATAAGTCGCTGTGGCGCGTGCCGACGAAGCTCGCCGCCATTTTCCGCAGGTGTTGCGTCGAATAATACTCTCGGTAGCGCTCGCGGAAATCGCGCGGCACATACCCCTCTTCGCCGTCTTCCCCTTCGACGCGGCTAACGGTGTAGTATTCCTGGCCACATTCACGGCAGAAGGACAGCGGAAACAGGAGCTTGCGATCGGCGCCAAAGTAGCGCTGTCCGCTCAAAGTTATATGGCGTTCGGCCTCTGTTTCGAGGGTGGCGTAGGCGGTGTCGCCCGGACTGATAAACTGATGCAGTCGAAAGGCGAAAGGTTTAAGTGCGGTGGTCGGATCATCAAATTCGTAACCCGCCAACAGCCACTTCTGGATAATTGCTTCGCATGTGGCGGCGTCTACAGCGGTCAGCTCGCTCAAGGCCTCCGCTGCCGACTCGATGCTGCGGGGGGTTTGGCGCTGCAAGCGCGCGTCGACAGCGCGTAAGCCGAAAGTATTCTCGATCCAGATCGAGAGCGGATGCGCGATAAATGCCTCGTAATCCACTGGAACAGTTAGCGTATCCCCCGCAGCAACAGCGGCGGAGAGCGCTTCCGAATCCAGATCGCCCGGCGTTGCCCGCTGCAGCGTTTCACCTATGACGTGTTCCGGCAATATGGGCGCGCCAAAGACGTCGCTGCTGACTTGAGCGACTTGCTGTCGCTGTTTTTCGAATGAGCCGCCACTCGCCATTGTCGCCGAGGTGCCGACGAACTGTATGGTCTGGCCGGCGACTTCCAGCCGCTCCCGCACGCGGCGCATCAAGAGCGCGACATCAGCGCCCTGACGACCGCGGTAGGTATGGAGCTCATCCAGCACTACAAAGCGCAAGCCACGCGCGCGCTCGATCAGGCGGCGCTCAACCGGACGCGTCATGATAAGCTCGAGCATGACGTAGTTCGTCAAGAGGATATCGGGCGGGTCGTTGATAATGCGCTCACGCTCTTCATCCGGGACTTGCCCTGTATAGCGTTCGAAGGTAACTGGCTGCTCTCCCTTGGCGGAGCCTTCTTTGAGAAACTTCCCGAGCTCTTCTTCCTGGCTGTTGACGAGCGCATTCATGGGATAGACCACAATCGCCTGGATACCCTGTCCGCTGCCCCGGCGCAAGACGTGATCAACGATTGGCGCGATGTAGGCGAGGCTCTTGCCGGAACCGGTGCCGGTGGTCAGCACATAATTGTGGCCACCCTGGGCCACTTCGATGGCGCGGCGCTGATGCCGGTGAAAGCGCAGCGTTCTTCCACCTTGGTCTTTGTCTTGCAGGAATATCGAGTCGCACATGGGGTGCAAGTAACCATCGTCGATGGCTTGCCGCACCGTGCCGCCACTTTCGAAACGTGGATTGAGCTGAATCAATGGATCGGGCCAAAACGCGCCTTCCGACATCTGTTCTTCAACGTGGTTGCGGATTCGATCGTCCTGGATTTGGATGAAGCTTTGGGCATATTCGCTGTAAGCCGTGATGATCTTCTTTCTGATTGCAAAAACATCCATACTTTCATCCTTTGCCCTGCAAATGATTTCCTGAGCAATGCTCCTGGCGCGCAATCCACCAAATTGCTGCAAACCGCCACGAGCCTAGCAACTTGAAATGTTCTACCGGAGAATCTACTGTCTCAGCTTCTGGAACACGTTGCGTAGCTCTTCAGATCTGTGTCAAAGATTCTGCATACAGACCGTCCTTGACCGCTACTTAGGAAGATCTCTGATTGTCAGCGCAAATATAAATTACAGTGACTTTAAGGATATTGTATTCCCTGAAGAGTAACTACCTTTATTCATGTACATCTGTATCAGGAAATACAATTGCTTCATCACTTACGTGAACTCGGTGGTCGAATTAGGCTCACTTTTGATAATCAGGTTCACCAGGTCATTGAAGCATGGGTTGGTCCAGATCTCTCCTGTGTCTGGATTGTAGATGCCGGTGTCGTTTTTACTTCGTAACCATGCTTGATTTGGCAGATTTTGACTAGCTCCCAATAACGGAATTGCGGGTCCCAGCTGGCTTTATGCCAGTTGCCGGGCTTTTCCATATTGTCGGCTCGCTCGTTCCTGATTGCTGTTTCTGTTGAGAGCTGCGGTTTTGCTGGCGTTGGTTGGACTTCCGGTTGCTGGTCGGAAATGATCTCGTGTTCCGCTGGTGGCTGCAAGGTTGCTGTCACCTCGCCCTTGATTTCCATGGCAGCATCAAAGCGTTGCTTGCCATCGTCCGTTTCGACGCTCATGATCCTTGCTTTGTCTTTGCGTGCCTTGCTCAGGAGATCGCGTTTCGACGTCGCTTTTACCGTTTTGATATTAGGTGTGCGCTTGATACCAGCTCGGTCCAGCACATCTCCCACGCCAGTTGCGCTAATCCCAAGCAGTTTCGCCCACTGAGATCGGCTGCGGTTTTCGTTATCACTCTCGAAGATGGCGCGCGCCATACCAGCGGGGAGGTCACTCTTTTTTCGGATCTTCCAATTCGGCGGCAGTGGCGTGGCCTGCAGGTCCGCCAATTCCTTTTCGTGGTGGGCGATTATGCCTTCGCATTTGAGTACGAGCTGTTTATAACGCCGTTTCTGCGTCTCATAGAGCGGTTCCAAGGCCTTTTCTAGCGCTTTTGCAGATTCTGACCCTAGCGGCGCTTCAGCGAACACCTCGAAGTCTATTACGGTATCGGTACTTTTTTGGAATTCCGCTTCGTACACACGGAATCGGATGCAGCTCAGTAGCCGATTGTGGATGATCATCGCCGTGGCGTGCCTCTTCAAAGTTGTTATAGATGGCGCGTTCCTTCAGTTCGCAGCCCAGTGGCCGCAAGGCATTGATAAACTCTTGCACACTGAAAGCCTCCTGCAAATTACCAGCGCTGCGCAGTCGCGTGGCAAAGTAGAAGAGTGCCGCGTAGGTCTTTGTGAAGTACTGGTTGAGCAGCCGCAGCCAGGAATCCGGCGGTTCGATAAACAAGAGGGGTGCGGTCGTCGCTTGAAGCTGACGCGGGGCCCTATTCAGGTCAGTATTGTCCGAGGGTAGGATCTGCGGCTGAGTGCCGAGCAGGGCGCGCCATGGGATTCCTAAAAACTCCGCCATTTCTTTCGCGTTGAAGTCCTCCCCGCAACCGAAGCAGTGGCAGAATCCGTCCTTGTGCCAGTTGGCGCTGGGGCCGAGGTCCTCATGCTGCGGATTTGGGCAGCGAAAATGCATCTTGCTGAAGCCTTTGCGGTTGTAGCTTCTTACGCCTAATTTACTCCGGACGGCTTCCTTGACAGGGTCCCAGCGAGGGTCGTTGTCACCGGTCGAGACCGATATTTGGGGCGTCGGCTTGCGCTCTATACTCGGCAGAAAGGCAGGCAAGCCATCCAGAGCAGCGCGCGTCGCTGTCAGATCCGGGTGGTGATGGCACAACAGGTCATTGGCATCACCTTTGTCAGGTATGCCCGGGCCGGTGAACCTGCGATATTCTCCCTTGCCAGCCCAGAGCGATTCGTGAAGCAGCGTCGCCCACTTTGAGACGCCAAGCTCGCTCGCTGTATCATTGTCAGCGAAAAAGGTGAATCCCTTGACGCCCAGCTCATGCAGAATAGAAGCGATGTCCGGCGGGATACTGGTAGCACTATATATGCCGATGACATTGCGAATACCCAGGGCGTACAGCGACCAGAATCTTGATGACAGTGCGGCCTAACCCTTCTGGGATAACTCAGTCATACCGCGTCTCTGCATTGATCCCGGTGATCCAGCCGATCATCTTACTGATCGGCATGTTGACGACTGTTGCAGCGTTTATGATGTTCGCCGGTAATGACGATACGCTCACCTGGGTTGCCGCGCTGCTTTGCATCGGCGCCTGTTGCTGTTCATCCTGGTGTCAGTATGGGCGACGAGGGTGTCGCGCTAGCAGCGACAGTTCGGCCGATGGACGCCGCTTACCAGAAACCGGGCGCGCCGCTCTTGCGCAACTCGATTTGCTGACGCAGGCGCTCCATCAAGTCGACGCCCATCTGGCGGCAGAGGTCGATCATATCGATCGGTACCCAGTTCTCGATAAGGTAATTGCCCTCGCGCCTATACCAGTCG
>JAJEBE010000044.1 GCA_022822545.1 Anaerolineae bacterium
ATGTGACTCACGGACCGCTGGCAACGGCGTTCTCGCCCACCGACAAGGCAACCTTGTCAGTTGAAACGCCAGAGATTGCCCAAACTGACGTGCCCGAGACCGCCATCGCAGTTGACAGGTTGACATCGACGATGGAGTCAACGCTCGCTCTGACGGCGACGCCAGATACCCGCGCTACTGAAGTGGGTGCCACTGGTGAACCGGCGGCAACGGCTATCTCGCGCGCAGTTGATGAGACGCCGACCAGTACCCCTAGGGCTGCGCCAACGCAGATTTCAACCCCGATTAAGCGAATCAGATCACTGGATGACTTCTTGCTGCAACTATACAGAAGAACTGTCGGCCGTCCGTCGCGTCCGCCAACTGTATCGGTCCAGACACAGGCTCCGGAGGCCACAACAACTACCACTGCAATCCAGCCCGTTACTGCGACCCGGAGCGAAACCAGCGTTGCAACAGTGACAGCTACGGAGATTGTCGATCCGGTCAAAACGACGGCGCCCGCTACAATTGCGCCAGCGACGACAACGCAAGCCGCCGAGTCCATCACTCCGACATTGACGCGCACCACTATTTCGCTCACCAGGCGCGTCGCCGATGTTGATGTGACTCACGGACCGCTGGCAACGGCGTTCTCGCCCACCGACGAGGCAACCTTGCCAACTGAAACGCCAGAGATTGCGCAAACCGACGCGCCGGTAACCGCAACCGACATCGCGATGGATGCTCTGACAGCAATGCCAACTGCCCGCGCTACTGAAATGGATGCGACTCACGAACCGGTGGAAGCGACCATCTCGCCCACAGTCGGTGGGATTGCCCAAACAGAGGCGCCCGAGACCGCCATCGCAGTTGGCAGGTTGACATCGACGATGGAGTCAACGCTCGCGGACGCAGCCACGCCGGCTGCGATTGAAACTGGCGTACTGGAGACACAGGATCTGACGGCGACTACGACTGTGATGCCAACGACGATCGTGATGCCGGCAACTGCTAGCGCGGAGAGCGCAACGCCTACGGACGAACCAGCAACGTCCGCAGCGACTTTTGTGCTGCCGACTCTGGCGCCCGAAGCGACGCATGAGCGTCCGACCGCCACCGCCGAGTCTTTCACGCCTCCGGCCGTGATCATCGCTACGGATGCCAGCCCGTTACCGGTCACCGCAACGGCGATGCCGAGCCCAACTGCCAGGCCTAGCGCCACCGACCCGCCTACTGCATTGCCCGCCGTGCTCGCTTACCTGATCGCGACGCCGACTGCCTATGACAGCAGGACGACGGATTTGGAGCCGACCTGCAAAGTCCGCCAGGATTGGGCGCCTTACGAAGTGCAGTTTGGCGATACGCTTCTCGCTCTGGCCTTGGCAGCTGACACCGACCTCATCACACTGCGGGAGGCCAATTGCCTGAGTCCGGTCAGCGGCATACTGGCCGGCGATACCATCGTCGTACCGTTAACGGCGGACCTGCCTTTGACGATGCCCGAACCGGTTTTCCCGCCAGCTACGCAGGAATACCGGCCCGGCGGCTGCGCCTCGGCTGACGCGCAGATTCAAAGTCCATTGCCCGGCGCGGAGCTCAGCGGCATCTTTGCGGTTTCAGGTCAGGCCACCGTGCCCGAGGGCGGCAGTTATGAAATATCGGTCATGCCCGCCTGGTCCGATGCCTTCCACAAACTGCTGGAAATAGACATCTCGGTGGACGACAATGTGATTGGCTTGGTGAACAGCGAGATCTTTGGCCCGGGTCTCCAGCGCCTCCGGTTAGCGCTGGTCGACAAAGACGGCACACGCTTGGAAGACAGCGTTTGTGAAGTGCCTGTCGTTTTCCTGCCGCCTTAGAGGAGACTAGCCATTTGATGAAGAACATGGGCGCATTGTTCAGTTCCATCCTCAGCTTGCTGAATCGCATAGCCAAGCTGGCGCTTTACAGCCTGCTCGCTCTCCTGATGATCGCGCTGGCCTGGACTGCTTTGCAGTTGGCATCCCTTTCTCGCGATGACGAGCAAATGCAGGGCACATTTGAAGCGCGCCGAGGGAGCTATGCGCAGACCGCGACCGCTATCAGCGACGATGATGAGAACGCCAGCTTGCGCGCTGGCCCGCGTGATGTGCTCATGCAGCACAATAAAAATACCGACCCGCTGGCTGCCACACTGCCAGGACCGGCCGAAAGCGTCGCCGAAACGCCTCCGCCCGATGATTTCGACCTGCCCAAACTCTTGGTGCCGCTGGATCCTGACGAGGGCAAGTGGCTCGCTGGAACGCGCGTCCCGACCCGTGTGCCCCCCGTCATTCGCGAGCATCGTCTGATCAACATCATGTTTCTGGGCAGCGATGAAGAATTGACCGACGACGATTTCATAAGAACGGACACCATGATCATCGTCTCGCTCAATGTTGAAACCGGCTCGGTAGCCATGCTAAGCCTGCCGCGGGACCTGCTCGTCTATATCCCCAGCGGCAGGATGGGACGCCTGAACACCGCTTATGGCATTGGCGAAAACCTCAGTTGGGAGCCTGGCGGCGGCTTCGGCTTGCTGCGGCAAACGCTCTTCTACAATTTCGGCATCAATGTACACTACCATGCTCGCGTGAATTTCTCCGGCTTTGAAGCGGTTATCGACCGCCTTGGCGGCATTGATATCGCCGTCGATTGCGCCTATCGCGATCTCTACCCGGTGTCGAACGGCGACTATCGCTGGCGTACCTTGCCCGCCGGTTATTACACCTTTAATGGCTTCGACGCCCTCTGGTACGCTCGGACGAGAAAGTACACCGACGATTTCGACCGCGGCCGGCGGCATCAGCAGATCCTGCGCGCTATTTGGCGCAAGGCGCGCCAGCAAGGATTGCTCGCGACCCTACCCGGCCTCTGGTCCGAGTTGACCCAAGTCGTGCATACCGATATGCCCTTTGATATGATGTTGCGTTTGCTGCCTCTGGTGCTTGACCTCGATCTTGGCCAGGTGGAAAACCTGACGCTGAAGAAGAACTTCCATACCACGGAATGGATTATGCCGAGCGGCGCCGAAGTTCAAGTCCCCAACGCCGAAGTGATCGCCGCTCTCATGCAGGACTTTTACCTGCCGCCGCCGGCAAATCAACTCGCGCTGACCGGACCTTCCATCGCCGTGTACAACGCATCCGATGTAGCCGACATGGATATCGTCGCGACGCAACGGCTGCGCTGGGATGGCTACAATGCCATCGCGCTCGGGAGTTATGAGGAAGGCGTCGCCTATCCTTCAAGTCAGTTGACGGACTACATCGTGACGGAGAAGGGCAGCCTGACCAGCCGGATCCTCCGCGCCCTTAATATGGCGGAAGAGCAGGTGAAACGAAACGCCCGCGCCGACCGCGACTACGATTACGAAGTCGTCATAGGGCAAGATTATGAATCATGCACCTACGGCGTTCTCCCTCTTGATGACTGATTTAGAGACAATCCCTAAACCCGCTAGTCACTCGCGAGCGATAAGCGTCCGATGTTTCCGCTCGCTGGCAGTCAAATGTCTTGTTGCTAGCAATCACGGAGAAATGTGCTATAATACTAACAATGCGGGGTATGGCGCAGTCCGGCTAGCGCGCTTGCATGGGGTGTAAGAGGTCCCCGGTTCGAATCCGGGTACCCCGACTGGAGTCAGACGGGCTCACCATTCGGTGAGTCTTTTGTTTCTCGGCTCACTCAAGTAGAAAGGGCGAGCAAATGCAGGAAGCGACTATAAAGCTGACGTCGTTGGCAAGCTGCGCCGGTTGAGCGTCCAAGCTCAGTCCGAGCGAACTGGCGCAAGTCTTGCGCCCCTTAAGCGATACATTTCCCGGAGCAAGTTACCCGCAGGTATTAGTCGGCCTATCCGAGCCAGACGACGCCGCTGTTTACGCCGTTGACGAGGAACGCGCCATCATCTCCACCGCTGATTTTTTCCCGCCCGTGGTGGATGATCCTTACAACTTCGGCGCGATCGCGGCCGCCAACGCCCTTAGCGATGTTTACGCCATGGGCGGCCGGCCTTTGATGGCGATCAATTTGGTGGCTTATCCCGACGATCTGGACAAGAGCATCCTGGCGGAGATGCTACGCGGCGGAGCGGAAAAAGTGCGGGAGGCGGGCGCGGTCATCGCCGGCGGCCATTCGATCACCGATGCCGAACCGAAGTACGGCTTGTCCGTAACCGGCGAGGCGAAGGTGGACAGTATCATCCGCAAATCCGGCGCCCGCCCCGGCGACCGGCTCATCTTGACCAAGGCGCTCGGGACCGGCGTGGTCACAACGGCGCTGAAACGAGAGATAGCGCCAAGCGGCATAATCCAGCAGGCGGTGGAATCCATGGCGCATCTGAATCGCGTCGCCTCAGAATTGGCGCTTGAGTATGGACTGCGCTCGATGACCGATATCACCGGTTTTGGGTTGATAGGGCATGCCTTGGAAATGGCGCGGCTGAGCGGCGTCGATTTTGTCATCGACTTCGAAAAGATCAGGTTGTTGCCCGGCGCCGAGGCCTTTGCGAAGCAGGGCGTGTTTCCTGGCGGCATGGCGCGCAACCTGGAATATTTCGCGCAGTGGGTTGATACGAATGGCCAATTGCCGGAGTACGCGCAGGGCTTGCTCTATGACCCGCAGACATCGGGCGGCCTGCTGATGGCGGTGGCAGAGGAGCAGACCAACGCAATTCTCGCCGATCTGCGGGCGGGCGGCGAAAATGCCTTCGCGCTTGGTGCGGTTGTCGCCGGTTCTGGCAAGCTGAAAGTGTCTGCCGGCGCGGGTTAGGCGGGCGTCGTTTGCGGAATCAGGTCGAGGTTCTTGCCTACTTTTTCAAAGGCGACCAGCGCGCGATCGAGATGAGGCTGCCGATGGGTCGCTATGTAGCTGGTCCGTAACAAACCCTGGTTGGGCGGCGTAGCGGGAGGCACGACCGGGTTGGTGTAAACGCCCTCTTCAATGAGCGCCATCCAGGTGAGGCTGGTGCGGTATTTCTCGCCGATCTTGACGGGAATAATGGGTGTCTGGCTGTTGAAGGTATCGTAACCCAGGCGCTTTAGCCCATTGCGCATATACTCGGCGTTTTGCCAGACTTGCTGGACATGCTTGGGTTCGTTTTCGATAATATCGAGCGCGGCCAAGACGGCGGCGAGATTGGGCGCGGGCAAGGCGGCGGAGAATATCAGCGAGCGCGCGTGGTGCTGAATGTAGTGAATGACATCGGCTGAGCCGGCGATGAAACCGCCGATCGAGGCGAAGCTCTTGCTGAATGTGCCCATGATCAAGTCAACCTGGTCGGTCAGGCCGAAGTGCGCCGATGTGCCGCGGCCGCCGCCGGCGACGCCGATGCCGTGCGCGTCATCAACCAGCAGGCGCGCGCCATGCGCTTTGCAGATCTCGACGATCTGCGGCAGCAGCGCGAAGTCGCCACCCATACTGTAGACGCCGTCCACGATGACGAGCTTGCCGGCGTCCTCCGGCACTCGGCTGAGGACGCGCTCCAGGTCGTCCATATCGTTGTGTTTGAAGCGCTTGAGAGTGCCGCGGGACATAAAGACGCCATCAACCAGGCTGGCGTGCGCGTCTTTATCCAGGATGGCGACATCGTTCTTGTTCAGCAAGGCAGACACAGTGCCGAGATTGGTTTGATAACCGGTGGAAAAGACAAGCGCGGCTTCCTTGCCCACGAACTCGGCGAGACGACGATCGGCTTCCAGATGCAATTCGAGTGTTCCGTTGAGGAAACGGGAGCCGGTGACACTGGTGCCGAATTCGCGCGTGGCTTCAATGGCGGCGTGCTGTACACGCTCGTCGGTGGTCAAGCCGAGATAGTTGTTGGAGCCGAGCATCACCACCTCTTTGCCTTCAAAGGTGGCGGTTGTGCCTTCGGAATCGCTCAGGGCGCGGAAGAATGGGTAGACGCCCATCTCCATCGCCTCTCTGGCGAGAGTGAAGCCGGAAAGCTTGTCGTATAGATCAGCCAATGTTGTCTCCTGAAAAGCGTTCTCGGCAATAGGGTTCGACCACCGCGCTCGTCGCGATAGACAGTGGCCCATCCCGGGGCGGAAATATCCGCCTGCGCGAATGTGACAAATTATGACGTTACACCGTGCAGAGTCTATCAGCAGGCATAGCCTTGTACAATGCGCAGTTGAAATGTTGAAGGATTGCAAGCCTTGAAACGGGTCGCAGCCTGAAGAACATTAAGATTGAAGACAGGGGACGACCGAAATGTTGCCTCCACAAGACTTGCCGATACGCAATGACAAGGGCTGATAATTGCCCCCGCGACACAGACGGCTAAGACTTACAAGAGTCGTTGCAGGGGATTTCAAAATATAGCGGCATAGGTCTTGCCGCAAAGAATACCGACTTGCGTATTTTGCAGGCGCAGGTGTAGAATGTTGGAGCGTTGTGGATTATTAGCACGGAGCGCGGCATGTCTAGTTTGACTATTCGCAGGTTGATTGTCTGGGTTGTTTCGATGGTGTTAGGTTTGATTGTCGGGTACGGCATCATCACCATCGGATTTGATTTGTTGCCGCTTTTCAGCGCGGTGCAGACGCCTCAAGGCGTGTCGATTGAAGAATACGGCATACAGTATTATCTGTTCACATCGATTCCGATTGGCCTGGTCTTCGTGATTTGGCTGGACGCTTTCATGGACACGCGGATTTTGCCCGACTAGCGTCAAGGGCAGTATAGAAAAGAGAAATCCACCGCCGGGTGGATTTTTTGCGTATGGGATAGCCGGATCTGATTCGAGTCGCGGGGGGTGAGAATCTGAGAGCAATGGATACTTCGCTGATAGGTATTGCAAGCTGCTCGCTGATAGTTTTATAGCATGATCGAAAAGGATTCGGCGCTGCAGCAATTCTACCGAAAACCGCTTGCCGAGCGACGCGCCATTGCCGCAGGGTGGGGCGAATTAAGCGCGGACGAGATCTCGGCGCTGCGGGATTCCGGCCTGTCTGAGGAACAGGCTGATCTTATGATCGAGAATGTCATCGGGCGCTATAGCTTGCCTTTTGCGTTGGCGACCAATTTTCTTGTCAATGACCGCGATTATTTGATCCCGATGGTTATCGAGGAGCCGTCCGTGGTCGCGGCGTGCAGCTATGCGGCCAAGCTGTTTCGGGTGGCCGGCGGCTTCACGGCGAGCAGCGATGAGCCGATCATGATCGGCCAGATGCAAGTGTTGGACTTGGGGAATCTTGAAGCAGCAATTGAAGGGATCCGCGCGAGTAAAGCAGAAATCCTTGCGAAGATCAATGATGGGGCGGGCAGCATCGTCAAGCGAGGCGGCGGCGCGCGCGACCTTGAACTGCGCGAATTTAGCGATTCGCGGCTTGGCGAGATGCTGGTCGCGCATGTGCTCTTCGACACGCGGGACGCGATGGGCGCGAACGCGATAAACAGCGCGCTGGAGCGGGTCGCGCCCGAGATAGAGCGCATCAGCGGCGGGCGGGTGAATCTGCGGATCTTGAGCAATCTCAGCGACAGACGAAAGGCGCGCGCCGCCGGCGCGATTGAGGCGGAGTGGCTAGCGAGCGATCGCGCGAGTGGCGCGGAGGTTGTGGATGCGATACTAGAAGCGGCGGTTTTCGCCGAAATTGATCCTTACCGGGCGGCGACGCATAACAAGGGTATCATGAACGGCATTGACGCCGTGATGCTGGCGACGGGAAATGACTGGCGGGCGGCGGAAGCTGGCGCTCATGCTTACGCCGCGCGGGACGGGCATTACGCGAGTTTGACCAGGTGGTGGAAGGATGAAGGCGGCAATTTGCGCGGCGAGATTGAGTTGCCGCTGGCGGTCGGTATCGTAGGCGGCGCAACGCGGGTGCATGGCGGCGCGCGGGCGGCGCTGAAGATTCTCGGCGTCAAGTCAGCGCGCGAACTGGCGGAAGTGACGGCAGCGGTGGGCTTGGCGCAGAATTTCGCCGCCATCCGAGCCTTGGCGACCGATGGCATCCAACGCGGCCATATGCGGCTCCACGCGCGGCAGTTGGCAATGGCGGCGGGGGCCGCGACCGATGAGGTGCCGGCTGTTGTGGATCGCATGATTGATGAAGGCAATATCCGCCTGGAGTATGCCAAAGAGATCTTGAAGCAAGGAAAGCGAGGATGATGACAGCGGAATCGAAGTGGTTAATGCAAGCCGACCGTGCGGTTGGGATCGTTGGCTACGGCTCGTACATACCGCGCTATCGTTTGCCGGGCACGGAGATCGCGCGGATATGGACTGAAGGCAGCGGCGGCGCGCCAGTGAAGGAGAAGGCGGTCGCGGGCCTGGATGAAGATGTGGTCACGATGGCCATCGAGGCGGCGCGGAATGCCCTTGCTTGCGGCGAGATTGACGCGCGGGATATACGAGCAGTCTGGGTGGGCAGCGAAAGCCATCCTTACGCGGTGAAACCGACGAGCACGATCGTGGCGGAAAGCATCGGCACATCGCCCAATATTCAAGCGGCCGATTGGGAGTTCGCTTGCAAGGCGGGGTCGGAGGCGGTGCAGGCGGCCATCGGGCTGGTTGGCAGCGGCATGGCGCAGTATATCCTTAGCATCGGCATGGACACCGCGCAGGGGCGGCCGGGTGATGCTCTGGAATATACGGCGGCGTCTGGCGGAGCGGCCTTCGTGTTGGGTCCGGCGGCGGAGAGTTATGCCGTGTTCCAGGGCAGTTACAGTTATGTGACAGACACGCCGGATTTCTGGCGGCGAGCGGGGGAAGAGTATCCCAGCCACGGAGATCGCTTTACCGGCGAACCGGCTTACTTTGCCCATACGATCAAGGCGGCTTCAGCGCTGATGGAGATGATGAATACGACGGCTGATGATTATGATTTCGCGGTCTTTCATCAACCGAATGTGAAATTCCCGGCGCGCGCCGCCAAGATACTCGGTTTCGCTCCGGGGCAGATTGAGGCGGGCAGCCTGGCGAATGAGATCGGCAATGTTTATTCGGGATCGTGCATGATTGGCTTGACCGCGATTCTCGACATAGCCGAGGCGGGCCAGCGCATCTTGATGGTCAGCTACGGGAGCGGCGCTGGCTCGGACGCCTTTGACTTGCGCGTAACGGAGCGCGTCAAGCGGCGACCGCGGGATGTCTACCGCACGGCGGATTATTTGAGCCGGCGCAGCCCGATCGATTATGCCACTTATGTACGTTATCGTGACAAGCTCAAGGACTAAACTGCGATGGATGTAGCAATTGTCGGTTGTGGCATGACCGCTGTGGGCGAACACTGGTCGCGCGGGATCGGTGACTTGGCGGAGGAAGCGGGCCGGTCCGCCCTGGAGGATGCCGGGCTGAGGCAGGTTGATGCTTTGTTTGTCGGCAATGCCTATGGCGCGACCTTCAACCAGCAGACGCAACTTGGCAGCCTGGTCGCGCATCACCTGGGTCTGGCCGGAATTGAAGCTTATACCTGTGAAGCGGGCGATGCCTCCGGCGGGGCCGCTTTGCGGACGGGCTGCCTGGCAGTGGCTTCTGGCGCGGTCAATACGGCTTTGGTCATCGGCGTTGAGAAGACTACGGACACTGTGGGGCCGGCGCGGGTCAGGTCTCGTGGCGTAAGTCTGGACGCGGACTTCGAGTCGGTGAATGGCGCGACCTTGACGGCAATGGCGGGTATGCTGATGCGCCGCTATATGTACGATTATGATGTGACGCTTGATCAGTTCGAAGGTTTCAGCGTCAACGCGCATCGCAATGGCGCGGTCAATCCGCGGGCGATGTACCGGAATCAACTGAGAGCGGGCGCTTTCGTCAGGGCGCCGATGATCGCCGAGCCGGTAAGCCTCTTTGATAGCGCGCCGGATGCTGATGGCGCGGCGGCGCTAGTATTGGCGGTGGCGGATTTGGCGGCTGATCTGGTGCCGCAACCGGTCGCGGTCTGTGGAAGCGCGGTCGTTACCGACAGTCTGGCCTTGCAGGATCGTCAGAATCCGCTGCAACTGGGAGCGGTAAAGTTATCGACCGAGCGGGCGCTGCATCAGGCCGGGCTGACCCTGTCTGATATTGATCTGCTTGAACTGCATGACGCTTACACCATCCTGACCACGCTCACGCTGGAGTCGATGGGATTGGGCCAACCGGGCGGCGGCTGGAAATGGGCGGCTGATGCGGGCGCGCGGATCGCGCTGGATGGCGATTTGCCGATTAGCACTTTCGGCGGGTTGAAGAGCCGTGGGAACCCAAGCGGGGCGACCGGCGTGTATCAAGCGGCCGAGGCGGCGCTGCAACTGCGGGGGCAGGCGGGGCAGAATCAGGCCCAGGGCGTGAAACGAGCATTGACGCAGAGCATAGGCGGGTTGGGCGCGACGGTCGTGACGCATATATTGAGCGCGATACCGGAGTGATATGAGAGGCTCTGCAAGCGGCAAAGTCTATCAGGATAGCTTTTGATAGCTCGCCGACTCTAGACTGAATCACAGTGATGGCGTGAGAGGAGGCACAAGGATGCATGTTGCGAAGTACTGGCGCAATAAGCGGCTACGCTATCGTTTGGTTCGGGACAAGCGGACCCGTCAAGCGGAGATATCAAATGTGGACAGTGAGCGAGTCACTGCCGCTGTAACGAAGGCCGACGAGAAGCCAGTGGTTGCCAGGCAGGTTAAGTGATGACAGACGCCTCATTGGTCGATCGTTCGGCGCCGCGGCAAGATGCGCGTGGTGCCATGTTTGGCACGCTTTACAGCGCCACGCTGGTGCAGGAGGCGCCGGAAGGCTTTGTCGCGCAAGCGCCCTATCGCCTGGCCTTGGTCAGGTTGGAGGAGGGCAGCATGATCACCGCGCAACTGACGGATGTTGATGGCGAGATTGAGATTGGCGACAAAGTCGAGATGGTCACGCGCAAGCTGACGACTGATGGCGAGCGCGGCATGATCGTTTACGGCTACAAGTTTCGTCCCGTGATCAAGTAGCTGAGATTAATTCCCAAGAAAAAAGAGCCACTATATAGCGGCTCTTTCGTTTTTGAGATTGCGGCAACTGCGCCGCACCCTACATTGCTTCCTTCACCTTTGACTCATAGGCGAGGGATTCCTCAGTATTTGTGTCGAAGATGTGCATGTTATCGAGGTTGAAGGTAACGCCCATTTCCTGGCCGACAGTTGCGCCGGTGCGCGGGTCGGTCCGAGCGATGAAGTTCTTGCCGCCGCTTTCGAGGTAGATGATTACCTCGTTGCCCATCTGCTCGACAACCTCAACATTCGAGGACAGATTTGCCGGGATGATGCCCTGCGGCAAGTAGTTCGTATCGTGGATGTCTTCGGGGCGGATCCCGCAGATAACTTCCATGCCGACATGGCTGCGGAACGAATCGGTCTTGCTGGCGGGCACTGGCAGCGAGAAGGCACCGGTGTCAACGACCAGCGAATCGCCGTCTTCTTTGAGCACGGCATCGAAGAAGTTCATTGACGGGCTACCGATGAAGCCGGCGACAAAGACGTTGTGGGGGTTGTGATACAGATTGAAGGGCGAGTCAATCTGCTGAAGTTTACCTTCATTGAGAACACAGATGCGCGTCCCCATCGTCATGGCCTCGACCTGATCATGAGTCACGTAGATGAAGGTCGTCTCCAACCTTTGGTGCAGACGGCTAATAAAGGAGCGGGCTTCCACGCGCAGCTTGGCGTCCAGGTTGGAAAGCGGCTCATCCATGAGGAAGACGGCGGGCTCGCGAACGATTGCTCGGCCGACAGCCACACGCTGGCGCTGGCCACCGGAGAGTTGACGCGGGCGGCGATCAAGCAAATGACCGATACCCAATTCGTTCGCGGCTTCGTTGACACGCTCGTCAATGATTTTCTTGGGAGTTTTACGCAGCTTGAGACCGAATGCCATGTTATCATACACGGTCATATGCGGGTACAAGGCGTAACTTTGGAAAACCATCGCGACATCGCGGTCTTTCGGGGCGACGTTGTTGACAACGCGGTCACCGATGAGGATTTCGCCTTCGGTTATTTCTTCCAAGCCAGCAAGCATCCGCAGGCTGGTGGACTTGCCGCAGCCTGAAGGACCGACGAAGACCAGGAATTCCTTATCCTGGACTTCAATGTTCAAGTCCGAAACAACGCGCTGATCACCGAAATCCTTCGATACGTGATTGAAAGTGACACCGGCCACAAGAACCTCCGTTGGAATAAGTAGATAGACGGAAAGATTGGTGAAACTGCACAAATACCCTACTTGACAGCAAGATATTTTTATAGTGGCAATTATAGCTAGTTTTTCGACATTTGCAAACAATTGGTTCCGATAAAGTAAAATTGCCTGCATAGCGAGCGTTGGCGAGGTAAAGATGCCAGACAACCCCAATGCGGAAATCATCGCGATTGGCACCGAGCTCTTGCTTGGTGAGATTACAGACACGAATTCTGTATACATGGCGCGGCAGTTGCGCGATATCGGCGTGAATGTCTTCTTCATGACGACGGTGGGCGACAATCTTGGGCGGATCGGGGACGCGATTTCGGCCGCGTTGGATCGCGCCGAGATCGTCATAACGACCGGCGGCCTGGGCCCCACAGTGGATGACATGACGCGGCAGGCGGTCGCCGACGCGGTCGACAGGCCGCTTGAGTTTCATCAATCTTTGTATGAAGGAATAGCGGAGCGGTTCCGCGGCTTCGGCAGCAAGATGACGGAGAATAACCGTCAACAAGCGTATTTGCCGCAGGGGGCGATTTTGGTGGAGAACCCAGTCGGCACGGCGCCCGCCTTCGTGGTGGAATCTGACCGGGGCGTAGTCATCAGCTTGCCGGGCGTGCCGCGGGAAATGACGTACCTGATGACGGAAGCGGTTCTGCCCTACCTGCTGCAGAAGTATGAATTGGGCATTATCGTGGCGCGTATCTTGCGTACGGCTGGCATCGGCGAAAGTTCTCTCGATGACCAGATCGGCAAGGAGATTCTCAGCGAAACCAACCCAAGCGTGGGCTTGGCGGCGCATCATGGCTGCGTCGATGTTCGGGTGACAGCCAAGGCAGAGAGCAAAATAGAAGCGGCCAGAATGCTAGACCAGATGCAAGCGCGCGTGGAGGCACGTATCGGCGAACACATTTACGGGATCGATGACGCGACATTGGAGGATGTTGTCTGGCGGGATATCGCCAAACGCGGATTACGCGTACACGTAATCGAGGCGGGGTTGCCGGGTGTCATCAGCGGCAGTTGGGATGGCGACGCGAAGTTGTTATCGGCGAGCCAGTACGATGACCCGCAGCAGCTTTACAATCACTACGCGGTCGCGGAAGAAGAGGTATCGCTGCGGGATTTCGCCATTGATCTGGCGCAACGCCAACGCCAGACGGGAGGGGCGGACGCGAGCATCGTCGTCTTGAGCTACCCCGATCTGGATGAAAACGCCGATATCGAGCAAGGCAGCGCAATCGCGATCAGCACGGCCTGGAACCTGGCGTATCGTGTATATGGCTTTGGGACACAGTCGCACCTGGCGCGCGAGTGGTTGTCGCGCTGGGGTTTGGCGAATCTATGGCGTATGCTCAGGGAGCGTTATGGCGATTGACGTGGGTAGGCGCTGGTCACTCATCCAGGCTCAGTAGCGCCATAAAGGCTTCTTGCGGCACTTCGACGGAGCCGATCATTTTCATCCGCTTCTTGCCCTTTTTCTGCTTCTCGAGCAGTTTTTTCTTCCGCGTCACATCGCCGCCGTAACACTTGGCTAGGACATCTTTGCGCATCGCCCGCACATTGGCGCGCGAGATGACGCGTTTGCCCACGGCAGCCTGTACCGGGACGGTGAACATCTGCCGGGGAATGAGTTCTTTGAGACGGCTGACGAGGCGTTGGCCTCGATGATAGGCGTCATCGCGATGGCAGATCATGGCGAGGGCGTCAACGCGATCGTCATTGACCAGCACATCCACTTTCACGAGGTCGCCGGCGCGGTATTCATGGAAATTGTAATCGAGGCTGGCGTAACCTTGGGTCACGCTCTTGAGCTTGTCATAGAAGTCGATGATAATTTCCGAAAGCGGAATCTCGAAATGCAAGATGACGCGGCTGGCATCGAGGTACTCGGTGGTCTCATAGATGCCGCGTTTCTTGATCGTGAGTTCCATCACAGCGCCGATGTATTTCTGCGGCGCGTAGACTTGAATCTTCATCCAGGGTTCCTGGATTTCTTCAATGATGTTCTCATCCGGCAGCAGGGCGGGGCTATCGATCGAGACAGTCTCGCCATCTTTCATGAGCAGGCGATACTCAACGCTGGGAGCGGTGGCGAGGATGTCCAGATCGTATTCGCGCTCCAGCCGTTCCTGGATGATCTCCATGTGGAACAAGCCGAGGAAGCCGACGCGAAAGCCGAAATTCAAAGCCTGCGAGGTTTCCGGCTGATATACGAGCGAGGCGTCGTTGAGCTGCAGCTTTTCGAGCGCGTCCCGCAGGTCGGCATACTCTTCGTTATTGGTAGGATAGATGCCGGCGAAGACCATCGGCTTGATTTGCTTGTAGCCGGGCAAGGGCTGTTCGGCGCCGCCTTTGGCCAAGGTGACGGTATCGCCGACGCGGCACTCCTGAACCGTTTTCAAGCCGGTGGCGATATAACCAACTTCGCCGGCGTTTAAGCAATTGACCGTGCGCATCAGGGGATCGAATACGCCTATCTCCACCGGTTCGAAGCGAGCGCCGGTGGCGTAGAGGCGCAGTTGGTCACGCCTGTTGATGACGCCATCGACGATGCGGACATAAGCGATGACGCCTTTGTAGGCATCATAGTGAGAATCGAAGACGAGCGCGCGCAGGCTTTCGGCGGCATCAGTTGTCGGCGCCGGAACTTCGTTAATGACTTTGTCGAGAACTTCCGCAATGCCCACCGCGTTCTTGGCGGATATCCGCGGCATATCGGCGACGGGCGTACCCAGCAAGTCCTGAACATCGCGAGCGACTTCATCCGGTTGCGCCGCCGGCAGGTCGATCTTGTTGATGAGGGGAATGATTTCGAGGTCTTGCTCCAGCGCCAGATAGACGTTCGAGAGCGTCTGCGCTTCAATGCCCTGGCTGGCGTCAACGACCAGCAAGGCGCCTTCGCAGGCTTGCAGGGCTCGGCTTACCTCGTATGTGAAGTCGACGTGGCCAGGCGTATCAATTAGATTGATGATGTATTCCACGCCATCGGGGCCGGTGTAGGTCATGCGTACAGCCGATGCCTTGATAGTAACGCCGCGCTCGCGTTCCAACGCCATACTATCGAGCAGCTGCTCCTGCATATCTCGCGCGCTGACCGTATGCGTCAATTCCAGCAAGCGATCGGCCAAAGTGCTCTTGCCGTGATCGACATGCGCGATGATGCAGAAATTTCTGATGTTCTCGGTCATCATCGAGAGAAGACTCCCTCTGGGTTCACATGCCATTATGAATCATGAAGCGGCGCTGGAATAGGGGAAGCTATTCGCTGGCTAAAAACAACGAGTCGATTTGTGTCTGAAAGGCCGGACGAGTCTGCGCTTCCTGAACCATCCGCAGGTGGAGCAGGTACTCGATATTTCCCTTGGCGCCGGTGATCGGGGATCTCAACACAGCGACCGGGGTGAATCCGAGCATCGCGGCAAAGTCGGCGACACCGTTGATGACCCGCCGATGCACGCGTTGATCGCGTACAATACCGCCGCGGCCGACTTCAGCTTTGCCCGCTTCAAACTGCGGTTTGACCAGCGCGATTATATCCGCGCCCATTTCAATCCAGCGCTTGACCGCCGGCAAGATGTGACGGAGGGAAATGAAGGACACATCAATCGTGACCAAGTCGGGCTTCTCGGGCAGGCGTTCCAGGTAGCGGGCATTGGTGTTTTCCAGCAAGCAGACTCGGTCATCAATACGCAGACGATAGTCGATGACGCCACTGCCGACATCAATGGCGTAGACGCGCGCTGCGCCGTGCTGCAGCAGGCAGTCGGTAAAGCCGCCGGTGCTGGCGCCGACATCGGCGCATACTCTGTCCGCGGGATCGACATCGAATGCGCCCAGCGCGGCCTCCAGCTTTAAGCCACCGCGCCCCACATAACGAGGCTTGGCCTTTATCGTGACAATGGCATCGGCGCGGACGCCGCTGCCCGGCTTATCGACCAAACGCCCATTCACTTGCACTTCGCCCGCCATGATCATCGCGGCCGCTTTGCTGCGAGTGGGCGCGAGTCGCCGGTCGACGAGCAGGCGATCCAGCCGCTGTTTCTGAGCCACTGTTATCCCCGGACCATTTCGATTGTGATATTGGCGCTCGGTTGGGTCGACTCAAAGCTGAAGCCGTCCGCCGCATGCGGGATGTAGCCATCGGCTTCAATGACGACGCTGTAGGGGGTGTCAAAGGCGAGTGGTCGCGCAAACTGAAAGACGCCGTTGCGATCGCTGGTCACCAGATCGACAACTTGTTCCCGCTTCCATTCAAACTCGCTGGCGGCGTAATCTTCGCTAATGAGAACGATTGTGATATTGGGAATGCCTCGTTTGGTCGCGGCGTCAATGACCCTGCCGGACAAGATGGCGCCGTCAAATTGGGCGAAGCGGTCGATAGGCAACTGTCCGATGCCGATGGTGGCCGAGATATCCACAAGCAGGAGATTATTGACCAGCAATTGCAGCTCATAGCTGCCGTCGGGCGGATCTGGCAGGGCGGCCAGGAAATCAGTGCCGGAGTTGGTCAGAGACCAGCGGTTGGACTGCTGGAAAAACACTTGCTCATCCACCAGCCAGCGAAGCGTCCAGGGTGTGCCCAGCTCAATTCGTTGCCAATCAAAAAGGGCGTAAAGGTTAGAAATGGAGCTGGGAAAGCTGGCGGCGGGGGAAGCGGATAGGACATCGCCCGGGGTATCGGCGCTGGCGAATCGCAAGTTGGTGAAGACGCGAGGCAGGGGGGCGCCTTGGCTGCCAGCGACGAAAAAGTCTGATGTGGCGGAGAGCGACCCGTCAATATAGAGCTCGAGGCGATATTGCCCGGGCAGCAAGCCGCCGGTGGGGCCGACGCTTATCACTTTGGAACCATGGCTGTCATCGGACCAGGTATCGGCGGTTCGCGCGAATTCACTGCCGCGGAAATACCAGATGGCGGTCCAGGGCGTGCCGGCGCGCATATTGGCATGCAAAAAACGCGCGTATGCGAGATTGCCGATCGGCACGATGGTGCCGTTTCCAATCAGATTGCCGGATTGATCGAGAGTGCCGAAGACGATATCGCTGAACTGCCCTTGCCCGTTCGCGCCGCCGCCGACGAGGATCTGCTGGCTGCCGGCGCTGGCGCCATCGATCAGCAGGGTGAATTCGTAAGCGCCGTTTGCCCAGGCCTGCTCACGCGCGCCGATGTGCCACATGCCCTGTTCGGCGCCGCTCCATCGTACCGCTGGCAAGCTGAAGACCCGGTCCGGTATGCCGTCACGGGTGACACGCAACTCGTATACTGTCTCCGGCGTCATATTGTCGTAATCAAAGAACAGATAGAGGCTGCGCGCGTTGGCGGGCAGGGAGCCGACTACGGTCGCCGGCATGGCGCCCTGGATGGAGGGCGCGAAGAAGAGCCGGGAAATCCGGGGCGGAGACATGGGCGCAGCAGCGACCGACTCGGACGAGATCAGATGCGCATCCAAGCCGAGGCGCGCGCCGCGGATCAAGCTCTGTGCCAGGCCAAGTGGTCTTATAGTGCTGATGAAGTCGCCGACGGGTACGCAGAAGTCACTGCTATTGACCAAACCGTCGCGGTTGGTATCGTCAAGATAGCGGCAGTTTGTGGAAGAGCCGAAGCCGGTGAGCGGGGCATTAGTCGGGATGCCTATGAGTTGGCCGGACGAATTGTATGCGCCGCCGCCGGCCATCGTGCCAGGTATCTCGGCGCGGGTTTTGAACCAGGATCGGCTACCGCCAAGAGGCTCGGCCAGGAAAGCTGTTACCGTGCCACGGGTGATGGCGACGGGGTCATTGCCGATATCGGGATAACCGACGAAAGTCAAGTTGTCGTCGATCGTCACGGCATCCGAATTTCCGATTTCTACGAATGGCAGAACGGGCAGCTCGCCCCTAGCGATCAGTCTGCCATCCAGTTCACGAGAAATGCGAACCAGAGCGATATCCAGGCCCAGGTCGGCATTGGCGATTTCAGCGCGATACTTGGGAATCGGCGGTTCATCGAGGTCAACGCTCAGGGATACTATCAGGGTATCGCCATCGCACTGACGGCTGGGGACGACGCCGCCCGCATTCGTTATGATCAGACCGTTTGCGCTTATCAATGTTCCGGTGCTGACGCAAGAAATGGCAAGACCGTCTTCGCTAGTCTTGGCATAGTAGATGAAGACAGTAGCTCGCTTGGCCACCTCCAGGTTGGGGTCGACGCCCGGCTGCGCGGCGGCCGGCGGCAGGAGCAGGAGCGCTATCAACAGAGAGCAGAATCGCAGAAAGCAGCTCGGAAGTTGGCGGGCCATCAGAATTGCAGGTTGTCCAAGAATGTATTCAGAGTCTGCAGCTCCCGCTGAAAAACGGTTGCGTCAGCGCGAAAAGAGATGACGAGCGCTTGCCCGCGGCGCACGGTCAAGATGTCCAAACCGTTGACGATTGAAGACAGGCCTTCCAGGAAGGGGCTGGTATCACGGGACACGTAGGAATACGACATCGTGATCGCTTGGGTTTCATCGGGCAAGGTATAGCTGTCATAGCCCAGAACAGTATAGTCAATCAGGACTTGCGCCCGCTGCAGGCTGAGGCGGTCGAGCAAGTTCCGCTCGGAACTGTCTGTGCCCGCCGGCAGAGAACTCACTTCGATCACGGTGTTGAAGCCGCGGTGGGACATATCGCGCACGCGAAAGATATTGTTGTCCGATTCGTCCAGCAGCCAGCGCGCCGGATAACTTGCCGAGATGCCCGCCGCAGTATTGCTGTATGTGCTGGTCTGGTTCAGACTGCTATCCCGTTGGTTCACACCTAGCGCAAAACCGATAATGATCAGGAAGTAACTTAATGCGATCGACCAGCGTTGGCGGGGCGTGATCTGAATGGCGGGAGAGCGCCCGGTTTCAAATTCCATTGCAGTCATCCGGCGCCGCCATAGGCTTCGCGTTCGCGCCGCTCGGAGGTGGAATAAAGGAAATAGGCGATCGCGAGCGACACTGACCAGGACGCCACCAGCATGGCCAGACCAAATAGCGGTCGATCGCTATTGCCCGCCTGGCTAAGAGGTCCGCTCATAAGGCCGGGATAGAGCGAGGTGATTAGACCGGCAACGACGGCGGCGACCAGCAAATTCGTCGGCAAGACCAGGGGAAAAGCATCGCCAAAGTAAGACTCGACAATGCCTAGGGCGATAAACAGGCTGGATGAAAACTGAATCGTGAGGTTTGCCAGGATGTATATCATCGCGACATCCCAGGTTGGCTCGAAACGCCAAATATGAACGAGATTCAGGTAGAAGCTGTAACCGACCGCGCTGGCAAAAGCGTATGCGATCGCATCGCTGCGCACGCGCAAACCCTGCGGATAAATCAGATAGCGCAGGACGATAAACTTCAAGCCGACGTCAACGATGCCGGCGGTGACGGTATAACCGATGATCCGCGCAAATACCGATTGCAGCGGCAGCCAGCGTTCGACGGCGAAGAACGACTCCACGAGCGGCAAGCCGATCGCCGACGCGGTCAAACCGGAGACAACTGCCACGCCAATCAAGCGGCGGCGCGGACGGGAATAGCGATACTCGGGCAATACCGACAGGCTCAGCCATAAGAGCAGGGGAAGGAGCGATACCAGGATGGATATGAGTCGGCTCAAAGCGGCATCGAGATGCAGCGGCAAGAATTCGGTCGCCAGCACGACTACTCCGGCCAGCAACGATACGATCGTCAGTTGCAAGCTCATGCGCCGCCAGACTGGCTGAAAGGCGTAAGTCTCCGCCTGGGATTGACTCGGTTGCGCTATCAAGAATTCCACCTGTTTACCAGAATTGCAACCAGCCGACTATAATATAAAGCTACGAAATCGACCGCAAAATGTAAAGAGTGTCTGATCAGGTCTTTGCGTGCAGGGTTGCTAAGAGGTTGTGGATGCATGTCTTAAGGGACATCCCCGCGCCTAATCGGCTCGTCATAGTTTTGAGCAGAACGGCAGATAATGTCAGATCTTAACAGATTAGCGGTTCTTCTGCTGATCATTTTTGTATTGGCGACCTGCAGCAAGGGACCGGCAGAAGCGCCTTGCGCAAAAGACAGGCGCTGTCTTCGTTACGGCATAGCGGCTGATATCCCCATACTCGACCCGCATATTTCCGAATCGCAGGCAGCGGGCATCGTGTTCAGGCAGATATTCGATACGCTGGTCTATCGCGATCCGGTCACACATGAATTCGTCCCGGGTTTGGCAACGGACTGGCAGATGACGCCGGATGGATTGCAGTACAGTTTTGAACTGCGGCAGGGTCTCATTTTTCATGATGGTAGTCCATTTGACGCTGCGGCCGTTGTCGCCAATATTGAGCGGATTTACAATTCGGATTTGTCAAGATCCTATGCGCGCAGCCTGCTTGGCCCGCTCACGCAATATGAGATTCTGGGCGCATATTCCCTGCGTCTGACATTGGCGTCGCCGTTCCCGCCATTTCTCGATAGCCTGGCGCAGCCATTTCTTGGCATTGCCAGCCCGGCCGCACTGGAATCGTACAATAATTTGCGGCATCAGTTTCATCTGGCTGGCACGGGGCCATTCCGCCTGACAGAGTATTTGCCGGGCGAGCGGGCGGTTTTGCGTCGCTTTGAGGGCTATCGCGTCAATCCCGAGATTTATACGGAGCGCGCGGAAGAAGAATTTGACCGCGTCGAATTCTTGTTCACGCGGGGTGATGATCTTGATGCGCTGGCAGCGCTGGACGAGCAGTTGGACGTGATCGATAATGTTTCACCGGCTGCGGCGCAGAACCTGGCCGGCAACAGTCGCGTGCAGTTATTGCCAAATGAGATTCCCGGAACAACGGTGCAGTTCCTGTTCAACACGCGCCGCGAGCATGTGGATCGACGCGAAGTGCGCCTCGCGCTCCTGTTGGCGACGAACCGCGTCGCCATCATTGATCAAGTGTATTTCAACTTCTCGCCGCTGGCTTGGGCGCCGCTTTCGGAAAGTACCGGCTTCTCTCATACGGGCTATGTCAACCGATATGCCTTCGATTTGGATGCGGCGCAGGAGCTGTTGGCGGCAGCCGGTTATGCCGACAGCGATGGCGACGGCATATTGGAGCGGGAGGGCGCGCCGCTTTCGCTCAGTATTGTTGCGCCGCCTTGGGGGGGCTTGCCCGCGGTGGCGTCGATGCTGCAACAGCAATGGCGCGCTATTGGGGTCGGCTTGAGAATCGAGCCGGCGCCAGGTGCCTCGAGACTGACGAGCTTGATTCTGGAAGGCCAACATGATCTTCTGCCGGTCGAGCGTTATGGCATTGATCCACAGCTGCTTAACACCATCTTCCTCGACAGCGGGGAATATGCAGCGTCACGCGCCCCTGACTCAGAATTAAACGACTTGCTATTAGATACAGCGCAACTGGCAGATCCGGAATTGCGCCGCAGCCGAGTGTATGACGCGCAGGCCAAGATAATGGATGCGGTCCTGATATTGCCGGTGCGGGAAGCGGTGCGCCTGACCGCGGCGCGCGCGGACCTTAAAAACCTGCGCTTCGACGCTTACGGTATCTATCCGCTGTTGCACAACGCCCGCTTTGCCGACGCTTAGGTCATTCGCTTGTGCTGATGCGCGTTCCGATTTTGGCGCCTTCCACCAGCAGATCGTGAAGAATTCGTTTGGCGTTGCCATTAGCGATGACAATATTCAAGTCTGTATGTTGCTCCGCCAAGCCCAGCATTTCACGGACTTTCTGCTGCATGCCACCGGTGACATCAACGCCATCGGATGAGCCGAGGACGGACTCGTAGTGACCGATGTTGTCCGCGGTTATGTGTGGAATGACATGACCGTTCTGATCCAGGACGCCATCGACATTGCCAAGAAGAATAATATTCTTTGCTTGAAGGGGATCAACCATGTGAGCAAAGAGCGCTTCCGTCGAAATGATCGTCCCGCCCAGATTTTCATCAAGCGCGACATCGCCATGCACCAGGGGAAGATAGCGCTTTTCCAAGGCTAGCGTGAGCGGGCGGGTATCGAGATGAACTAGGCTCTTATCACGGGCGATTTGAATGGCCGATGGCTGAAAGCGCAGCGCCGGCAAACCGGCCGCTAGCAGTTCGCTCAGTATTAACTGTGCAAGCTCGCTCGCCACCGCGCCAACGCGCGCGAATCCCAGATGATCTTCGGTGGTGCGGACGCCATGTATCGTATTGTACTTCCGCGCTTCAAAATGTCCGAAGGAACCGCTGCCGTGGCCCAGGACAATGCGGCGATCCGGTTGCAGCGCGCGCAATTCCAGCAATTGCCGGGCGATATCCTGAATGGTCGCTCGCCGGAAGGATTTGGCCTGCCGCTTGTCGGTCACCAGGGAGCCGCCGAGTTTTATGAGCGTGGTCATGGGCTTGCCAATTTCCCGGCAACGGACGAAGTGATGACCTGCTTTGCGCCAGCCGCCAGCAGCGCCGCCTCGACTGTCGGCATTGTATTTTCATCGACCAAAGCGATGATGTTGCCGCCACGTCCGCCACCCGATAGTTTCGCGCCGCAAGCGCCGGCGACGAGCGCCGCCTCGACCAATCGGTCCAGGGCATCCGAGGATACGCCGAGTTGCCGTAGGAGTTCATGGTTGCGTGTCATCAACTTCCCGAGTTGCCGACTCTGCCCGGCTTCCACGAGCGCGCGCGCCTGCTCGGCCAGCGCGCCAATGCTTTCCAGCAGAGCGCGTGTTTGCCGCCTCTGGCCCCGGTAACGAGCGCGGACATCGGCGACAGTTTCCCTCGTAAGCGCGGCTATACCGGTATCGGCAACGACAAGATGTAGCGGGTCGGTGATACGTATGAAATCAAGCGCCTTGCCCTTGATGTAATAGACCGGCTTTTCGTATACGACAACGGTATTGTCGATGCCGCTGGGTGTGCCGTGATGGAGCTTTTCCACCTCATACACGATGTCGTTCAATGCGTCATTGGGGAGGTCTCGCTTGAGAACGGCGGCGAGGGCTCGGCCCAAGGCGGCCGATACGGCAGCGCCGCTGCCCAAGCCGCTGGCAATCGGAATGTCGGAACGGAGAACGATCTCGCCACGCAATTGGCTGGCGCCAAAATGCCGCGCGGTCAACTGGACTAACGCCGCCAAGGGATCCTGGGCGGCTTCGCCACTGCCCGTCCAGCGGAACAGTGGCTGCGAATCCTGTTCCGCGTGTACTGACAGCGCATGATCGCAGATGTTGTAATCGGCGTAGGTGCGGACTTGTGAGAGAGGAAGCGCAATCGCCGGCATTCCGTAAACGACGGCGTGTTCGCCGACGAGGATGACCTTTGCGGGAGCGCTAGTCTGGCCGGCCATAGCGCGTCACAAGAGGTACAGAATGACGAAGTAGGCGAGGGCGGCCGCGATGATAGTCGCCTGCAAGGGTCGGTCGGTGAGCAGCACTTCATCCGGAGCGCTGCCTTCTTCTTCGACGTGAATCAAATAGAGATAGCGAAAGAGTCCGTAGACCACGATGGGCACCGTAATCAGCCCGAGATTCTGGCCCTGCTTGATCAGGGTAGGCGCTTCTACCGTGTAGATAATATAAGTGATCAAGACGCAAGTGGTGACGATACGCAGCATGTCGTCCAGAAGCGCAAGGTTGTAACGGCGAAATATCTCTCTTGCGGCAGCCGCCTGATCCCCCAGCAGGGCAAGTTCCTGGCGGCGCTTGCCGATGACGAGAAACAGCGCCAAAAGCCCGCCAGAGGTGGTCAGCCAGGGCGACAGAGCGACATCAATTACGAGGCCGCCAGCCAGGATTCGCATTACGAAACCAGCGGTTACGGCCAGAATGTCCAGAAGGACGACATTGCGAAGATAGAGCGAATACGCGATTTGCAGGAGCAGATAAGCGAGCAAGAGAACGGCCAAGCGCCGCGCGAAGCTGTAGGCAACAGCAAGAACCATTATTGCCAGCAGCAAAGCAACAAGGCGCGCGACCGAAATCGAGACTTGGCCCGCCGCAATTGGGCGCTGGCTTTTGGTCGGATGCTGCCGATCAGATTCGACATCGACAATATCGTTAATAATATAAACGCAGCCGGAAGTCAGTATCATCAGGGCGCAGCAGATCAACACGCGGATGAACGACGCCTGATCAAAGAGTTGCGCGTTAAAGACAATGGCGGGAAAGACGAAGAGCACATTCTTCGTCCATTGTCTTGGGCGCATCGTCAGGATCAAGCTGTGGAAAATGCTCACTTTGGTCACCACACTGTTCGCGGTAGACATCGGCTTTGGACAGGCGATAATGTCTCAAGAGATTCGTAAAGGTCCGCGGCGCGCAAAAGAAAGTATCCAATCATGTCAAACTCCGACAATATAGCAAGCGCGCGGGCACATTCCAATATCGCGTTCATCAAGTATTGGGGCAACCGGGATCACAAGCTCCGACTGCCGGCCAATTCGTCACTGAGCATGAATCTGGCTGATTTGCATACCACGACCACGGTGGAATGGTCGTATGCCTTGCAGGTTGATTCGTTGACTATCAATGGCGCCCCGGCCGGCGACATCCCGCTCGCGCGCGTCCGCAGACATCTGGATGCGCTGCGCCATCGCCTGAACACGGACTGGCATGCCCGCGTCGAGTCGCGGAACAATTTTCCGATTGGGACGGGCATCGCTTCGTCCGCCTCCGCCTTTGCTGCCTTGACAGTGGCCGCGGTAGCCGCGTATGGCGCTGAATTTGAGGAGCGCGAGCTATCGACATTGGCGCGGTTGGGCTCCGGCTCGGCAGCGCGCTCGATACCGGCAGGCTTCGTTGAATGGCGGGCTGGAGACAGTCATGAGTCGTCCTATGCCGAAACATTCGCCCATAGTAATCACTGGGATCTGGTTGATGTCATCGCGATCGTGAGCCGGGATCACAAGCGCGTTGGCTCCAGCGCCGGACATCAGACGGCTGATACAGGCTCCTTGCAGCGGGGGCGCGTCGAGTGTGCGTCAGGGAGATTGCGCGATGTCAAGGCGGCGATTAAGGCGCGAGATTTTGAGCGATTCGCGCCGATCGTCGAAGAAGACAGCAATCTGATGCACGCGGTGATGATGACAAGCAAACCGCCGCTGTTTTACTGGCAGCCACTTTCGCTGGCCATCATGGATTCCGTGCGGCGCATGCGTGAGCAGGATGCGTTGCAAGTTTGCTATACGCTCGACGCCGGGCCCAATGTCCATTGTATTTGCCTCGCGGCCGACGCGCTGGCGGTGGCGACGCGCTTGCAGGCGATCTCGCCCAAGATAGATATTATGCGGTCGGGGGTCGGAGGCGGGGGGGTGGTCATTCCTCTGGCGGGCGCGTAGAGCAAGCGTCGCTTGCGCCTTAGCGGAAAACGGGCATATAATGTTGACGAAGCATAAGCCAAAGAGAGGGCATCGCCGATGTTGATTCCCGCTGTAGCTGCAAACGATCTCTTGCTCGCGGTCGCTGCTTTTGTGATCGTGTTGTTTCCCGCGATAATCATTCACGAACTAGGACATTTTTTCGCCGCCAAACTCGTAGGCATCAATGTGCTGGAGTTCGGTATCGGTTTCCCGCCGCGCATCGGCCGGCTTTTCCGCTGGGGTGAGACGGAGTTCACGTTCAATCTCCTGCCCTTGGGCGGCTTTGTTCGCCCCTTGGGCGAGGACATGATTGGCCCAGCGCCGGAAGACAAGGTCAAGCGCGATCGCATTGTAGTGGAGCAGCGGCGATCCGGCCCGGTTCGCATCGTTGGCGAGCGCGAGATGCTGCGCCTGCGCGGCGTTGATGACAGCGATATGATGGCGGTAAATGATGCGCCCGCCTTGGGACGGATATTCTTCATGGCCGCCGGCGCTCTGGCGAATTTCGCCACGGCCGTTTTCTTGTTTTTCGTCGCCGCGCTGATTGGCTTGTTAATGCCGGTTGGCGGTCTGAGCCAGATTATGGCGATACCGGATGGCTCGCTGTTCGCTGGTACAGAGGCGCAGATCGGCGACGCTGTCGAGCGAATCAACGGCGAGCGCTTTGCCGATTTCACCGCCTTTCATAAGATTCTGGCCACATACGGCCAAAGCATTATCGAGTTCGACCTCATTCGCCCGGAAAGTGGCGAAGAGTTCAGCGTGACGGTCGCGCCAGATTTTGGTGGACGCTCGGGTTCGGTGCAGATCCTGGCAGTACTCGAGGGGTCACCAGCGGCTGCTGCCGGCATCGCTACTGGCGATATTGTGACGCAAATCAATTATGCACCGATCGCTTCAGAGGGCGACCCGGCCGAGACCTTGCGCGAGGCGACCCGGAGCGCGGAAGGTAAACCGCTGCCTTTGACAATCCTGCGCGAACATGAGGATGGTAGGGCGGAAACTTTCGTCGTAGTGGCGACGCCAAGAGTTAATCCGCCGGAAGGCGAGGGCAGGCTGGGTATCGCGATACGGTCGCAGTTCAGTTTGATCGAAGGAACTCGCTTTGCCAACGCTGGCTTCAAGAGCGAGTATGTGCCGCAAAGCATATCGGATGCCATCGCCTACAGCTTGAATACGACCGGCGAAACCTTCAGGACGATCGCTTCGATACCGGGCCGCCTCCTGGATGGCTCTTTGAGTGGAAAAGACGCCCGCCCGATCAGCATCATTGGCATCAGCAAGATTGGCGGCGAGCTACTGCATCGCAGCCTGCAAGATGGCCCTAGCATCATGCTGCACTTTGTCGCGCTCGTAAGCATCTTCCTGGGCATAAGCAACCTGCTGCCGATCCCAGCGCTTGATGGCGGACGCATCGTCTTCGTGCTTATTGAGATGCTGCGTGGCAAGCCGGTTGATCCACAGACGGAAGCGCGAATTCATCAGGTCGGCATTATGATTCTGCTGGCGCTGGGAGTTGTAGTTATGATCTATGACCTAATAAATCCGCCGAGCATCTCATGACGGATCGCAACGCGGACGCGCGTGATTATGCCTTGCCGGCGGACGAACTACTTTTCAACAAGCCGGACGTAGATGATGTATTGGCTGCTCTGGCGGAAACAGAATCAGAGCAGAGGCAGGCGGCCTCCCCGACGCTTGTCTACGGATTGAACGAGTTGTCACCGGCGGAATGGCAGAGGCTTGAAGGCGTATGGCGGCGACTTTCGGGCGCGACCAAGCAGCGTGTCATGCGCCGGCTTAATGAATCCAGCGAAGCGCTATTCGAGTTGAATTATCGTGAGTTGGGGCTGCGGGGTCTTTACGATAAGAGCGCCCTGGCGCGTGAGGCCGCCATCGAGTTGCTTTGGACCGACGAGAGTGAGCGAACGATGAGCGAGTTCATCAGGCTGGCCGACCGGGACCCAAGCTCGGTTGTGCGTGCTGGCGCGGTAAAAGCTTTGGGACGCTTCATACTTTTAGGCGAGTATGGCGATGTGCCCGAGGCTCTAGCCCAAGAAGCGCAGCAGATTGCCTTGCGCCTGCACCGGGACAAGACGGAGCCGCTCGAATTGCGGCGGCGCGCCCTCGAAGCTCTCGCCAATTCCAGCCATCCGCAGGTCCATGATCTCATCAGCAAAGCCTACGCGGACGGCAATCATGATCTGAAGATCAGCGCCATCTTCGCGATGGGGCGGACATGCAGCACAGCTTGGCGGGAGATCCTGCTTGAAGAACTCGATAGCCGCGACAACGAAGCGGTATATGAAGCGACTAGCGCTTGCGGACAGATTCAACTCGAGGACAGTGTGCCGCGTCTCGGTGAACTCGCCCTGAGTGATGATCGCGAAGTCAAACTGTCTGCGATTTGGGCCCTCGGCGAAATCGGCGGCAGACAAGCTTTCGAGATACTTAGCCACCTCGATGAGGTGGTTGAAGACGATGAGACGGCCGCGGTGTTAGAAGAAGCGTTGGATACGGCCGGCTTTCGGCGGAGTTTGGCCGGGCTTGATCTGAATTCTGAAGACGAGTGAGTCACCGTGATTCGGCGCTATTGCGCAAACATTGTCTGCATTTTCATCGCCAAGCCCATATCGCCCAAGATCTTTAGCTTGCCAGTCATGAAGGCTTGCATCGCGTTCATCTGCCCGGTGGCAACAGCGAACCAATCATCGGCGGACGCCTTCACGGTCATAGCCGGATCGCTAATGTCGCCTTCGCCCGTTTCGGCGTTGCCTTCCGCCACTTTTATCCAGTATTGTCCGCCATTATCTCCACTCAAGTCGAAGAGAATGGTCGCGTTTACGCCATCCGCCTTCTCCGGGACAAAGCGCTCGACCATGGCCGGGAATATGCTCTTGACCTCGTCCGCTGTCGCCATAACTCGCTCCTCATGATGATGTCGTATTCTCCAGTTCCAGTTTAGTATACAGGTGTTCACAGGAAGCCCCAAGTGAAGATTGTCACTCTCTCATTCATGCTGAAGCCAATGCGCAAACCTATGGTCGCCGTTCTGGCGATAATGCTAATGTTACTGCCAAGCGCCGACTGCAATTTGGGCGCCCGCAATGACGGATCGCCAAATGTGGCCGCGGCCACGGCAGCGGCGCCCGACGCGCGAGACGCGGAGATTGCGGTCACCGGCCAAAGTGACGCATCGAGCGCAGACGCGACTCCAACAGCGCAAGCTGCGGTTCAAACGCTTGCTACAGCGCAAGAGGCGCAGGATTCGGCCGGCGAGACCGAAGATCTGGTCGTGACACATCGTGTAGCGGCGGGGGACACGCTCACTCGCATCGCCGCAAGGTACGATGTTTCCGTTGCCGCGCTTTTGCGGGCGAACGACTTGCCCAATCCGGATTTGCTCGAGGTAGGGCAGATCATCACTTTGCCGGAGCCGTCAGTCGATAATACGCCGTCGTTTCCGATTCTGCCGGATTCGCGCCTTGTTCGCTCGGTTCGCGCGGCCGACTTCAATGTGGAACGTTTCCTGCAATCGCGTGGTGGCGCCTTGAGTCAAATGACGGTCGTTGTTGCCAAGCGCCTTCCTGACGGAACCATAGAATCGGGTGATTTTGCCGCCAGCGCAATCGTCGAGCGCGTCTCAAGAGAATATAGCATCGATGCAAGAATTCTCCTCGCTTTCCTGGAGCATTTTGCCGGGCTCGTCACGCAGAACACGGTGGAGCCGGAGACGGAACTGTATCCTCTGTTGCAGCCGGAAGAGACGAGCCGAATCGGACGCACCGGTCTTTACGCTCAGTTGATCTGGCTTGCGGACCGGCTGAATCAAGGATATTACGGCTGGAAATACCGCGGCGACCGCGTTCTCGAATTGCCCGACGGGAGCCAACTATTCTACGCTCGCGACTTAAATGCTGGCACGATTGCCGTTCAGTACGCCCTGGGGCAGATGTCCGGCGCCACAGACTGGAAAAAAGACAGCAGCGATGCCGGCATATTTCAGACATATTCCGAACTCTTCGGCGACCCATTCGACGATGCCTACGAGACAGCGCCGGCCGATCTCGAGCAGCCGCAGTTGACGCTACCATTCCCTCGCGGCGAGACCTGGCGTTTCACCGGCGGCTTCCACGGCGGCTGGGGCAACGGCAGCGCCTGGGCCGCGGTGGACTTCGCGGCGCCGGCGGAAGCGCAGCAGGTCGGCCATTGTTATACATCCTCCTATCCGGCGACGGCTGTTGCTCGCGGGACCATCGCCCGCCTCGAAGAAGGCGTGGTTGTGCTTGACCTCGATGAAGACTCAAATGAAGCTACCGGCTGGACGATTCTCTATTTGCATGTTGATGCTCATGACAGCTTGAAATATGGACAGATGATCGAAGCTGGCAATATCATCGGCTACCCCTCCTGTTTGGGCGGGTTCACCAACGCGACGCACCTGCACATCGCGCGACGGTATAATGGGGAGTGGATTCCGGCCGATTGCAACCGTTGCCCGCCGAATGTCAGCGCGCCATCCTTTGTCATGAGCAATTGGAAAGTTGTCGGTTTGGAAAGCCAACTCTATCAGGGCTTCATGATCCACCAATTGGACAATCGCAGCGCGGTGGCGGAGCAGGGTAGATTCACGAGCGTCAATGAAATATCATGGTGACAACCTGTCTAGCGCATTTTCTTTAAGGTGGCAATTGCGGCGCGCAGCATACTTATTTGCCCTTTGTGTGGTTATGGCCGGGCAGCTATTGCAGCTTTCGGCGCAAGCGCGCACTACTGCCACGCCAGCGCCAGGTGTGCTGGTGACGCCAACGCCGGAAGGACGTGAATCCGCTACCGCGACATTGGCGCCCACATTGAGTCCAACTCCCTTGCCCGCCGTTCGATTACGAGCGCTTGATACAGCCGGAAACGTCAATATACGAGCATTGCCGAGCCTCGACGGCGAAATCCTCGGTACGATTGCCGCGGGTATCGAGTATCAAGTTTTGAGGAATTATTACCGTTGGTACGAATTCCGCTACGACCTGTCTCCAAACGGGCGCGGCTGGATCTATGGCGATCTTGTTGAGATAGTTGGTGATCGGTCGCAGATTGAAATCATAGATAATCCGGCGGACATCACAGCGCCGGGACAATTGCAAAACCCCGATGACAGCGCTGCTAGCGAAGAGGCGGGGCGGACAATCGCGATTTCGACGCTCCAAGCCAATTCCGACGTATCTGTGGAGTTGGGCGAAACAACAGTCTTACCGACCTTTACAGCGCCAGCGGCAACACCCGTGTCAGTGACTGAGCAATTGGAATTGGAGACGACTAACGCCGTTCCCTGGGGCGACTTGCCGCCAATCTTACCCGTGGCAGTACTTGCCGGGCTGGGAATCCTGGGCTTTCTGATAAATGCGCTGCGTCGCTAACCAGGTTGATCGTCGTCTACGCCGGATCAACTAAAGATGCTGATAGCGCAAATGCTGACTAGTAGCTGCCGCAGGTGCCGCAACCTTCCTGCGCCTGCTCACCTTGCTGGTCATCGGACTTGAAGGAATGGCCGCAACCGCAGCTTGAAACAGCGTTGGGATTGTCTATCTGGAAGCCGCCGCCAATGAGGCTGTCAACATAATCAATGCTGGCGCCGCGCAGGTACATCAGGCTTGTGGGATCGACCAGCAGGCGAACCCCGTCGCTGTTGACGACAGTGTCACCAGCTTCCGGCGCTTCCTGGAATGCCATGCCATATTGCAGGCCAGAGCAGCCGCCACCGGTCACGAAGACACGCAGCGCGTGGTTCGGGATGTTTCGCTGTTCGAGCAAATCCCTAATGATCGATACTGCTGCCGGCGTCACGTTCAGCACTGCGTCGTCGGCTGTTACCTCTGCGAACTGCTGTTCAGTCAATACCATAGCGATACCTCATATCATGCGCGATCTGTCGCAATCTTAACACAGGCCTTGTAGGGTGTCAATTTTATCATGGCAGCAAAATGCATTATGATTGCTGCCGCGCCTCTGTCATTAAACAGGCGCGTCGGTCGCTTCTGGGTAAAAGCGCCTGGCAGACAGCAATGTAAATACCCGTTGCATATTGGTCGCTAATACGTTTGCCGTCTATGTAACAGGGCACTATACTGACCACGAATATCAGCGTTTGAATGGACCAATGTCAGGGTTCTCGGAGGAGCTAACATGAGAACGACCAAGAAGAGGATACTGTTAATTATAGCTCTTGTCGTTGTAGCGGCGGCATTTCAGTCAGTTGTGCTTGCGCAGGCGGCTTCACCGCACGTGGTCGTTAACGCCTTCAGGCTGAATGTAAGGAGCGGCCCGGGCGTTGGTCATGACATTATCACCGTTTTGGCTGGTGGCACGGTTTTGCCAGTCACGATGTTATCGTATGACCGTGATTGGTACGAAGTCGTTACAGAGGCCGGCGCAGGATGGGTGCACAGGAAATATGCAGTGGATCGGGGTGATTGGTCCGGTGTGCCATGGGCAGGAACGCCCAAGAACCTGGGCAGCGGGACGGCAATACCTGCCGGCGCGCCGCATCTGGTCGTGAACACCAGCTACCTGAATGTCAGAAGCGGTCCTGGCGTCGGCTACGACATCCTAACTGTACTACCTGGCGGAACGAATCTGCTTGTTACCGCCATCGACAGAGACGGACGCTGGTACCAAGTGGAAACTTCGGCCGGGACCGGCTGGCTCAATTCGAGCTACACTGCCATCCGCGGCAATTTCACAAATATACCACGGACGGGCGGCCCGACCACCTCTATGCCCGCTACTTCTTCACAGCCTCCTGTACCCGCTGGTACGCCGCACTTGGTGGTCAACACCGCCTTCCTCAATGTGAGATCGGGCCCTGGGATTGGGCATAACATTATCACAACGGTGCGCGGGGGCACGGAACTGGCGGTACTATCTATTGCGGCCGATGGCAAGTGGTATGAGGTGAACACGGTACAAGGCGCTGGTTGGGTTAATTCTAACTATACGGTTGGGCGTGGAGATTTCTCGGGCGTGAGGCGACATGTCCAAGTGAATCCTTTGTCAGGCGATACGCCACGGGCGGTCATCGGTACGGGTCGACTCAACATACGCACCGGGCCGGGAATCGGGCACAGCGTCATTATAGATCTGCCATGGAGAACAACCTTGGCGGTAAAAGGCGTTTCTGCCGACAGAAAATGGTTCCTGGTGGAGGGCAGTTTCGGCAGTGGCTGGCTGCGCAACCGCTATGTCGTTTTCCGTGGAGACTACAGTCAGGTTCCAGTCGTCGGCTAGGCCACGATTCTGTTCAATTTCTATCACGGCTATACAATGCACCCTGTCGCAGAACGGCAGGGTGTGTCGTTTGGAGCGGACGATGATCAATGCGGCAGAGCGGATGAAAGCCTTGGGCAAGCAAGGGCAGAGCAGCGGCGCGTCATCGTCTATTTTCGGCAGCGCCGCCAGCCTGGCGCAGTCGGTTGAGACCGAGGAACGATACCGCATCGGCTTCTATCCCATACTTTGCGCCCCTGAGCCTGAGGTGGCGATGGGCCTCGCGTCCTGCCTTTGCTATCTGATTGAGCAATATCGTGACACGCGAGTTTACCGCTGCTTTGCCAAAATAGATGAAAACGATAGCGGCGGTGAAATTACCAGTTCCGATTATCAATTCTCTATCGACGACTGGGAATTGGAAGGGCTGGCGGACAACGTCCAAATCTACGGCGAGCTGGAGCGAGAAGCCGGCGACTACATACTGGACCTTACTCTCTACACCAGCTTGCTCAATAGGGACGAGGTTGAAGAATTTTCATTTGGTTTTCCCGCACTGCCGGACCTGGTCGCCGGCCTGCCACATGTTGCGGCGGCGGTCGTCAGCGGGTTGGGCGTGCCCATCGATGAGCAAGTCGTCATCGACTATGCCTTTCCAGATGTCGAGCCAAGACTGCTTGAAAGATTGCTGACAGATGTTTTTGAGTGGAATCTGGATGTATACCTCCATCTTTGGGGCGTTGATTGGGCGGCAGCGGATATCCGGCAACAATTCGGCGAAGCCGCCGAGCAGGCTCAACAGTCAGAGGACGAGTTTTCACGCTGGCGCCTGGGCATGATGGCGAAGCAGGTGATGCAAACCAGCCTGGAAACATGCGGCGAAGCGATCGCTCCGCAGATTTCTCAATCATTCGCCAGTGACATCAGGTCCGCGCCCGGAGCAGCGGCGGCCGCGCGCGGACTGGCGGAGCTCGGTTACGGCGCGGACGCTATTGATTTGCTCAAGCCGTATTTACTTCCGGATTCACCCGTGAGCGCCTGGACCAGCATGATCGAAATTCACCACGCGGCCGGGCGCATTGGGGAAGCGATTGACACCTGTCAACGCGCGTTGGAAGAGGGACTGGATCATCCGGCGCTGTATTGGGAGTACGCTCAACTGCTGATGAGCGCCGAGGCTAGCGAGTGGCCGGTTGAGGAACTGCTATTGATTGACCCGGACCAATACGATGAGGAGGCGCAGATTCCGGCGGAAATCGCGGGCGCTCTCAAGCAGCATCTGTCGCGGGCGACTGACAATCTGGGCGCGCTTCAGCTTGCGCTGGCATACATGATTGATATGGCTGATGAGGAAGTTTGGCGCTATTTTGAGCAGTTGGTTGCGAAAGATCAGGACGGCGACTACACCGGTGACATCATTGAACGGCTGCTTGACCTTGATGACCATGAGCGCGCCTATGACATTCTGGGGCGCGCCGGCGACGCCAACGTCTTCGCCCACGTGTTTCTGGCGCAGTTGGCAATCGCTGACGAAGATATGAATCTCGCCAGAGACACGATTGCGGCCTGCCGCCGCCGCTTTGTGGAAATCGATGACGAGCTCGACATAGAGTTGCAGCGCTTGGAACTCGGCGCGCGCCTGCCCGCATTCGAAGAATCTTTCGCCGAGATCAAGCTCTTGCTCAGCGGTGGGCGCCAAGTATCGGAAGGGCAGGTGGAATTACTTGAAGCAGCCCTAGAAATCGCCCCCAAAATGGTCGATCTATACATCGTTCTTGCGCGCTGTTATGTCTCCTGGAAGGATGACGAAAGCGCCGTCGAAGTGCTGGAAGATGCGGAACGGAAAGCAGGCGCTCACCCGCAAATCGATGTGCGGTTGGCACAGATTTTGTGGGCGCGCAAGGAACGCGACGCCGCGATGTCCATGCTCAACAAGGGATTGGCGGCCTTTCCCAGCGATGTCAATCTGCTGGCGCAAATGGCGAATTTTCTTATCGCCAACGATCAACTGGAGGATGCCCGGCAATACATATTGCGTGCCGAGACAATCGCGCCGTCTCACCGCGCCATTTGGCAGGTGCGGCGCTTGGTCGCGCAGAAGATGGCGGAAAAGGCTTAGTCGAGCACGACCGGGCTAACGGCGCCGGCGCTTCTTTCCCGCAATTCGACAGTGAATCGCTCCAGGTCCGATGTCGCGAATCGCGCCGTTACCAACACCTCAGCCTCGAAGATTTCCTCTTCAACGACGCCATTGTGCGCGTCTATCAACAATTTCGCGACATTATAGAGCGAGTAGGGCAGTTCGATACCAACCAGTTGGCGCTCAACCTTTAGTTCCGTCTTCACCTGGCTCAGCGCTAGTTGGGCCGACTCGGTGTAGGCGCGCACGAGCCCGCCGGTGCCGAGCTTGACGCCGCCAAAATAACGCGCTGTCACCAGGACGATATCGCCAATATCGGAACCACGAAGGACTGCGAGTGTCGGCGGACCGGCAGTGCCGGTGGGTTCGCCGTCATCGCTCATGCCCTCTGTCACCGTGTTTCCATATCCGACGCGGAAGGCATAAACATGGTGATTGGCGTCTGGCATGTCCCCGCGCAGATCGGCAATGGCGGCTCGCGCTGAATCCACTGCCGCGGCAAGCCGGACTGTCGTGATGAACCGCGACTTCTTGATCACGATTTCGCACTGAGATTGCGCGGCTGGAATCCGATAGGGCGGGGTCATACCTGGAGAGGCATACCGAGGATATGGCAGGCGAAGAGATTGGGTTGCTCTGGGCGCTTCACGCGTATATTCATAATTAACTCTTTATACATCTGTTTCTATAGGGTTATATGGATGTCTATTCTCGCGAAACATAGCAAACGTCAGCCAATACCCAAGCCACTGTCGTCTCAATCTTTCGCGGGGAACTCAGGCACACAACGGATCGCTGCTATCCCAGCGATGCGTCTTGATGCCCTCGACACGAGCGAGCTTAGCGCGCGCGTCACGCCAGAGTTGCGCCCAGGCCTCGGGATCAGTCAGGGTCGAGTCCGGGTCGCGACGGCTTCGAGCGACGAAGCCCGGGAAATGCGGCCTGCCCGTAGCCTGCCCGATCGGGTTATAGCGCAAATCGAAACTCCAGCGGAAGGCGCTGCTCTTGTTATCCAGCGAGGCGTGCTTGCACATCGGATGGAAGAACAAGACGCCGCCGGGATTGAGCGGGATGGGTATTGCGCGTTCCTGTTCGATGAGCGCTTCAGGAATGCCCACCTGATCTTTGGTTGTGCAATGTAGGGCGATTCCCTCGCGATGGCTCTTGGGCAGCACTTGCAAGCAGCCGTTTTCCGGCGTCGCCTCGGTTATGGCTACCCAGCAGGTGACCATCTGTGTCTCATCCGCTTCCGGCAAGCCAACGCCGCTGTCCTGGTGCCAATGCGTTCGTCCCAGCCGCGCTCGGTTCTCGTCGTCGCGGGCGATGATGCTCATCGGCGGCTTGATGCGCACATGCTGAATCGGATTGCTATAGATCTCGCTTCCGATCAAGGATTCGACCGCCGCGAGCATGCGCGGGCTGCGCAGCAGGTTGAAGACGGCTGGGCCGAGGTGGATCGGTGTGTCGGCGCGAACATCGCTGTTTGGCAAGGCGATGTCGATCGCCTGCTCATAACTGCAGCCGGCGCGATAGACCTCGACCAGGCGCTTCTCAAATGGCAAGCCTTGATAGGTCTCCGGCAAGCGCCCTTCCGCCACCCATTGCTGACAGAGTTCGTCCAGCAGCGCGTCGTATTCTTCGATCACCGGTTTGATATCGAGTTCGTAATCCAGCAGGCGATCCACGGCGAGAAAGCCATTTTGCTCAAATTCATCAATTTGCGTTTTTGAGAACATAATTATTTCCTCGTGAATTGTTGCAGCATTTTGATTGTCCTACAGATTGCATCACGCTGCCAGGCGAACAGAATCGGCATAGCAAAAACCTCAACCGGTTCCCGACTGAGGTTAAGGTGCCCCATAGGAGACTCGAACTCCTGTTTTGGCCTTGAGAGGGCCACGTCCTAGGCCGCTAGACGAATGGGGCGACAAAGCTGATCCTAATCAAAAATCGTCAATCGGTCAAGATGATGCTAGAAAACCCATCCTTGCCTGCGCCAGTTTCAGCGTGTCATTGGCGATATCGGCCGCTTTTTCCCGCCCGATCTTGAGCACGGAATCCAAGTATCCTGCCTCATTCATCAGCTCATTGTAGCGCGCTTGCAACGGCTCAAGTGTTCCGACAACGCAATCCGCCACGGCCCGTTTGAGATCGCCGTAACCTTTGTTGGCGAACCCACTCTCTATCGCCTCCTGTGTCTCACCGGTGATGGCCTGATAAATCGTCAACAGGTTATTGACGCCGGCCCGTTCCCGATCATCGCTGAATCGTATCTCGCGATGCGAATCGGTGACGGCGCGCATGACCTTCTTGCGCGCGCGCGCCAAGTCATCAAGCAGGAAGACCGCGTGATTCTCCGAGGCTTCGCTCTTGGACATTTTGGCGGTTGGGTTGTCCAAGCCCATGACGCGCGCCCCCGCTTGCGGATTCATTACCGATGGCAAGGTGAAGGTCTCGCCATAGAGATGGTTGAACCGTTGCGCCAAATCGCGCGTGAACTCCAAATGTTGGTTCTGATCATCGCCGACCGGCACCAAATCCGCATGATAGAGCAAGATGTCGGCCGCCATCAAACTAGGATAATTAAGTAAGCCGGCGCCAATGGACTCTTGCGACTGCTTCGCCGATTTGTCCTTGAACTGCGTCATACGGTTGAGCCAGCCAAGCGGAGCCATACAGGTCAACATCCATGCGAGTTCAGAATGCGCCGGGATATGCGACTGCACAAACACGGTCGAAATTTCCGGGTCGATGCCGGCCGCCAGGTATATGGCTGCGCTCTCCCGGGTTTTGCGCCGCAGCTCGGCCGGATCCTGCGCGACTGTGATGGCATGCAGGTCAACCACGCAGTAGAAACAGTCGTAGTCATGCTGCACCGCAACCCACTGCTTGAGCGCGCCCAGATAATTGCCGATTGTCAGGTTGCCCGACGGCTGGATGCCGGAAAGGACCCGCGGTTTGTTGCCGTTTTCTGCAGCCATAGCGCCTTCCAAATCTTGCAGGAATTGTAGGGACGCGAGGATTTTAGCATCGTGCCAATCGCGCTTCAACTACAAACTGGCCGATCAGCGCTCTTTCAATGCGCGCTCGATCTGTCGCTCGTGGTCGCGTTTGGCAAGGTCGGCGCGTTTGTCATACTTGCGTTTCCCGCGCGCCACGCCAATTTCAACTTTGGCGCGCCCGCGCTCAAGATAGACTTGCAGCGGAATGGCAGTCATGCCATTTTCGCGGAGCTTGGTGATAATCCGGTTTATCTCGCGCCGGTGCAGCAGCAGCTTGCGTGGACGGCGAGGATCGCTATGGCCGAAGTTGTGGGCGTCTTTGTAAGGCGAGATATGCGTGTTCATCAACCACAGTTCGCTGTCTTTCTCCCGCACGTAGCCATCGCCGATATTTATGTTGTGATTGCGGATCGATTTGATTTCCGAACCGAGCAAAACTAAACCGGCGTCGTATCGGTCGGTGACCAGATAATCGCGCCGAGCTTTACGATTCTTGGTAATCACTTTTCGCCGGTTAGTCATGCTGCTGCCGATTCACGTCGGAAGGACGTTCCTGCCGCGCGTTATGCCAGAAGACTGAGGATACCGGCGGCGCGCGAGTGTTTCAAGACAGGGGCTGCCAGGTGCGTTGGAATTCCTTGGCGTCAATTTCTTCGGCGGCGTATTCCAATACCGCACTGATGTCCACGCCGATCATGCGTAAGGCGGCATCCTCGTCAGAGCAATTAATCAAACCGGCCGCAATAGCTTCAATGCCTTCCGGCAGCTCCTCCGCTAGTTCTACGACGGCATCCATGACACGATTCAGGCGCGCGTTGAATTCTTGGCCGGGAACCGCGCAAACTTGCAGCACCAGTGTCTCGCCCAAAAGCGTGGTTGTGATTCCGCTGGATTCGCGATTCAATTCAAACTCTTGAATGCTTTCCGCCAAGTCGCGGAGGAAAGTGGCCGTAAGCGCGTTTGTTTCTAGGGCTATAGGGCTCGGCTCGGCTCTTGGCGCTGTTGTGACCGCCGCGGTTGAAATCTCGGTTGGATCGTCGCTCAAGGTTTCAGCAGCAGCTGGCGCACTTGCTTCCACTGTTGGCTCAGCTTCCGTTTCAGTGGTGGCCGCGGGAGTAACCTGCCCCTCGGCGTCGGTCGCGCTTGGCTCGGGTTCAACTTCAGCGGTCGGTTCCTCGGACGGCTCGCCAACAAGAACGATAGCCGGCTCATCAGTTGGCCCCTCGACGACAATGACAGCGGGTTCCGCTGTTGGCAGTATGCCGGAGAGCAATTCCCCAAGGTCCACCGCGCCAGAAGCGACCAGCGCGGCGCCGATCGCGACAACCAGCAGCACGAAGCCCTGGCGGCCACCGGAGGATGCGCCAGCGTCATCCGTAACCGGTTGTAGATCTTCCCAATCGTCTATAGATACATCCGCAGTCGACTGCGCCGCAGCCTCTCCCTCAGCTTCCAAGCCGAGCAGATCGTCTTCCTGCTCCTGAACTTCGAGCACATCAGCTTTGAGTTCGGCGGCGCCGGGATATTCTGGATCCAGCGCGATGACTCGATCCAGCGCCAACTGCCCTATGGAACGGTCACGCAAGGCATGCGAATACACCCACCACAGCGACGGGTTTTCGGCATCTGTTTCAAGCAAGGGAGTTAATAGCGCGCGCGCCTGCTCAAGCTCGTCATTCTCTATGAGTTCATAAGCCTTTTGCAAGATGCCGCTGGTCGAATCGCTCATCTGGCGCTCTTTTGGGGAAGTCTCGGTTCATCATCAGACAGTCAATAACAGAAACAAATGCCCGTTCATACAAGTACGGGCGTTGCTTCTATCCAGGCAATCATATACTTGGCAGTGTACATCTGCCCCAAAATGCACGCAACAAAAAAGCTCGCCAATGCCGGCAAGCTTCCGTATCATGCCCTGAAGAGGACTCGAACCTCCACCCCGTTAAGGACACGGCCCTCAACCGTGCGCGTCTGCCAGTTCCGCCATCAGGGCTATCGCTGCACAAGTATAAGACTTTCCAACGGCTTGTCAATGCCGCCAGAGCTTAATCCATCTTGAGTAAGCGCTGTTCCTGCCTTATCATACGGCGATATTTGGCACAGGCTGTACCACGGAAGGTCTTACGTAGATGCGCATTGCATTGGATGCAATGGGAACAGATAGCCGTCCCTTGAGCGATATTGCGGGCGGTGTCCTGGCGGCGAATGAATTTGGAGACACGATCGTACTTGTAGGCGATCAGCGACAAATCGAAGCCGAACTCAAGAATCACGCCATCAATTCCGGCAAAGTTGAGATCCTTCATGCGCCTGTTGACATCGCAATGGATGCCAAGCCGACCGAGGTCGTCAAATCCGTCACGTCGTCCATTTATGTCGCGCTTGATGCCGTGAAGAAAGGCGAGGTTGATGCCTTCGTGACCATGGGCAACACTGGCGCGGTTCATGCGATCGCGACATTGAAGACCCTGCGGCGCATCCCGGGCGTCAAGCGGCCGGTGCTGTCGGCGCTCTTTCCGGTCAATAACCACCAAATGATTTTTTTGGATGTCGGCGCCAATCCCGATGTCAAGCCGGAATGGGTGACTCAATTCGCCGTCATGGGCAGCATTTACGCGCAGCTCGTCCTCGACTACCACAAACCGCGCATCGCCCTGCTATCGAATGGCGCGGAAGACACAAAAGGCAATCTGCTTACTCGGGAAGCGGCTGACCTCATGCGGCGCAGCAAGATGAATTTTGTCGGCAATGTCGAACCGGTGCAATTGATGACATCAGTCGCCGATGTGGTCGTGATGGATGGATTCGTCGGCAACATTGTTTTGAAAATGTTCGAGGCGACGGCGCATTATGTGGCCACGCTGATACGCCAGGAATTCCGCAACGATGTCTTGTCGATGTTGGGCGGCGCGCTGGCAAGGCCCGCCTTCAACCGCATTCGGCGCCAGGTCGATACATCTGAGATCGGTGGTGCGCCGCTGCTCGGCGTCAACGGGGTTGTCATCATTGGACATGGTCAGAATTCCGCAATCGGCATCAAGAACGCCATCCAGCAGGCGCGCACTGCCGTTCGGGAAAATGTCATCGGCGCTATCCGCAGCGGTATCGCGCATGAGGCCCAATGACCCGGGGGGTGACCGTATGGAGCTGACGCGTTACGATCGCAAACGGGTCGTCATCACTGGCTTGGGTGTAGTCTCGCCCTTGGGTGAAAAGACTGCCTTCTGGAATGCGATCCAGGCAGGCATGTCGGGCATCCGCCGCTTGGAAAATATCAAAACCGAACATCTGGATGTGAAGATCGGCGGCGAGATTCGCGGCTTCGATTCATCCGCCTATATCCCGCGCAAGCAAGCGCGGCGCATGGGGCGCGCCACTCAATTCGCGATCGTGGCGGCGGTGGAAGCGGTAGCTGACGCTGGCCTGTCGGTGGACGAGATTGGAGCAATCGGCGAGCGCGTCGCTACGATAATCGGCACGACGCTCGGCAGTTACGAAGTTGGCGAAGGTGGCATAGCGAGTTGGCGGAAGTCCGGCTATCGGCACGCCAATCCGATGAGCATTGTCAACGCTCTGCCGAATATGCCCGCTCATTACGTGAGCAAGATGATGGCCGCGGTGGGACCTCTGATCACGCCATCGGTCGCTTGCGCCACTGGCATTCAAGCTATCGGCGAAGCGACCGACCTGATTCAGGCGGGCAAGTGCGATCTGGCGATAGCCGGCGCCTTGGATGCGGTGATGTTCGATTATATTCTGGCGGGCTTTAGCGCCACTCGCGCGCTGACCCGCGACTACAACGATGCGCCGGAGCAAGCCAGCCGCCCCTTTGACGCTGATAGGTCCGGCTTTGTGCTGGGTGAAGGAGGCGCTATTTTCATCATTGAAAGCCTGGAGCACGCGCTGAAGCGCGACGCCCCAATTTACGCCGAGGTGCTGGGTTATGCCGCCTCATCCGATGCCTATCATGTCGCCGCACCCGACCCCAACGGTGGCGGCGCCAAACGCGCCATGCGCTGGACACTGGACGATGCCAGGGTAAATCCGTCGGAGATTGAGCATATCAACTCGCATGGCTCTTCAACGCAAGCGAACGACGCTATCGAGACAGCAGCGATCAAAGAGGTTTTTGGCGAAGCGGCCTACAATATACCGGTCACATCAACCAAGAGTATGATCGGGCACGCCATGGCCGGCTGTGGCTCGCTGGAAGTCGCCGCCTGCCTCATGACCTTGGCGCGCGAGGTTCTGCATCCAACTGTCAATTATGAGACGCCTGATCCCGCCTGCGACCTGGATTACGTGCCCAATAGCGCTCGCGATGTTCCGGGCATTCGCACAGTCATGTCCAACAGCTTCGGCCTCGGCGGGCAGAATGCCTCAGTCGTTTTGCGCAAGATTTAGTTTTTGAGGGACCTGATGTCAAAAGCGGTGACGGTCATCGGCGGAGGCTTGGCGGGCAGCGAAGCAGCCTGGCAGCTTGCCCTGCGTGGGCATCAGGT
>JAJEBE010000014.1 GCA_022822545.1 Anaerolineae bacterium
CCTGGTTGAGTTCGAAACCGGCTACAAGCTGCGCGCTAACCCGAGGCTTGCAGCGTCTGTTAGGCCGGCGAGTGGACGTGGTAGATCGCGGTTGTTTGCGTGAAGAATATCGGGCGACCATTCTCAAAGAAGCTCAAAGCCTGTGACAGAAGATCAGCGTCCCTACTGCCGCTGGACGAGTGGCTATCATGAAGTCGGGATTGCTGTAGGGTGGAGTCATCCGCTGCTTTGAAATAATAGACGAAGTTGCTAAGCGTCTGGACCCGGCACTTACAGAGCGCTTTCCACAGATTACCTGGAGTGACTACGCTGGCTTCCGTGATGTCCTAATTCACCGTATTTGAGGCAACATCATGGTATTAGAAATTCGAGAACACATTAATTTACAAGGGGATGACCCGCTGGATGCGACAGCCGCCAGGACCCATTACAAAGCCTATCTAGTAGCAAACCTGGCATTGAACGATGGCCCGCAGGCAGCTGCCGAGCACTACAGCATACCGCTGGCAACTGTGTACGACGCGCTGATCTTCTACTGTGACAACGAAGCCGCAATCGATGAGGCGATCCGCGAAGCGCGTGAACTCGGAGAGCAGTTGGGCGCCCGCACTGCGCAATCTGCCATCAAGGAGATAAAAAACGCTGAAAGCGCCTTGACCATGGCCTCGCGTCATTACCTTCCTGGGTGCGAATTCTCCTTGTGACATCTGCAGCGCCAATGGGCGTAGCGCGTATTTGTCGTCGTCTGGCCGGACAATCCGATCGACCGTGTCGACAGTATCCGCGAATGACTCGCCATCCGCGGGTGCATGTCATTTGTATATGAGTTCTCCATCGGGACTCAGGAGCCAGTTGCCAGGCGCCAAATCCATCGTGTTTAGATCCATTTGTGCCCGGGTTTTGACGAATTGCGTCGTACATCGCCTCGGAGCGCCACCTGCGAAGCAGGCGCCCATTCGCAGCCTGGTGTTACTGTTCGGCGGCGTACCCAGCCCGTGTAGTGTACTCTTAGAGCATGGCGATATTGCGCCGGGCAACCGGCCGCCCGTCATGCGCCCAGACATCCATCAACTGATTGGCCTCGCTCATGGGCTGGGAATTTATGTGAATGAATGCGGGGCGAGTTTGTCAAGGCATGGCGCAGTCATCGCCGCTGGCAACTTCAGTGTAGTGGGGCAATTCATCGGCGCCATTCCCGCGCAGGTCGTTGGCGCTGGCATAAACACGAGAGTCAAACAAGGACTGAATCCCGCGATTCACATTTCCAGTCACGATATTGTCGCGCGCCTCCGCCAGCGAATGAAAATCGATCATGATGCCATTGCCAAAGCGCGCCCCCTCGCCGCCAGCCGCCGTGTTCATGACCACATTGCCGCAGATGGCCGCCATCGACATATCAAAGACATAGATGCCCGTCTCGGTATTGCTATCGACGATATTGTCCGCGACCAGGGCATGAGACATCTCGTCGATCATGATCCCGTGTTTCAGATTGTCGCTGACAATGTTGTCCTCAATATAGATCTTGCCGGTCATATTGGTAGCGATACCGCTATGCGCATTGTGAGAGACGGTGTTGCCGATAATGCGGGAGGCGGGCCATTGCGTGGTATTGGTGACGTGTATGCCTCTGCCATAAGGCGCGTTGGCCGCCCGAATCGTGTTGTGGAGGATATCAGCCGCCGCCAGCCTCACCTTGATGCCGGCCAGACGACTGCCGCTGATGAGGTTGTCACGCACCTTCACGTCTTGGCTGCGGGTAATATAAATGCCGAACTTGCCGCCGCTGATGACCAGGTTCGCGATCTGCGCATCGGCTGTGTCGGCGATGGTGATGACGGGCTCCTCGACATTGCCGACCAAGAGGACTGTATCCCCAATCTTGCCGCGCAAGGTCAGCGGACGGGTTATGCTGAGCGATTCGCGGTATAGCCCGCCCGAAACCTCAACAATCGCGTGGTCGTCGGCCCGGTCCAAGGCGGCGCTTATGGTCGGATAATCGGCTGGGACGCGGATAATGCGCTTGTCGAGCGCCAGGCTTGATGCCGGTTGTATGAAGGCGAATAAGGCCAGCAGCGCCCATAGCCCCGCCTTGCGGCAGAAGCGCGCCCGTCTCGCCCTCATCGTTTTGGCGGCAGCAGCTTGAAAGCGCGACATGACATCAACCTTTTACAGCGCCGGCCGTCACGCCACGAACAAAATAGCGCTGCAAGGAGAAGAATATCATCAAGGGAACGATCATCGAGATAAAGGTGCCGGCCGCCAGCAGATTCCACTGGGAACCGTATTGACCCAAGAGCTCGCGTATGCCGGCGCTCAAGGGCATCATATTGGAATCTTGCAGGAAAATCAGCGCATTTAACAAGTCGTTCCAGACCCACACAAATTGAAATATCGCCAGCGAGGCCAGCGCCGGTTTGGAGAGCGGCAACACAATGCGAAAGAAGATCACCAATTCTGAGGCGCCGTCTACCCGCGCCGAATCGAAGACTTCCCCCGGCAAATCGGCAAAGAAATTGTAGAGCAGAAAAATGGCAAATGAGGTCCCGTAAGCGGTATGCGCCAGCCATATCCCGGGCCAGGTGCCCGCCAAATCGAAGATGTTGTAGATGCGCAGGACCGGTACCCAGGTCGTTTGCAGCGGGATGATCAGCAGGCCGATAATCGACAGATACAAGGTATTGCGGAATGGGAACTGCAGCCAGGCAAAACCGTAAGCGGCCAGCGCAGCAAAGAAGATAGGCAGGAAAGTGGATGGGACAGTGATGATGATGGTATTCAGGAAGTTCTGGGCGATTCCCGGCGGCGCCGATTCACTGTCGGCAATGACGTCTTCGTAGTTGCTCAGGCTCAAGCGGCCGAGCTCATCAAATACGGTCCACCAGCCGGACGTTGCGATATCCGCCGGGGCGCGAAACGAGGTTGTGAGAATGCCCAAGGAAGGCGTTAGCCAGACGATCGCCAGGAAAATCAGCAGCAAGTGCACCGGGCCTCGCCGCGTCAGCTCAATCAAGGTTTGGCTCCAGGACGGTTTCCCGGCCGCTCTTCCTCTGCCTCTGGCGGAATCCACTTTGAACAGGTTCATCGCAAGTCCTGTCGGATTTGGCGTATTTGGTAAATGATGGCCGGCAAAACCAAAATAAAGAGGATGACCGCTACCGCGCTGCCATAACCGACTCGGTTGTTGCCGAATATTTCCAGCCAGACGGTGAAGCCAATCACGCGGGTGGCGCCGCGCGGTCCGCCTTCAGTCATTACCAGAATCAAATCAACCATCTTCAGGGCATTAATCGTCAGCATTATCGTCACAAAGGTCAGCGGCCGCATAAGCATCGGCAAGCTCACGCGCCAGAAAACTTGCCAGGCATTGCCGCCATCAACTCTCGCCGCTTCCAGGATTTCCCGCGGCAAGCCCTTGTACGCCGCTGAAAGCACGACGGTGGGCAGCCCCGCGGAGGTCCAGGTTGCCGCCAAAATGATGGCTACGTTTGCCAACTCCTTCCGTCCCAGCCAGGTAATCGGCTCAAAATGCGGAAACACCGATGTCATAGCCGCATTCAAGACGCCTTTGGTTAAATCCGGGCTGTAGACAAAAACAAAGATCACCGAAGCGGCGGTCGAAGAAATCACCATCGGCAAAAAGATGATCGATTTTATGGTGGCTTCGTAACGGACGCGGTCGGACAGTATGGCGATGAGCAAGCCAATGCCAACGGTCAAGGAGGGAAAGACCAGCACCCAAAGGGCTGTGGTTGGCAATACCCCGCTCGGCGGCCATCGATTCAAGCGCAAGAAAGTCTTATCGGCTGTCAGCAAGCGTTCAAAGTTTGCCAGGCCAACAAACTCCCGGCCCGGGTTCAGCATAGTGCCTTTGGTGAAACTCAACAAGACAGTGTGAATCGTAGGGTAAACCAGGAAAACCACCAGGATAAAGAGCGCAGGACCTACAAACAGCAGGGGAAGCCATTTGCTGTGTTTGCCGGCCATCTCTTCCGTCGCCTCCTCAATAATGGCTATGCTGATGTTTGACGCTTACAGGCAAGTGCAAATAAGATGAGCGTGAGAAGCGCTCACTAGCTTCGGGCAGACCGGCTGCGCATAGTGGCCCGAACGTGGGATGCCCCTGCCAGGGACATCCCAAATTTCTGTCAGAGGGTACTGCGCGGCTCGCTCCAGCGCGCCGGGACAATGCCAAATCAGATGGCGGACTTGAATCGCGGGCGCTGCAAATCTCCGCTGCTAGTAGGCTGCGTCGGCAGCGTCTTCCAGGTTTTCCAGGATTTCCATCATGCTGTCGGGATCGGCCAGATAATCCTGCAAGGCAACAAACATGGCATCACCGCCGACAGCCCCCGGCGCCAAATCCGATCCGTCGAAAACAAAGACGTCAGACGCTGCGATCTGTTGCGCTTCCTTGGCTTTGCACACATCGTACGATTCGAGCGGCACGCCAGTATTCGGCGACAGGATGGCGCCTTCCTCGGCGGTTGCCCAGATCGTTGCCGATTCGGGATTCGCCAGCCATTGCATCATGGCGCGGACCTCGGGACGGTCGTTGAACATCATCATCACATCGCCGCCGCCCATCAGGGTATCGCCAAACATATCGCCCGGTTCGGGGAAGTCGAAGAAGTCAAAGTCTTCGCCGCAGACCTGGTCGGGGAAGGTCGCGGAGATGATGCCGCCGACGAAACTGCCTGACAGGAACAGTTCGCCCGCTGGATCCTCGGCGCGGAAGGCGGCGTCGATGCCTGAGCGTAAGTCAGTCGACAGCGCGCCATCGACGCCACCGCTGATGCGTTCATCCGCCGGATCAAAGATGCGCCGGAAGGTCTCCAGGGTCTCGATGACCGTCGGATCAGTCCATTCGACTTCGTGGGTGACGAACAGACCATTATACATTTCTGGCCCGGCGATGCTGATATAGAGCGTCTCAAACCAGTCCGTCAGGACCCAGGCTGAGCCCGCCGATATCATGAACGGTACTTGACCGTCAGCAACAAATGCGTCGCCCAGCGCGATGAGCTCATCGTACGTGGTCGGGGCTTCCAAACCGAGCGCTTCAAAGGATGCCGGCTTGTACCAGAATGTGCCCTTGGAGGAAACCTTCACCATGAAGCCGTAAAGCTCTCCGTCAACGGTGCCGATTTCCAACACGCTCGCCGGTGTGTGGGCGAGCAATTCGGCCGACAAGACCGGGTCATCACCGCTGGACAGCGGCAACAGGGCGCCGTCTCTGGCGAAAGCCGCGGTAACGCCCGGGCGCGGCATCTGCGCCAGGTCCGGCGCGTTGCCAGCCGCCACCAGCGGACCCAGATCAACCTCTATGCTGGAAAGCTGAAGGATCTCATAATCGATTCCCGAGCCATCCAGCACCTTTACAAATGCGGCTAATTCCGCGCCGCCCCAGCCGGTCGCAATCGTGACCGGTTCCTGCGCGCCGGCGGGCACAACAAGCAACGCCAATATCAGTAGCAAGCCGAATATACGAACAAAGAGTTTACATAAGCGGTACATGGAATCTCCTCCTAAAAAATTGTGATATGCGGTCGCCGTAGCAATGTTTCGCTTTCGACCGGCGTGATCCGCCGCGCGGAAAACCGTTCCAATGCGACCAACAGCACCATTATGACATAGCGCCTATGCCATCTGCAAACGACGCATTTGTAAAGCATGTGTTATTGTCGCAGAGGCACAGAGGGCACAAAGAACATTTTGCGGCGAGACAGCCGTGGGAGAACTCTGGCTATCGCGTTTGGTTCGAGGCTATGGAAATTGGCCAGACCGACCGCTGGATAAGCTCGCCGATAATAGTGCGCACCGTCCAGGACGGGAGATTTCTCAACGCCGTTGCGGTTCAACCGATCGCCCGCGATGCGAAGCCGGACATAATGCCTACGCCGGAAAATGTCTGGGCACTCTACGGTCCGCATTGGCGGCACACGCTGCATTCGCTCAGTGTTGAAGACACCATCGTCTTCGATACCGAGACCACCGGCACCGATCCGGAAATGGATGAGGCGGTCTCGATCGCGGTGCAGAGCTATGCGGCGCTTCATAGGGCATCAATCGACTATCATACGCTGATTGCGCCGCGCTTCCCCGAGAAGTTGTTGGTTCAGAATGCGGAGACGACGAGCGCCTACGATATCCACGGCATCCACCCGGACGATCTGGCAGGGCAGCCATCGTTTGCGGATATCCACGGCAAGTTGCGGGAGATCATGGGAAAGAGAAACTGGGTCTGCTGGAACGCCGACTTTGACGTGATGCTGCTGGACAGCCTCTGCATCCGGCATCGCTTGCCGCTGATCCCGCGCAATCGAGTGATTTGCGCTATGAAGCTGCTTTCGCCCCTGGCCGGCCAGTGGGACGCAGGACACGGCGCCTACCGCTGGGCGAAGCTGGAAGATATGGCGGTGCTGATGGGGCTGGAGTTCCCGAACGCGCACGATGCTGCGGCTGACGTCACGGCGACCATATCGGTGATGCGCTGGGCGTATGACCAAGCGCAGATCTCGTCGTCACGCTGAAGGACCACATAGTTCATACAAGCGAATATGTCGATCGCCAGCAATGCTCAGACGCAGCGCTGTATGATCAGAGTATCTTGCCCGGAAGGACGTTTTGGGTTATTCGGGTATACCTGTGAGGAGGAGGGCAACGGCAGCAGTGGTGATTCCTGTCGCCCCCGTCAATTGTTGATATAGCTATTGAGCGTGTCGAATGTCTCTTCTAGAGAGCGGCGAGGGCTTCCTGTCCCAAGTCGATAGAATCTGCAATGCGCGCTAGGCAATCACGCCGAGTTCGCGTCCCGCCCGCGTGAATACAACGATTGCATGCTCCAGTTGCTCGCTTGACAGCGCCGCCGACATCTGTACGCGGATGCGGGCTTTACCCATCGGCACTACGGGATAGAAAAATCCGCTGACGTAAACGCCCAGTTCGTACAGACGGTTGGCGAAGTCCTGCGCCAGCCGCGCCTCGTCCAGCATCACCGGAATGATGGGATGCTCGCCGTCGAGCAGGCGAAAACCAGCGCCCCGCAAGCCGCTGCGGAAGCGCTGCGTGTTCTGGCTCAGTTTTTCTCTCAAATCATCCCCCGCCCGCGCAAGCGCAATCGCCTTGAGCGCCCCGCCCGCAAGCATCGGCGGCAGCGCGTTGGAAAACAGATACGGGCGAGACCGCTGCCGCAGCAGATCAATTACCGGCTGCGCCGCCGCCACAAAACCGCCGGCCGCGCCGCCCAGGCTTTTGCCCAACGTGCCCGTGATAATGTCCGCGCGCAGCCCAAAATGCGCCGCTGTGCCTCTGCCCTCTGGGCCAAGTATGCCGGTGGCGTGACAGTCATCCACCAGCAGCAGCGCATCGTATGCGTCAGCCAGTCGCCGCAGTTCTGGGATATTCGCCACATACCCGTCCATCGAGAACACGCCATCGGTCGCAATGACAATGCTGCGCGGCGCAGCTGAAGCCGCTTCCTCGAGCTTCGCCCGCAAGTCGGTCATGTCGCTGTTTTCAAAACGATAGCGCTTCGCCTTGCACAGCCGAATGCCATCGATAATAGAAGCATGATTGAGCGAGTCCGAGATTATGGCGTCTTCCGCCGTCAGCAGTGGTTCGAAGACGCCACCGTTGGCGTCAAAAGCCGCCGAGAACAGGATGGCGTCGTCTGTTTCCAGATAGTTGGCTATCGCGCTTTCCAGTTCCCGGTGCAAATCGAGCGTGCCGCAGATAAAGCGCACGGAAGCCATACCGTAGCCATATTCATCCATCGTTGCTTTCGCTGCCGCGATTATGTCAGGATGGTCTGCCAGGCCGAGGTAGTTATTGGCGCAGAGGTTGATGATAGGCTGTTCTTTGCCGTCAAGCGCCACTCGAATTTCGCCAGATTGCGGCGAGGTGATGATGCGTTCCCGCTTGTACAAATCCTCCTGTTCAAGCGCTTCAAGCTCGGCGCGCAAGCGGCGATAGATCGTCTTGTCTGTCATGAGCGCTGTCCCATTGTTCGGTTGTTTTTTCGTTCTACAACCGCTCCAATCCCGACGAATAAGTATTTGAACGATACAATCTCAAATTCTGGAGGAAAGCCTTCACACCCGTTGTGCTGGTGTCCTATCTGGGAAACTGGAGGTTGGAGATTTGCAGCAAGCAAACTTCACTTGCTAGTCTCTAATCTCTTGATACGCGGCAATTTGGGCGTAAATGGCTGTTTCATCCACCACCATCCACTCGTTGGCTATCAAACCATCATGCAATTCAAAATGGGAGATCCCCAAGATGGCTACGGGGGCATTGGTTGGCGCGCCATATCGACCGTGGCCGCTGTGGGCGCCGCAGAAAGTCCAGCGCATTGCCACCCTAACAGCCCGTTCATTCTGTTGGCGAACGATGAGATGATGCGGCTCGAAACGTGCGTCTGGCAGCGAGGCGGTTATGCTAGCAACCATATTACTTAGCGGTTCTCGACCGTAGCTAAGGTGACCACTTGGCCCTTCAAAACGCGCCGCCGCCACATATTGCTCCGCAACCATGTTGAGATGGTTGCCATTCCACAGCGCGTCACAGGTATCGATTATGCGGTTGGCGATGGTGTTATCACCGAGGATGGTCAGCCCAATTTCGTCCACCCAGCGATGGCGCATTGCGTCATTGCCAATGGCGTACGCTTTAGGGTTGTTCTTACCTAGGGAAAGGCCGTGAGCCACCGGATCAATGCCGAGCTGCTGGACAAATGAAGCGTGGTCACGCAGCTTCCATTCCTCCACGACCTGGTTGTCGCGGCACAGGCAGTCGGCAATACCTAACCCTTGGTAAGCGCGCCCAGTTGCCGGACCCAACTCGCTGTCGCCCACGTGCCTTCCCACTGAGCGAACGCGATGCGATGAATAGAATCCGCTGGGCTTGTCGCCAATGATTACATCATCGGCCAATGGTTTTCGCTTGGCAAAAACGTGCATCTGCTCCAGGGTTTCATTCAGTATTTCCTCTGCCGTGTTCATGACACCGTGCGGGGACCGAATCGGGCACACCGGCGCATACCAATCACGAATGCGTCCCACGTTCTCTTCTTCCCAAATGATGTAGGTAATATCGATGATATATTGCTCTGGCGTTTCAAATTCCGGAGCAAAGTTCTGCATACCCATGATGATTTCCATTCCAACCTAAGCTTTTCATTCCTGTCTGGGATCAATGACGCTAGCGTTCTTGAGCGCCGGATGATGGGGGCTCACGCTACTGCATCGCATCAAAAGATTGGGAGGGGGCAGGTTCATTGTTTGGAGGCGTTGCATAGTTGCTGGCCACAAATCTGCTAAAGATCTCGATGTGGTCATGCATGGCCTTCCGCGCCTTGTCGGCGTCGCGATCCTTTAGCGCCTGCAATATAGGAAGATGTTCCTGATCAGCCCGGTAGTTGTCTAGCGATCGCTCATACATATGGCGCTGCAGTGGCGAGAGCATGTCAGCGACAACCTGGAGAATATGGCGCAGAGCCTCGTTCTGGGTTGCCTCAGCGACGGTCGCGTGAAACTGTGTGTTCAAGTGAAAGGCGGTGACAGGGTCCTCTGAGACCTTCATTTCGTCGACAATGCCCTCGATGCGAAGAACCAATTCGCCTTCAATTCGTTGGGCTGCGAGTGCGGCTGCCTCAGGCTCTATTAGATCGCGCACCTCTGCCAATTCCTGGAGGGCTGCATGCCTCAGAGAGGCTTCGAGTTCGGCAGCGGTCGCCTGTCGGTTGCGCCGAATCATCGGCCCGACAGCCATTCTCTTGCCTGGTGTCACGGTGATAGCGCCTAGTGCGACCAGGCGCTGAATGGCCTCACGGAGAGAAGTGCGACCAATGCCGAGCTGCCTTATCAGATCTGCCTGTGATGGAAGGTGGTCTCCAGGCCTCAGCCCCTGCTCGGCAATGATGATCAGTATTGCATCCACGGCCTGATCCACGAGGCCAGCCCTTGCCAGAGACTTTGAATTTGATCTCATACTCTCTTATCCTCAACACTATAATCTCTTATGGCCATCGCGTCTTGAGTTCCTGGCCTATGCCTATCGGCCCTCGCTCGGGTATACGGGTGTGCTCTGTACTCCGCTTTCGAGAAGCTCCATATATTTCTGATTCAGCATTTGCGTGATGGGACCCGGCTTGCCGTGACCGATCGTTCGCCCATCCACCTCCCTGACGGCAAAGATGCCACCGGCTGTACTGGTCAAGAAGACCTCGTCCGCGTTGTAGAGATCGAAGGCTGTCAATCTGCCCACTACGGTATCCATTCCCTCCGCGGCCGCCAGCTCTATAACAGTCTGCCGAGTCACGCCGACGAGGATGTTCTCGCCTGGGGTATACAATACGCCTTGCTTCGCGATAAACACATTGTAGCCCGGCGCCTCGGCAACGTAGCCGCCGATGTCAAGCTCGATAGCCTCGTCGAGCCCGGCCTCATTTGCCTCCATGCGCATCAGGATGTGATTCAAATAGTTGCAGCACTTGATCTTTGAGTCCAGGCATTCTGAAGGAATCCGGCGCATTGATGATATGCCAGCCCGAAGGCCTTCGTCTTGTACGCCACTGTCCGTAAGGCTGAGGTAGGGGATGGCAAAGGCGATCAGATTCGGCGTGCAGTTGTAAGGACTCATCAGGGGCATACGTCCCACGCCGCGCGTAACAAGTATTTTGATATATGCATTGTCGAGCTTGTTGCGTCGCATGAGCTCTAGAACGACCTCCCTCACGCCTTCCTTGTCGAGAGGGACCTCGATCTTCAGCGCGTGAGCGGATTCGAATAGCCGATCCACATGCTCGTCCAGTTTGAATACCTTGCCGCCCCAGGCGCAGGCCGTATCGTACACGGCGTCGCCATAGAGCACCACATGGTCGAAGACGGAGATCCGCGCCTCATTTTCGGGAACATACTCCCCACCAACGTAGACCTGGCGGTCCGGACTGCCTGTTCCGATATTCATCGTTTTCGCCTCCATGTGCGCTTGTGTTTCGTCTTGTATTGTCGGCTGCCCGACGGACAGGTCGAGGCCATATGCGAATCGGTCACGGTGAACACAGGCCTCGCGCCTATCGTAACCGAAGCAAACCTATCAGCTATCTGCTATCTGTTATCACTTTACTCGAACGAGCTTGCTCGGTCAAGCGGTCCAATTCGTTGCTCTTTTCCGGCCAAACTCAGCTTGGCAAATTCATGGACATGCTTGATTCCATGGTACCGCAGCCGTTGCCGCCCACACCAATGACGAGAAGCTGGATTGCGGATTTCTTCGCTGTGGTGAGGTTGTGTTGGGCCCGCTGCGCAAACTCGAACTGACTGATGCTAAGACGACCGGGAGTTGCTTTCATATCCGATTGATCGCCTTCAACACCGCTTTGGTGATGCGTCTTGTTTCTTGATAGAGGCGGGAGTGATGTGCGGCGCAGGTCGTTGACCATAACGGATGGCTTGACCGAGCATGGGCATTTGCGTACAATGATAGCAGATAGCAGATAGCTGACAGGTAAGCTGATGGCGACAGCATCCACATGGTATTCGCCTTCATCGCCCAAGCCGCCGGTGATTGCTGACTGCATGGAGACGGACTGATACCTGATAGGGAACTGCAGGAGATGAAAGAATGTCTACAGAAAAAAGCAAAGAAGAAAAGAACAAAGAGTTGATCGCACGCTTGTACACAGCCCTCAACAAGAGCGTGCTCGGGATTATGGAGGAGTTTTGGACCGAGGACATGGCTTGGTACGGTCCAGCGGGTATCGGCACCCTGCACGGCATCGAGGAGTTCGAGGAGGTGTTGCGCAGGCCCGCCATCAATGCCATTCCCGACAAAGTGGCGCGCGACGAGATCCGCATCGCTGAAGGGGACTATGTCGCCGCGCACGGCTATCAGCATGCCACCCACACCGGGGACTGGTTCGGTATTCCCGCCAGCGGAAAGCCAATCAAGTTGCGCTACATGGATTTCTGGCGCGTCGAGGGAGATAAGTTGGCGGAGAACTGGGTGCTCATCGACATCCTGGGCTTTTTGGAGCAAGTGGGTTACGACATCGACAAGGTGCTTGCCTTCATCGGCTCCAAGCCGCCTGAGTTCTTTGACAGCGTGGAGACAGACTGATATACGATAACCTGCGCATAGGCGCTTGAGGATCACTCACCAGTCGAGCCAAATCTCATAGCAGGTCGTGTCGCGCTAGCAGCGACAGTTAGGCCAATAAACGGCCGCCTACCAGAAGCCGGGCGCGCCGCACTCGATACAGAATTCGATCATTCTGCAAAACCGGTGACATCAACTTCGCCATCTTCACGGAAGGGCGTGGAAGGAATAGTGAAGATGCCTCGGAAAGCCTCAGTCTCGGACAATTTGCTTCCTACGTCATGGCTGGTGTGCGTATAACACAGCTGTCACCGGTGACAAATGACGGTGTTATGGCAGCATGACATCGGGCTAATCGTCCTCCGGAAAGCCAAAGTCCTCACCCTCGAGAATGGCCAGGCCGATTTGTTCGGATAGGCCATTGCGTCCGTTGAACCACAACAGCCAGCGGCCATTGTCGAAGAGGGCAAAGGGCTTGTAGACCGCATCAGCGTCCCATGCTTCGCCGTGACCGGGTCGAATGATGGGGTTTTCCGGATGGCGCTGCCAATTGTGAAGACCGTCGCGCGAGCGCGCGATGCCAATTTGGGCGTGATCTTCATCGCGAAAGCCGATGTAGAACATAACATACCAATCCCCCTGAGGAATGACCTGGCAAGCCGTGACCTTATGTTGTTCCCACTCCAAGTCGGTATCAGGCACGAAGATGGGGTTGCCGCTGTATTTTTCCCAGCGAAGCCCGTTGTGGCTGGTCGCGTAACCGATGGCATTGGGCTCATATTGATCACCGGCGGAATACCACATGCAATAGTGACCCGCCTCCTCATCCCATAAGACGTGCGGGCACATCACAGCCACGTTTTCCCATGGTAGCTCGGGCGACATCACGGGCTCGTCGCTGGTGCGCGCCCAGACGTGGCCATCGGGACTGCTGGCGTGTCCGATCCAGGATCGCCCGGTACGGTTGGGACCCTTGACCTGACCCGTATACCACATGTGATAGCCATCGGGACGAACGAGTACCGAGGGGCGGTGATGTCCTTTTCCCAGTCGGTCGCTTCATTCGGTCCTAATTCGATCTGCGGCTCGCTCCAATGAACGCCGTCTTGGCTGAAGGTATAGGCGATGCTCTTGCGCGGACGCCAAGAGAACCACATGTCTATGCCGTCAGGAGCCGTCAGCGCAGACAGATCAAAGACTGTACCTAACTCACCACCGAGAACCGGGTTGTTCGGGTATTTGACCCAACCTGCTCGCGTGTCTGTCATTTGAAATGCTCCTTATATGAATGTCATGTAAAATCGGGCGAAATAGAATCATTCTTAGCCGCGTACCGCGCCCGCCATGATGCCCGACACAATGAAGCGCTGCGCAAAGATGAAAATGATGATCGTCGGAATGACAGCCACGGTCGCCCCTGCCATAATCGTGCCCCAGGGCGTGTTAAAGCCTTGAGCAGTCGGCAGACGCGACACCGACACCATAATGGTATGCGTCTCAGGTTGGCGAAGGATGATGAGGGGCCAGACGAATTCGTTCCAACTGCCAACGAAGCTCAAGGTGCCGAGCGCGGCCAGCGCCGGCCGGATAGCTGGCAGGACGATGCGCCAATAGACGCCAAATTCGCTAGCTCCATCGAGTCGCGCCGCTTCCAGCAATTCGGTGGGTACGCTGGTGATATACTGCCGCATCAGAAAAATGCCAAAGGCGTTGGCGGCGGCGGGAATGATCAGCGGCCAGAATGTATTCACCCAGCCCAAGCGCACCATAATCAGGAAGGACGGCACCAGGTTGAGCTCGGGCGGCACCAGCATGGTCGCCAGAATGAAGTAGAACAGGAATCTGTTGCCGGGGAAAGGGAACTTCGCGAAGGCATAACCGCCCAAAGAGGTTAGGAACAAACTGAGCGCTGTTGTTGTAAGCGCGACGATGAAACTATTTAAGACGTTGCGGCCGACCGGAATGATCTCGAACATGTGCTCAAAGGCGGCCAAGGTCGGACTGATGGGAATCGGATTGAGACGGGCGCTCAGAATCTCCGTATCCGGCTTGAAAGCGGCGCCCAGCATCCATAGCAAGGGGTAGAGGATGATGATCGAGAGGATAATCAGCGCGATGTAAAGCAACGCCATTTGGGCGCGCCGCGGAAGCGTTTCGCCGCTCATGTGATTTCCAACCCTTGCTTGCTCCAGCGCCACAATTGCAGTCCGGAAACCACCACCAGCATGAGGAAGAGAATCCAGCCGACCGCTGACGCATAGCCGAACTTCTGGTTGGCGAATGCCTGATTATAGAGATACATCACCACGGAAAGCGAGGACCCCGCTGGCCCGCCTTCAGCGCCGAAGAGCACAAAGGGCTGCGTGAAGATGCGGATCGAGCCGATAGTCTCGGAAATGAAGCAAAAGAACAGGACCGGCGCCAGGCCTGGAATGGTGATTCTGCGAAAGCGCTGCAGGGCGTTGGCGCCGTCGATCATGGCCGCCTCGTACAAGCCGGGGTCGATGATCTGCATCCCCGCGAGCAGCAGCATCATCCAAAAGCCCGTGATCTGCCAGTTGTTGAAGATGATAACGCTGATCTTGGTCCAATCGGGATCGGTCAGCCAGGGTATCGAGGTGCCGAGAAAGCGGTTGATGGGACCGTAGTGCTGGTCAAACACCAAGCCGAATACCAGGGCCACACCGGCCGTGCCGACTACGTAGGGCATGAACCAGACGGCGCGAAAGAAACTCTTTCCCGCCAGGTGCTTCAAATTGAAGACCGCGGCCAGGGCGAGCGCCATGGCGAACATAATGATGATATGCCCCAGCCAGAGATAGACGGTATTGCTGACCGCCTGCCAGAAGGCGGGATCGGTCAGGATGCGTTGATAATGCCGCATGCCGACGAAGCGCATGGGGCTGAAGCCGTTCCAGCGGTTGACACTCAGCTGCAGCGACCACAGGAGCGGGAACAAACCGAAGGCGAGCCAGATTACAAAAAAAGGAGAGATGAAGAGGTAGGCGTAACGGTATCGTTTGATATTTTGCCAGAGTTGCCCAGATGTCTTCCGCTGCATGATGCGTTGCCCATCCGCAAACATATGCCGTTACCATCGTAATCGAAATTGCCGCTGCGTGCACATTACGCTAGTTTTGTCATCAGTCTGGACAAGCTCCGGTGATCACCGCAGTTTTCCAAAACGCATGTGGTGATCACCGGAACGGATTTGGCCGCAGTGGGACCAGGGCGTCATGCTATTCGCGCGCTTCAAGAACATCTGGAAGGACGCGCTCGATTCCCGACTTCATATTGGCGAGCGCGTCATCCATGTCCTGCTCATCCGCATAGAATCGCGCTAATTCGTTGCCAATGACGGTGGTAATTTCGCTGCTGCCATCCAAAGTCGGATCGAGGATGGCTGGCGCGTCTACCGTGCTGTCGGCAGCCCAGGCTTGGAAGGACTGATCGCCATAATAGGGATCGACAGCCGTCATGATGTCCGCCTGGTAGGCTTCTGTCAGGACGGGCAAGAAGGCGGGCAATCCGCGGTCGGTCATGATATGCAGATAATCGACGACGCGTTCGGGATTGAGATACTGCCACTCCAGCATTTCTTGAATCAGCGGGATGTAGGTGGTGTCGGTCTTGTTGATGATGCCGAAGTTGACCGAATCCATGCCGCCCTTGGGGTTGCCATTGGAGAAAGTGGGCAGGGACATCAAACCCCATTTGCCGGACATATCGCCCAGGTTCAATTTGAGGAACTCGTCCCACCAATTGCCGTAATGGATGGCGGAAATCTTGCCATCGCGGAAGGCTTGGTACCAAGCCGGGTTCCAATCGGCGGTCTGGAAGAGCAATCCCTCAACGTGCATGCGCTCGAGATAGGCGAAGACTTCCAGCGTGGCGGAGTCGGTATCGATGATCACATTGTAATCGTCATCGAGGTAGCGCCCGCCGGCTTGTGGAACGAGCTTGCCCGTGGTGTGCCATTCGCTGCCGCCGTTGCGGTATTCCAGGAAAGATGCTCCGCCGGTGGCGTTCTTGATTTCAACGCCGGCTGCAATCCAGTCGTCCCAAGTCTCTATATCGTCCGCGCTGACCCCCGCCGAGTCAAAGATTTCGCGGTTGTAGTACATCATCCAGGTGTTGGGCCGCCAGGGGAAAGCGTAAACGCGGTCATCAAAGGTCCAAAGGTCGAAGATTCCGCTGGGCATCTTATCCCGGAAGCCCGCCACCCAGTCGGTCAGATCAAGGAAAACGCCGGCTTTGGCGAGGGTCGAGACGAATGGACCCTCAGTTTGCACCATATCCGGCAAGGTCCCGCCGCCCGCGGCGAAATCGACCAGAAGCAGTTGCATAATGTCCCCGGGACCGCCTTGACCGACGGCTTCGGCAGTGATGCCACCCTCCGGATAAACCGCGGTCAAGAAATCAGTCATCCATTCCTCTTGCAGGGAGGGCGTGCCCCAAGACCACAAGGTAACGGCGCCGGCCGGATAGTTGCCTTGCCCGAGCGCGCGCCCCAGCAACGCAGTTGGCAAACTGGTAGCGGCGGTAGCGGCGACGCCGCTACCCATCAACTTCAACAGATCGCGGCGACTAAGTTTATTCTGAGACATTTCATTCTCCTTTTTCTCGTCGCTCCCATAGCGGGAGCGACCATGGCTTGAGTTGATTGATCTCTACATCAATACGCTGTGCCTTTCTGCGCGGCTATCCGCGCGCAAACCTCTCCGACTTCATTCCCATTGCGCGCGATCGTATCATCCGCGATGCCCAAAGAAGGAATGTGCCCAAAAGTAGGCTGCTGTGGCACCGCCGGATAGAAGCCGCCTTCGTGGACACCACTGCTGCCATTGCCGGGCGTGCCATTTTTGAGGTGACCAAGTGCGCGTCCAAAGCGCGTCAGCAGCTGCGGGTAACGATAATTCCGCTCCACGCCCATCCAACTCTGGTTGATCGGCATAATGCTCAGCAGCGCATCGTACCAGCCTTCGCCAGCCACCAGCAGATCGGGATGCCGGTCGTGAATCGCATTGACCAGCTTTCTGTAGCCGTCATACAAGTTGTGACGGGGATCGTTGAACCAGCAGGCGGAAGTATCGAGAAAGACGCCATCGACGCCAAAATCATCTACAGTGCGATGCACCTGTTCCAGAATGTGCGCCCGATAGTTGGGTTCTCCGGGATTGAGGAAGACTTGATTGTCCTCGCCTGTCCGGTCGGTATCCCAATCGGGGCAATTGACCAGCGTGACGTAGGCGTTAGTGCGGTTGCGGAATACTGCGCGCTCCCAATCCTTATACATCTCGATATTGGCGCCGTTGGCGCCGAACATTGGCATGACACGCGCGCCGAGATCACGGGCGGTATTGACAAAGCGCTCGAAGGCGGCGGCGCCGCCCAGCGCTTCTCCCGGACCGTAATAGGGATACGCATGGTAGTATCGCCCTTCCCAACCGGGCAGGTAGAGCAGCAGGGAATCGCCCGGAATGTAGTTGGTGATAAAGCGCAGCGCATCGCTCATCTGGTCAAAAGTGTTAAAGACATATCCAGTCCAATGTTGACCGTGCAGGGTCACGACTAACTGGATATCGCGGAACCAGGAAGGAATATCCCGGCGCTCTTCAAAGGCGGCGATATCATAGGCCGCGGCGACAAAATCAAGGTGAGCGGCGAAGTCGGCGTCGATTTCGGCCTGGCTGTCGCAGATCCGCAGATGAACGGGCGGCGCCTCGAAGCGCTCCCCCCATTGGCAAGCATCCGCTTCGCAGACCATCTCGACGATCGTGCCTTTCAGGAAAGGGGTTGAATAAACGTAGAGCGTTTTGGCGCGAACTTGCGGATCGCGGACACTCAAACAGATAGCCTTGGCGGCGTTGCCGGCGCAAGCCCAGGCAGTTTGCCAGCCATACCAGGGATAACGCCAGCGTATGGGCAAGGCCGTAGTGGGATGCTTGACCTGTCCTGCGTCCGAAGTCGCCTGCCACCAGCCCTGCGCTAGCGCCTCTTCGGGCAGGCCCTCGAAGAAGACCTTGATGTTTTTGATTGTCTCGACATGTGACGCCTTCACGCGCCAGACGAATGCGCCGTCCTCAATCCGAAGCTGCACGTCGACACGGCCCGGCGATTTCTGCTGTTGACCCGCCCAACTCAAGCCATCGCATACCAGATTCATTTCGCCTGCCTCATGCGAAATATCTACGCGATCCGGGTCCAAGGAATACATGTTTTGCAGGGTGAAAATCTGAATGCCCCAGCGCAAGCCGGGACGCGCGGGAACCTCAAATAACGGGTCGCGCGGATCGTAGCTGAGGTTATTGACGTACATGCCCTACTCCTGTTCGCGTATGTGGCACATCAGGTTCCGCTCGATTCCCGCCGCACAAGATAGCAGGGAACACGGTGCACGACGCTTTCGTGTGTCTCGTTCATGATGGCGTCAATCAGCAACTCCCCAGCCAGCACGCCCATGGCTTTTAGCGGAAGCGCCACTGTGGTTAAGGGCCGCCGCTGATGGGCGGAATAAGGGCGGTTGTCAAAGCCAACGACGGCTATGTCATCGGGAACGCGATGTCCGGATTCGTGCAACGCGTCCATCACGCCGATGGCCAAGCTGTCGCTGGCGCAAAAGACCGCATCCGGCAGCTCCGCCAATTCACGCAACTGCTTGCCGGCATCGTAGCCAAAGTTTTGATGCCATTTGCGACTGGTGAAAACGAGATTCGGATCATATGGCTTTCCAGCTGTCTCCAGCGCATGCCGGTATCCTTCGCGCCTTAAATGGGTCACTTCATAATGGGGAGGCCCATTAACAAAAGCGATACGCCGCCGGCCCAGCTCGAGCAAATGCTGCGTGCCCATAATGGCGCCGCCGAAATCATCGGGAATCACCGAGGGGACGCCGGGCAGCACCGTGTATTGATAAAGATACACAACGGGCACATCCCCCAAAACGAGCGCGGGTAGCCCTCGCTCTCGCACTTTGTAGCCCAGCAGGATGACGCCATCGATCTGACGCGCCAAAAGCATCTCCAGCCGGGCTTTCTCTCGCGCGGCATCCCCAAAGCTGTTGCAGAGAATCACGTTGAAATTGTGGCTGATGATCGCTTCATCGACCCCGTGCAGCATTGATGTCGTGAACAACCCTTCCAGATCGTCCGTGATCAGACCAATGGCGTAACTGCGCTTCTGCTTTAGGCTCTGGGCGACTTTGTTGGGGCTGAAGTTCAGTTTCTGTGCCGCATCAAGCACACGTTGGCGCGTCGCTTCGCTGACGTAATTCTGATTGTTCAGCGCCTTGGAAGCGGTGCTTTTGGATACACCGGCCAAGCGGGCAACGTCCAGAATAGTTACCTTAGTGGAAGGGTTTCTTAGTGTCATGGCAATATCATGAAAATACTACTTATCAATTTAGGAAACCGATTTCCCATAAGATAGCACAGATTTTTTGCCTTGTCAAATTCAACTGGTGGTCTCGATTCCGGTCGCGAAGAGAAGGCGCAATGTCCGAAATCATCATACGCCTAGACAGTGCATTAGCCAGCCAGCTCCCCTTGTTTCATCAGCCGGCTGCCATCGTCGCCGATAGCCTTTCTCCGACTTCGCGTCGAGTCTACGATTGCAACTTCCTCGCCTGGCCCAAATTCGCCGGTGAGCAGGGCTTCAACATCAATGATGTGAGCTACGGCCATGTGCGCTCTTTCATCCATGAGGCGGACTTGGCCAAGACGACGCGCCAGAACCGACTCGGTCACATGTGCAAGCTCTTGCGCGATTCCAGCGGATCTTGCACCGACAGCAGAATACCGTCCTTGGCAACGGGACCGGGAATCTTGCCACCCATGAAGACGTAGGGCCGGATCTTGATATCGGGGAAGGAGTGCATCAGCGGCAGCCAAAAGCCGGAGATGAGGTTTTCCGCGCCCAGGAGCTGGTCGATCGGCGCGGAACCGTTCCAGTCGATATCGTCATGCACAGCGTCACAGACGGCGGCCAATGGCGACAAGTTGAAGGCGTCGGTGAGCCGGATGGTCACCTTGCTGATTGGAGTGTTAACGGTGGCGTCAGTGCGGGCGGCAAAAGCGCCGAGCTGGAATCGAAAATTAGACCGATAGACGACGCCTACCAGAAGCCGGGCGCGCCGCTCTTGCGCAACTCGATTTGCTGACGCAGGCGCTCCATCAAGTCGACGCCCATCTGGCGGCAGAGGTCGATCATATCGATCGGTACCCAGTTCTCGATAAGGTAATTGCCCTCGCGCCTATACCAGTCG
>JAJEBE010000031.1 GCA_022822545.1 Anaerolineae bacterium
TCAATGCCAGGTCGGAGTTGTAGATGTCCAGGGCCTCTTCTAACTGGGCCACGGCGTTTTCTAGCGGTGTCAAATCCAACTTCATAGGGTGCCCTCTACTTCCCAAATCCCAGCCGCGCTAGGTTGGCCTCAATCTCCGAGTCCAGCCGTCGTGCCTCAGCCTGTTGTTCCCGCCACTGAGCCGAAAGACGGGCCATTTTCTCCTCGAATGGCTCCCCATCGTCCTCCTGCGGCGCCATGCCGACGTAGCGGCCCGGCGTCAGCACGTAGTCGTGTTTTTGGATCTCTTCCAGCGAGGCGCTCTTGCAAAAGCCGGGGTCGTCGGCGTAATCGTCCGTCACGTCGCGCCAGGCATGATAAGTTTCGGCGATGCGCTTGATGTCCTCGTCCGTCAGTTCGCGCTGGGTGCGGTCACGCATGATTCCCATTTGGCGGGCGTCAATGAACAAGACCTCGCCGCGCCGCTCCCGCCCCCGCGCCAGAAACCACAGGCAAGCCGGGATCTGCGTCGAATAGAATAACTGGCTCGGCAGCGCCACCATGCAGTCCACCAGGTCGGCTTCGATCAAGTTGCGGCGGATTTCGCTTTCGGCTTTCTGGCCGCTGGACATGGAGCCGTTGGCCAGCACGAAGCCGGCCGCGCCGCCGGGCGCCAGATGATGCAGCATGTGCTGCACCCAGGCGAAGTTGGCGTTGCCCTTGGGCGGGATGCCGTATTGCCAGCGTCGGTCTTCGCGCAGGCGCTCGCCGCCCCAATCGGAGACATTGAAAGGCGGGTTGGCCAAGATGAAATCGGCGCGCAGGTCGGGGTGGCGGTCGTTGTGGAAGCTATCGCCGGGCGCGATCTGGGCGTCAATGCCGCGGATGGCCAGGTTCATCTTCGCCAGCCGCCAGGTGGTGTGGTTCGATTCCTGACCGTATATTGAGATGTCGCCCTTGGCTTTGCCGCCGTTGCCGTTGCCGCTGGCGTGGGCGTCGATGAACTCCATCGACTGCACAAACATGCCGGCTGAGCCGCAGCAGGGGTCATAAACGCGCCCCTCGAAAGGTTGCAGCATAGCCACCAGCAGCCGGACGACGCTGCGCGGGGTGTAGAACTCGCCGCCCTTCTTGCCTTCGGCGCTGGCGAACTGGGAGAGGAAATACTCGTAGACATTGCCCAGCACATCCCGCGAGCGGGCCTCTGCGTCTCCCACGCGGATATTGCTGATTACGTCGATCAGTTGGCCCAGGCGCCGGGAATCGAGAGCCGGGCGGGCGTAATCTTTGGGCAATACATCTTTGAGCGCCGGGTTTTCGCGCTCGACTGCGACCATGGCGCTGTCGATAATTTGTCCTAGCGTGGGTTGCCGCGCCATATTCTGGATGTTGGACCAGCGCGCATCCGTCGGCACCCAGAAGAAGTTGAATGCGCGGTATTCGTCCGGATCCTCCGGGTCGGCGTAGGCTTCTTCCTGCAATCGGGCGTATTGCTCTTCAAAAGCGTCTGAGATGTACTTGAGAAAGATCAAGCCCAGGACGACATGCTTGTATTCGGCCGCGTCCATGCTGCCGCGCAGGGCATCGGCCATCTTCCAAAGTTCGGCTTTATAGCTATTTATGTCTTGGCTTTTTGCCTCTGCGTCTGTCGTCCGCATAATGCTGTCCTTTGATTATCGCGCTGGTCGGGAAACTTTGCGATTGTACCTGACGCGCCGCGGCTAATCTCTACACAATCTCACCCTCCACCCGCTCCCGACCCAGATACTGACGCTCCTCATCCACAATCTCCGGATCCAACTTCACAAACAGCGGACTCGGCGCCCGCAGCCTCTGACCCGGCGCCAACTCGCTCGCCTTCCACTCCCCTATCGCCTTCTCGCCGTCATACGCCAGCCCCAGGTGATCGCGCGTCTCCTCGCTGTAGTTCTCGATATTGAGCTCGCCAAAAAGCTGGCCATCATAGCCCAGCATCTCGTGGACCTGCTGCGAGCTGAAAGGCGTGAAAGGCGCGAAGAGGATCTTCAAGTTGTCGATGCAGCGCAGGGCCGTGTAGACCGAGCGGGCGGCATCGGCCGGGTCGGGCTTGAGCGTCTTCCAGGGCTCGCGCTCGTTGAGCCAGGCGTTGACCTCGCGCGCCAGCCCGAGCGTCTCTTCCAACGCTTCTTTGGGGCGGACCGCCTCCAGCAGCCCGCCGACGGTTTCGAAGCCGGCTTCGGTTTTAGCGATGATCGCTTCGTCCGCGGGACCTAGCTGGTCGTAGGCCGGCACGACGCCGTCGAAGCGCTTGAAAGCGAAGCCGAGCATACGATTCACCAAGTTGCCCCAAGCGGCCAGCAATTCGTTGTTGACGCGGGCGAGGAAGCCCTCCCAGGAGAAGTCGCTGTCCTGGCGCTCGGGGAAAGTGCGGGCGACATAGAAGCGCACCGCATCGGCCTGGTAGCGCTCGAGCAGGTCGGGCAGCCAGACCGCCCAGTTGCGCGAGGTCGAGAATTGCTGGCCCTCGATATTCATAAATTCGTTGGCGGGCACGTCATAGGGCAGCTGCAGCGGGATATCAGCATAATCCGGGTCGTCTTCGTTGTAGATGCCGTCGATGCCCAGCAGCTCGGCTTGCCAGATGATGGTGTGGAAGGGGATATTGTCCTTGCCGATGAAATTGTAGATCTTGGCGTCGGGGTTGTACCACCACTTTTTCCAGGCATCCGGCTGGCCGATGTTCTTCGCCCATTCGATGCTGGCGCTGAAGTAGCCCATGACAGCGTCGAACCAGACGTAGAGGCGTTTGTCTTCCCAGCCTGCCAGCGGCACGCGCACGCCCCAATCGATATCGCGGGTGATGGGTCGTCCGCGCAGCCCGTCTTTGACGAAATTCTGGCTGAAGCGGCTGACGTTGGGGCGCCAGTGATGCTCGTGCGCGGCCAGATATTCGAGGATCTGCTCGGTGAACTTGGCGAGGTCGAGGAAGTAATGCTCGGATTCGCGCTTGACCAGTTTGTCTTCGGGATTGTTGCGGCTGTGGGGGGCGATGAGCTGGATGGCGTCCATCAGGTTGCCGCAGTTATCGCATTGGTCGCCGCGGGCATGCGGATACTTGCAGATGTAGCAGGTGCCTTCGACATAGCGATCGGGCAGGAAACGTTTCTCGCTCTCGCTGTAGAGCAAAGTCTGCTTTTCCTTGTAGAGATAGCCGCGCTCGAGCAGCGTTGTGAAAATGTCCCGGGCGACGCGATGGTGGTTCTCGGTGTCGGTATGCGTGAAGAGGTCGTAGCTGACGCCGATCTTCCGCTGCGTTTGCAGGAAGCGCTCGTGATAATGCTCGAAGACCTCAAGCGGCGAGATGCCGCGCTTGTCCGCCTCGACCGTGATGGGCGTGCCGTGGCTGTCCGAGCCGCTGACCATCAGCACATGGTTGCCGCGCAAGCGATGATAACGCGCGAAAATATCGGCGGGCAGGTAAGCGCCGGCGAGATGGCCGATATGCAGGTCGCCATTGGCATAAGGCCAGGCCACCGATACATGAATATATTCTGCTGACATAAGACTTGCTCCCGCCTATTGAATTGGAATTCTTTCGACCCGGCGCGACAACAAAAAACCGCCTGTCGCTGACAGACGGCGGTGAAGTTGGGCTTGGCGAATCTCAGGCAAGCCGAAGCCTCCGTCTGTCATTGCGGACCTTGGACATCGGCATAGCGGCGTTAGGACGTGAATTCATGGCGGCAGTTTAACATGGGAGGCGGTTGCCCGTCAAGCGAGGGCCGGGGGTTGGCGGGGTGGCAATCGCTCCAAAATTGACATCCGCTGGGACGAGCGAAATCAAACTGCAATTTAACCACAGAAGTAGAACCAATAAAGTAATGCAAATTTCGCTAAAGCAACGATCTGTAGGGGCGACATACCATGTCGCCCGAAATCACAAGTCGCAGCGGACGACTAGATTGATCGCCCCCACAAAGCTCGCTTTGTCGCATGACTAACTTGGTTTTACTGAGAAACCCGTGTCCCTTCGGCGGAAGCAAGTTTATGATAAAGCTGTCATGGTCGGCTGGCGCGCGGGGAATGGCTGAACTATAATGCGCGCCGCCCGTTGGCGCATCGATCGCCCGGGCCGACGATGAACGAACCATGAAACGGAAGTCGAGTTGATGCCAGATCAGGCGCAAGTGCTTGAATACGGTCAGCGCAAGAGGCGGCGGCTGACTTGCCTGCTTTGGCTTGTTGCCGCCGGATTTGCTCTGCTCGCGGCCCTTGCCATCGTCCTGGCGGCTGCCTACGCCGGTTGGAGTTCCGGCCTGGGGACGGCGCTGGCGAATGCCACCGGCGCCGCTGAGGCCGAATTGCGGGAGCAATGCGATCTTCTGGCGCAGAACCTGGCGGATAAGCAATTCGATCTGGCTGGCTCGCGCATGGAATGGCTGGAGCGCTTGCGGCCGGCGCCGGCTTGCTTGCTCAGTTTCGCGCCGACGGCGACCGCGGCCTACTTGCTGGCCCAGCCCAGCCCAACGTCCGCTCCGACGCAAACCCCCGCGCCGTCTTTGCCGACCGCGACGGCGACCGTAGCCGCGCCGGCAGTGGCTCCGGTCCCCACCGAAATCAGCAAGGACGAAGAATGGGATTACGATCTTGAGGCCCTGCTGGCGGAGGCTAGCCGCGAGCATCAAGAGCGGAATTTCACCGCCGCGATAGAGACGCTAGAGGCGATCATCAGCATTGATGACAGCTATCAGCGAGAGTCGGTGCGCAATATGCTGCTCGAAGCCTTGACCGCGCAAGCGCTTGCCTTGTACCGCAGCTTCAAGCTGTCGGAAGCGATTGTGCTAACGGAGCGGGCCGAAGCATACGGGGATATCGGCGAACTGAACTATGAACGTTATGTCGCGGAGATCTTTCTCATCGGAAGACATTACAAGACCACGAATCCCGCCGAAGCTGTGCGGCGCTTCAGCGAGATTGTCTATCAGCACAATCGAAACTACATGAATGGGCAGGTGGTCGGCGAATTGCAGGATGCGCTGCGTTATTACGCCGATGCGCTGCTTCTGGAGGGCGAGGCCTGCCTGGCGCGGGAGCAATATGCCGCCGCCTTGGCGCTGCAACCGAATTACAGCCCGGTGAGCCGCGGCGTTTTGACGGCCAAGCAGCAAGAAGCGGCGCAAGCTTGTGAGGCGCTCCCCCCTGAAGACGGCGGGCAAACCGTCAGCGCGCCGGCGGGCACGCCCTTGCCGATAGGAATTCGCGACAACGGGAACGGCGGGCAGGCCGGCTAAGTTAGTTCTTATTTATTTTTCAAACACATTTCTTATGGATATGTTCGATTTACTTAATATATGTGCCTACAATTTAAGATGCAGCGGCGCGATGGCCTTCAGTATGAAGAATTGCTGAAACCAGATTTGCTTTCATTGCAATAATCAAGTCGCGCCCTGCAAGACCGAGATGCCTGCTGCGGCTCCCCCCTTCGCGGCGGGCGTCTCTTTTGTATTTCGGCGGCGGGCCGCCTTTACGAGTGGGGATTAGCTGTCGATCCGCTCAATGATGCTGGCCGTCGCCATGCCGCCGCCACAGCACATCGTCTGCAAGCCGTAGCGCCCGCCGGTTGTTTCCAGCCCGTTGATCAAGGCTGTCATCAAGCGCGCGCCGGAGCCGCCCAGCGGATGCCCCAGGGCAATGGCGCCGCCGTGGATATTCACTTTGTTCAGATCGCCGCCGGTCTCTTTTTCCCATATCCGCGGGACGGAAGCGAAAGCTTCGTTGACTTCAAAGACATCAATGTCTTGCAGCGCCAGGCCGGCGCGGCGCAGGACTTTCTCCGTGGCCGGGATGGGACCGGTAAGCATGAGATGCGGGTCGCTGCCGACGGTGGCGACATCGACCAGGCGCGCCCGGGGCGACAAGCCAAGCTGCCGCGCCCGGCGCATACTGGTGACCAGCAGGGCGGCCGCGCCATCGCTGATTTGGCTGCTGTTGCCAGCGGTGGTCAGGCCTTCAGGCGTGAAGACCGGCGCCAGCGCCGCCATTCTTTCCAGCGTGCTCTTCGGCCGAATGCCTTGATCGCGCTCGACCGTGAAGAGATTGCCGTCTTCGTCAAGGCCTTCCACGGGCGCGATTTCCCGGCCCAAGATACCAGCTTCGGTGGCCTGCCAGGCGCGGCGATGGCTCTCCAGGCTCAGCTCGTCCAGGGCTTCCCGCGTGATGCTCCATTTGGCGGCGATCTCGTCCGAGGCGATGCCCTGGGGGATCATGTTATAGGTTTCCATGATGTTGTCGGTGAATGGCATAGCGCCGCTATCGCCCAGGCTGGCGCCCATGGGAACGCGGGTCATGCTTTCCACCCCGCCAGCGATGACCAGATCGGCCTGGGCCGAAGCGACCATAGCCGCCGCCAGATGGATCGCTTGCTGGCTGCTGCCGCATTGAAAATCGACCGTGGTCGCCGGCGCCTCAATTGGCAACTCGGCATCAAGGACGATATTGCGGGCGATGTTCATCGTCTGTTCGGCAACCTGGCTGACGCAGCCGAAGAGCAAGTGGTCAACGCTGCGGGGCTCCAGCGAGTTGCGCTCCAGCAGGGCATTCGTCACGCGCGCGCCCAGCGAGACCGGATGCAGCTCGCGCAGCCAGCCGTTCCGTTTGCCGATCGGTGTTCTGATGGCGTCAACGATGACGATCTCGTTCATGGAATGCGGTCCTCAATATGTTTTCACGGGCTTCATGAGGCTGTTCTAAAGGCTGCCTGGAATGTGCCGGGCCGCGCTAAACGCGTGACGAGGAGCGACTATCGGGACATTGAATTCCGATTGTGATTCCTGGCGGCAAGCGCGACATGGATTGCTAAATCGGCGGACAGCGCTCGGCGAAGGCGGCCGCCTCAATATCGTAACCAAGGTCCCGCAGCGCCTGCATGGCCGCGTCGCGGGTCTTGTCGCTGCTGCTGCCGGCGAAGTCAAGCAAGGCGTCCACAGCGCGCGGATCGCCAATTTTGCCAAGGGCCTGGGCGGCGTGATATGGCGTGAGGAAACCGGGCGCGTCAAGAGCGCGAATCAAGGGCGGGACGGCGCGGTCGTCTTTCAGCTTGCCCAGCATGAGCGCCGCCCGGCCCCGCACAATGAGATCTTCCTGGCCGTTGTCCACGATGCTGATAAGGGTGCGTACCGCCTGGTCGCCGCCGACCATGCCCAACTTCATCACCGCGGTCCGCCGGCGATCCTTGTTCACATCGCGCAACTCGGACAAGATGGACTTTACTTTATTATCCGCGCCCTGGTCGGTCATCGGCGTCAGCCTTTCGCCTGTGGATGGTCATGCCAGCATGACTGTTGTCCATCATTGCATTCAGTATACGGCAGGCCATAAAGCTTTCTTGGCGCTCGCCTATCCATTTATATTCTAACGCGAATTGCGCCGAAGTCATAGCGCGGCAGGCGATGGTAAATAAAGGAAAATGCAAATAGCCAAGAGGCGCGGCGCCTTTTGTCAGGCAGGCTCGATCCGCAGTTGCCCGTCGTGGATGCGGCCGACGCGATCGGCGTATCTGACGATATCCATATTGTGCGTCGCCATAATCAGCGTCTTGCCGGCATGACAGGTCAGGCGAAGCAAGATATCCAGCACCTGGGCGCCGGTTTCATCATCGAGGTTGCCGGTGGGTTCATCGGCGAAGACGAGTTTGGGTTCGGGCAGGAGGGCGCGGGCGATGGCGACGCGCTGCTGCTCGCCGCCGCTGAGCTTGTCCGGGAAGGCGTCGGCGCGGCCCGCCAAGCCGACCTGCTCCAGCAGGATGCGCGCGCGCGGCTCGTTGGTCTTATGTCGCGAGCCGGCCAATTCTTTGGGCAACGTGATATTCTCCAGCACGGTCAGCGTTGGGATCAAATTGAAGAATTGAAAGACGATGCCGATATGGTCGCGGCGGTAAAGCGTCTGCCGCCGGTCATCCAGGGCAGTAATGTCCGTGCCGTTTATGACGATCGCGCCTCGGTCGGGCTTGTCTATGCCGCTGAGCAGGTTGAGCAAGGTGCTTTTGCCGCTGCCGCTGGCGCCGATCATAGCGAAGAATTCTCCTTCCGCGATATCGAGGCTGACGCCGTCGAAAACAGTCAAAGTCAAATCTCCTTCGTAGTAGGTCTTAAACAGGTCGCGCACTTGGACGATGGCGGAATTGTTCATATCAGGCGTCAGTTATGCTCGACCGGGCGGCTTGCCGGGCCTGTGCGCAGAGCTTACTGGAAATGCGAGCTTGATGATAGTCTCGCGTTTATTGAGGGGAGGCCGATATTGCAGGCGCGACATGAGAGATCTGATTTGGGACAAGCGCATTCAAAGATTTTGGCATATTATAGATATAATGAGATTCGAAATGTATGGTTCAAGCTGGCCAGCTTCAGGAGGCTGAATTATGAAACGAAGTCCGACACTCCTATATCTCATTTTTGCATTGCTGCTGCTTTTGCCATTGGCGATCGCTCAGGACGATGCTCAAGCCATTGAGCCGACGGATATGGATATGGTCAACGCGGAGGCGAATATCAGTTTCCCGCCACCGGTTTATGTCGTCCGCGGCAGCGTCGATATTCGCGGCACGGTGACCGTGGAGGGCTTGATCAATTTCTTCGTTGAGTTTCGGCCGCTGTCCCTGGGCATGACGACAACAGATGAAGAGAGCGAAGAAACGGTTGGATGGTTACCAGCGACATTGAATCGGCTTGGAACGGTCGAAGACGATGTCCTGGGCAGTTGGAATACAGCATCGGGTATTCGCGACGGTTTATATGAACTGCGTCTGGCCATCAACCCCAATACCGAGACGCCGACCTATTTCCGCGTCAGTCCGATACGCGTAGAGAACAATCCGCCGGAGTTCGCAGCCATGCAGCCGGCAGCGGAGCAGGCGGCAGCCGACGACGAACCAGCCGAGCCGACCGACGAGCCGGAGCCGACCGCTATCCCGGATTCATCGCCGCGCGTCACCGCTCTGGTGAACAGCAATGTGCGCGCTGGCGATTCGACCTTCTATACGATCGTCGGCGGCTTGCGCGAAGGGGAAACAGCCAAGATCAAAGGCATCAGCAGCTTCGGAACCGGCTGGTTCTACATCGAGTTGGACAGTGGCCGCAGCGGCTTCATCCATCCCAATATCGTCCGGCCGGAAGGCGACCTGAGCGCCTTGGCGCGGATTAATCCGCCACCGCTGCCGCCGACGCCGATCCCGCTGCCGACGGCTGTACCGGCGCCGGCGCAACCGTCTACAGGAGCCAATTTGCGCATTACTCATGTACAGATCAACCCGCACCCGGCGACATGCAACCAAGCATATTCTGTTGAGGTGACCGTGATAAATGACGGCAATGCCCCCGCGACGAGAGGCAACGCCATAGAGGTGCGGGATTCGCGCCCGGACGGCAGTGGCTTGGTCACGACCGTTATTGGCGGATCGCCTATGGCGGCGGGAGAAACGCGCACCTACGCCGGCCATTTGACGCAGAACCAGTACTACAACGAATTGCATCACATCAATGTCGTGGTTGACTCGCGGAACGAAGTGGGGGAAACCAACGAGGGCGACAATATCTACGCCACCGCGCCTTATATCCTCCAACGAGGCAACTGCTGATAGAGCAGGTCTTTCAAGCGGAGCGGGTCATGCTCGCTCCGCCCGTATTCTCTTCAAGACCGTGTAGCGGTTGAGATCGCCCTCGGCGCCATCGGCGCGGTAATCGTCGATGACGCATAGGCCGGTCGCCTTGATGAGCTTGGCGTGCTCCCTGTCATCAATGTAATGACAGTAGCGCAGGGCGCGCTCGCCACGCCGCCAATCCAGCAGATAATCGTGTTTCTCCACAGCAATATCGGCATCCCAGAGCAGGATGCGTTTCCGGAAGCGTTCGCGCTCGTAAAAGCGCCAGGCGGCGAAGACGAGCAGGCCGCCGGGTAGGACCAATCGCGCCGCGGAACGCAGCAAGTTCAGTCGGGCCTGTGCGCCCGGCACATGATGCAGCAATCCAAAGAGCGCGACAAGCTGAGCCGGCGGTCCCGCCAGCCCGTCCAGTATCAGATCGCGCTCAACCAGCGCCAACTCCACCTGCGGCAGGTCCGCGAGTTGACGGCGAGCGGCGGCGAGCAGCGCGGCGCAGTTGTCAATGCCGTGGTAGGTGAACGGCTGAACCTGTCGCCCGGCGAGGAAACGCGCGAAACGCCCGTTGCCGCAGCCGATATCCAGCACCGAGGCGACCGGCAAGTCGATGACGGCCAACAAGCGCTCCCAGCCGGGCCAGGCTCTCTGCCGCGTCGCGTCAAATTCGGCGGCGCTGAGCCGATAGAAATCGCGATTTATGGCGTTCAGATATCGCCGCGTCGCCTCGTCCATTGATGTTTTCCGTCAGACATAAGAAGCGCGTATGACCGCCCGAATTCCGCGTAAGAACCGACGGCGGCGGCGCGTCATACGCTTGGCAACGAGTATGAGCCACCCTAACGGGCAATTTTACCGCGCGGGGCGGCTGATATGTTATAGTGTGAGTAGATGTCAACAGATTTGCCAGGCTGCGAACGCCCAAATAAGGAATATGTTGATCGACGAATAATATGGCCGTGATTAAAAAGGCGAAAGCCGGGTTTAGCAGCCGGCAGGGCGGTCCGCTGGAAGATCTCCCCGACCGTTGCCGCGTCCGGCAAGTACGGCTATAAGACGAGGGCGAAGAGAAATGACAATGGCAGACGACACAAACTTCCGCAACCACTACGAACAAGGCAAGAGCAAGTTTCAAGCCATCCAGACCAAGGTCTTCTGGCAGGAGGTTTTGAACCACCTCACGGGCCGGCACAGCGAATTGCTGAACTTTGATGAAATCCGCAGCCGGCTGCACTTGCACGAGGAACTTTATCGCGGCGTCGAAGATGTGCCGCTGGATCATATTGTGGGCAGCGTCGGGCGTTATAAGGATTTCACCGCGACCTTCTTGCCGAAGAAAGCCAATATGAGAGAGCGCTGGAGCCGGGTCTACGCTTTGGCGAACAGCATGGAGGGCCCGCCGGCCATCGAATTGTACAAGGTCGGCGATGCCTATTTTGTGCGCGATGGCAATCATCGCGTCTCGGTGGCGCGGGAGTTGGGCGCCAAGACGATCCTGGCGCATGTGGTCGAATTGCCGACGACGGTGCCGTTGCGCCCGAAAATGAGCGAACAAGAGATGGAATCGGCCGAAGCTTATGCCAACTTCCTCGATGAGACCGGCTTGTCCCGCGCCGTGCCCGATCATGAATCGATCGAGTTAACGGTGCCGACCCGCTACCACGAGCTGATGGGACATATATTCCTGCATCAGCGGGTGATGGAAAAGCTCGAGGATCATGCGCTGACGACGGAGGAAGCCACCGCCGACTGGTATCACACGATCTACAAGCCGGCCATCGAGCTCATCCGCAAGTACAAGGTCTTGGAGTTGGCCAAGGGCCGGAAGACGCCGCGAACCGAGGGCGATCTATTCTTGTGGCTGATGCTGAACTTGCTGGACCTGCGGCATCAGTACGGGGACGAAGCGCCGGTCAAATCCTTCAGCGGCGCGATCAAGTCCTACCTCGAAGATGAGCATGTCCATGTTCCCGAAGCGCTGGAAGAAGAGAGCGACCAGTCGGTGATGCTCACGCGCACCCAAGCCATGAAAGTGGTGCGCAAACAACGCGAGCAACTGCTGAAAGACGAAGATACGTCGGAGACGGACGCTCTGATCGGCTAGACGGGTCGCAGGCGATAATTAACCGCGGCCGCCTGCAAATCACGACTTGGTTCACAGAAAATAATGAAGCGATCAAAATCGGTTCGTGTAGGGGCGACCAACCTGGTCGCCCGTCATAGCGCTGGGATGCGTTTGCGGACGACTTGATAAGCCCCCCTGCAAATTTCGACATGACTACAGATGGAATATGGCAGAAAAAGAAAACACAGAGGACACAGAAGTAAGCGCAAGTAAGTCATGCAAAAAAAGCGAGCCCTGTAGGGGCGACCAATCTGGTCGCCCGCTGCCGCTGCGACTTGTGATTTCGGGCGACATGGTATGTCGCCCCTACAGATCGTTGCTTTAGCGAAATTTGCATTA
>JAJEBE010000018.1 GCA_022822545.1 Anaerolineae bacterium
GCGTTTCATAACTTCATGTCTCCTTTTCATGGATTGGTTGTTTGAGACTTGCGTTAAAAATAATAATATCAGATTTCAAGCCATTTGTATAATTCATAAGAGGGACTAATGTACTGGATTGATAATCTATGTATCACATATCTGTTTGATGGCTGGCTTGCGACACAAACGGGCGGAAATCATATCTCTCAACATGAGTAGTTTGATGACGCTCCAGCGCGGTGGAATCCCGCGGCGGGTCGCGTCGTCGCAACATTCAATTGCTTTCGACATGATGTACAATCGCCGCAAAACCACCGGGCGCGCGTAATAGTGAAAATTCTTGTCGTCGTATCATCTCTGGACCTCAAACAGCCTTACAGCGCCACGCCGGCTTGGTGGCAACTGCTGAAGGGCTTGTACGAAATTGGCGTCGAAGTCATCGCGACGCCGTATCAAGGCGCGCCGGTCGAGAGCTTGTGGTGGCGCTCGCTGCCAAATCCAGCGCGCTGGCAGGGCGACGTATTCAAGTGGCTGCGCGATCGCGCCCGTTTCCTGCGGCCGGGCAAGCTGGCGCCGGAATCGTCTGCCGATTCATCCGATTCCTTGTCCGACCGTACGATCAGACTTGCCGCCCAATCATTCATTGCGCCGCTTTGGCAGAGGCGCCTTGAGCACATTCTTACGCAAGAGCGAGATGTCGCAGCCCTGCTAATTCTCAACGCGCCGCTAAACCATCTTAAAGGCGTCCCGCGTTATCTAAGCGAGAAGTTCGATATTCCCGTCTTGTACTTCGATGGCGATGTGCCCGCCAGCTTGCCAACCATGCAGGGCTTCGCCTCCGGCTTCCGCATCTATCAAGGCGCCGACCTCTCGGAATATACCGCCTTCGTCAGCAACAGCAGCGGCGGCGCAGACATGCTGCGTCAGCTTGGCGTCAAAAATGCGCACACCGTCTGGTACGGCGCCGATCCCGCCGTTTTCAGCCCCATCTCAGTGCCGGCGCAGGACATTGACCTGCTCTTTTACGGCCATGGCCGCGAGTATCGCGCCGAGTGGATCGACAACATGATCACCCTTCCATCGCGGCGCTTGCCCCAGGCCCGCTTCGCAGTCCGCGGTACTAATCTGGGCGACCTCGGCAAAGCCCATCCGCTGCCCTATTTGAGCTTCAGTAAACTGCGCGAATACATCTGCCGCAGCAAGATCAATCTGTGCATCACCCGCGGCGCGCACGCCAGCGTACATGCGTCGTCCTCCTCGCGTCCTTTTGAGCTCGCTGCTATGGGCGCCTGCATTGTCGCCAATCCTTACGCCGGCATTGAGGAATGGTTCGAGCCGGGCAAGGAGCTCATCGTAGTGCGCTCCCCAGAGGAAGCTGTCGAAACTTACAAAGACTTGCTCGCTCACGACGCCAAACGCGCAGCGATAGGCAAGGCAGCGCGCGAGCGGGTCTTGAAACAGCATACCTTCCGCCACCGCGCCCGCGAGTTGACCGACATTCTCAGGCAGTACATTTAACCTCTTGCGATTGCCCGCCTCATACTCTATGATAGAATATATGTTCGTGACTTGAGAAAGGGCTGGCCGATGTCAATTGATCTGAGAAAAGCTCGCGACTACGTTTATCGCCGCGGCACACTCTTCGAGCGCGCCTTGTTCTCCTGGCTATTTGACGGCGGCAGTCTGGAGCGTCTGCATCAGATAATCCTCTGTTACAAGAATTCCGATTCGGGATTTGGTCACGGTTTCGAGCATGATCTGAAAGCGCCGCAATCGAATCCCCTCGCGCTTGAATACCTGCTCGGCGTGATGAAACATGCGGAAATCCCGCCCGGCACCGTTCTCGCTGGCGCCGCCGACTGGGTCGAAAGCCGGATGGACGCCGACGGCAACTTGAGCAATCCAGCTGAAATCCGCGACTACCCCCTGGCGCCTTGGTGGCAAGAGTGGGGCGGGCAGACCATGCCCGACTCCATCGTTGCCAACCTCATCCACTTTGATTGCGCTGCGCCATCGCTGGTCGCGCGGACCAAGCGCTGGGTCCTGGCGAACACTTCGCCCGAGAAAATCCTGGCGAACGACTGGCTTTTCATGGCCTATCACGTTTTCGATTTCTTCTTTGCCGTGAGTGACTTGCCAGGCCTGCAACGCTTCCGCCAGGCCACTGTCGACAATATCGTGACCTGCGCCCTCGCCGCGCCGGAAAAGCAACTGGACACCGTCTTCACCTTCGCGAAGACGCCGGATTCGCCTATTGCGCGCGCTCTGCCGGCCGAATTCATCGAGCGCTGTCTCAATGTCCTGGAGAATTCACAACAAGAAGAAGGCCACTGGCTCGATCAACACGAGCTGCCTCAGTGGTATCCCATGACGACGATCAACGTTCTGCTGGCGCTTCGTCGCTACGGCCGGCTCTAATATCGCCTGTGTCTCTTTGGCGCTTTGCTAGCTTTGCTATAAGACTTGCCCGCTACTGCTAATCCCATGTCAAGTCTATCTAACAGCCTCGCTTCAATACGCGAACATTTTGTCGCCTGTGCCATGCCTGTTTGTGCTACACTGACTGTCATGAACGCCATTTCGCCAATAGAGCATTTGTTCCCCAAGCATGCCATGTCGCGCAAGTACGAGCGCTATGCCACCATACCCCCCTGATACTATCTCACTATATTCATACTGTATCGATACAGAGGCGAATTTGTCCTGCATTTTCCCGCATTTTCAGCGTATTTTCAGGGGTTTAGGGACGCTTTAGGCTAGCTGGCTGCGGGCTGTTTCCGCCATAATTGACCAAATCGAAGCGGGGCCAAACTGCCCGGCGGGAGCCGACGAGTGGCACGAACGATGACTTTGACCGAGTACCGAACAAGCCTTATACTCGCAGCGGTTGAGTCTTACTAGTTCTCTTAGGAGCATAGGCCGTGGCGATAGATTACATTATTGAATTTGATTGCGCGCCCAAGCAGGTTTTGACCGCCGCCGGCATACTGGAACGTCTAAAGGAGCGCGAACGGGCCGAGGAAGTCGTCGGCTGGTTTCGCTCCGCCGGCGATGATCGACCGCCGGACCAGATGGGTTTTGAATTCAGCCAAAGCACGCCGAGGCAGACGGGCGAGAAGCAACTCATAGTTGTGCAAGATTTGCTTGATCATGCTGCCGCGCTGGACGAACAAGCATGGCATTGTCCTCATTGCCCGGCCAACCGTACAGGCGATCCCTACGGTTGCGTCGGCTCAATCAGCTACCCGATCACCGCGCTCGCCGAAACCTGGCTCCTGGAACTCCTGCCGCTGCCCGCGGAGCCGCTGGTTTGGCTGCTATTGAAACAGGGCATCCAAAAGCTCGGTTACGACGGCGCGTCGGTCAAGGCGCTGCGCGAGGCTGATGGCGTCGATGAAACAAATCAGCGCAGGTATTTCGAATTGCCCAACGCGCCACAACGCAGGCTGGGCGAGCTTCGACTGTCTTCCGATCAAGCCCTCGAGATGATCTTCGGTGTCGGCAATCTCATCATTCCCAATCACGCCGGCATTCTTCTGCTATTTTTTAATGCTATTGAACGCGATCTCGAAGCGGAGGTGATACAGGACATTTCATCTTTCGACGCCGCCGTCCGCGAAAGGATCCCCTTTTATATGTCGCCACCGGCCGAATACGATCCTTGCATTCGCGAGTTCGTCGCTTTCTTCCATGCGCTCTACATCGCCTGGAAACTTAATACTCCCCTTTTTGTCGACGCCTGAATCAACTATTTCCTGGGGCCGAACGTCAGATGAAACCGAGCAACCCCCGCATCGCCTTTATCGAAACCGTGCCCGAGGCGCAGGCAAGCGGCGCATTGCAGCGCGCTTATCGCCGCGCCGCCGACCCGAAGACGGGCAAGGTCGACCACATCATGAAAATCCACAGCCTCAACCCGGCCTCCCTGGTCGACCATCAGCATCTCTACAAAACCTTGATGTATGGCGATTCTCCCCTGTCCCGCGCGCAGCGCGAAATGATCGGCGTGGTCGTCTCCGCCATTAACCGCTGCGAATACTGACTGCGCCACCACGCGCGCAACCTCCGTCAGTTGACTGGAGACAAAGACTTCACCGCCCATATCGAATCGGATTATCGGGAGGCCCAACTTTCCGAGGCGAACAAGGCAATGCTGGACTACTCAGCGAAATTGACTCGCAGGCCCTGGGATATTGCGGAGACGGACATCGAAAACCTGCGGGCTGCCGGCTTTGACGACCGCGCCATCCTGGATATCGCGCAAGTCGTCGCCTACTATGCCTACGTCAATCGTATCGCCGATGGCCTGGGGGTTACGCTGGAGCCTTACTGGTACGAGGGAAAAGAAGATTACGACTAGCCGCCGCGCGTCGCCAAGGCGAGCAAGACAAGCACAAACAGAATGATGCCGATCGCCGCCACCGCGTAAAACTTCCCAAACAGCTTTCGCGCGTCAGAGCCTTCCCGGAAAATGTCAGACAGTTTCAATGCCGTTACTCTTGTTCTGTTGACTGTCATTCTACCCATAGCATAATGCGATTGGCTTGCGCTGCCAAGCGCCTGCAATTTCTGTCATCAGGCGCTACAATTAAGAAATGTTGCAGAATACGGCTCGACTTCAATCTTTGATCCCAGTCGACTTCACCGGCTTCGTAGCCGTGGTGAAACGAGACTGCGCGACTTGCCGGCTGATCGAACCCGCGCTGCGTGAACTCAAAGACAGCCTCGGTTTTCTTCTCTATTCGCAAGATGATCCGGCCTTCCCAAACAGCATCTCGGGCGTCCGCGACGACACCGAGCTTGAGCTATCCTATCGTCTCGAAATCGAAGTCGTGCCAACGCTAATCCAGCTGGACGCCGGCCGCGAAACCCACAGACTGGCGGGCTGGCAAAGAGACGATTGGCGTCGGCTGACGCGATTGCCTGAGCTTGGCGAGGGCTTGCCGGCCTTCAGTCCCGGTTGCGGCTCGATATCGGTTGATCCCGGCATGCCCGAAAAACTGGCTTATAAATTCGGCGATACGCCTTTGCAGGCGCGGCGCATTGAAGTGGCTGCCCAACAAGACGAGCACGAGTTCGCTTTCGAGCGCGGCTGGTCCGATGGCCTGCCCGTCATCCCGCCGACAGAAGAGCGCGTGCTCAAGATGCTCGCGGGCACGACCCGTTCACCCGCTGAGATCATCGGCATCATCCCGCCGGACAATATTCCCTGTACCGTTGAAAAAGTCGCCATCAATGCGGTGATGGCTGGCTGCAAACCGGAATATCTGCCAGTCGTTCTGGCGGCGGTCGAAGCCGCTTGTCGCGACGATTTCTGCATGCACGGCGTCCTCGCCACCACCTACTTCGCTGCTCCAATCCTCATCGTCAACGGCCCAATTCGCGACAAGATCGGTATGAACTCGGGCAACAATGCGCTGGGGCAGGGCAACCGGGCAAACTCGACAATTGGACGGGCGTTGCAACTGGTCATCCGCAATGTCGGCGGCGGGCGTCCGGGCGGTGTTGACCGCGCCGCCCTGGGCCAACCCGGCAAGTTTGGCTTTTGCATAGCCGAACGCGAGCATGATTCATATTGGGAATCTCTGGCGCTCGAACGCGGATTCAGTCGCGACGATTCGACCGTGACCCTCTTCGCCGGCGGTGGCGTTCATCCCATCGCCGATCAGAAGTCGCGCGCGCCCGAGTCTTTGACGCGCAGCCTCGCGCTTAGTCTGCGCACGGTTCATCACGCGAAAATCTATGGCGCCGCCGACGCCCTCTTGATTATCTCGCCGGAGCACATGCGGGTATTTCGCGGCGCGGGCTGGAGCAAGGTCCGCTTTCGTGATGAGCTCGCCAGGCATCTGACCACCGACGGCCGGGACGTTTTGGCGGACGCGGACGGGATTGCCGAGGGAATGCCCAAGCGTTTCGCTGAAAAACGCGTGAACAAATTTCGCCCGGGAGGCTTGCTGATCGTTCATGCCGGCGGCGCGGCCGGTATGTGGTCGGCGATAATCACCGGCTGGGCCGCCAGCGGGCCCCGCGGCAGCATCCCTGTGACTGTGCCTATCAAATCGTAAACCGCCGCTTGGACTATGAAGGAGAGTGTCAACATGCGTTTGTTAGACCCGACATCAGAAAACGAGCCAGCCCAGCGAGAACGCCTTCCGCGCCCGCAATCCCTGGCCAATAAGCGCATCGCGCTTCTCGATATTTCGAAGCCCAAGGGCGATGTCTTTCTTGATCGACTGGCATTCCAGTTGGATGGCATGGGCATTGAATCGAGGCGCTTTACGAAGCCAACTTTCACCCGCGTCGCTCCGGTTGACTTGAAGCATCAGATCGCGAGTGAATGCGACTTGGTGATCGAGGCTTTAGCCGATTGAGGCTCATGCACGTCGTGCAGTGTGCACGACATCACTGACTTGGAATCCCGCGGGATTCCCGGCATCTTCATCGCTTCTGACGAGTTTGTAGAAGCGGCCGAGGCCCAAGGCGCCGCGCTCGGTTTTGATCCTGCCGTCTGCTACGTGCCTCATCCAATACAAGATCGCAGCGATAAGGAAATCCGCGACCTGGCCGATGCCGCTTTTGAAGATATCCTGTCGCAAATCGTCGCCTCTTAACAGGCGCTTATTCGTAGCGGCTGATAACCACGGCCGTATTGTGGCCGCCAAAGCCGAATGAGTTGCTGAGCACGTGCTGCATCGGCGTCGCCACTCCGACATTCGGCGTGTAATTGAGATCGCACTCGGGGTCCGGCGTCTCCAGGTTGATCGTCGGCGGAATGAAATTATCCAGCAGCGCCTTCACTGAGAAAATCGCCTCGGCCGCCGCTGTCGCCCCCAGGATATGCCCGGTCATGGATTTTGTTGAACTGATAGGAATTTTGTAAGCTTCTTCACCCAGCGCCTGCTTGATGGCTAGCGTCTCGCTCTTGTCATTGAGTTGCGTCGCCGTCCCATGCGCATTGATATAACTGATTTCTTTAATGGCAATGCCCGCTTCCTTCAAGGCGCGCCGCATGGCTTCGGCCGCGTCGACGCCATCCGGATTCGGCGCCGTCACGTGGAAGGCGTCTGACGTATGCCCGTAACCGGTTAACTCCGCATAAATTCCCGCGCCGCGCGCCAAGGCGTGGTCGAGGTCTTCCAAGATTAGCAGGGCCGCGCCTTCCGCCGCCACAAAACCATCGCGATTGGCGTCGAAGGGTCGCGATGCCTTCTCCGGCACATCCTCGGTGTTTGTCAGCACTTTCATGTTATTGAAGCCGCTGATGACCATCGGCATGATGCATGCCTCACTGCCGCCGGCGACCATCACCTTTGCCCGCCCCATGCGTATCAAGTCGGCCGCATCGCCCAGGGAATTATTGCTGGTGGCGCAAGCCGCCGTGATGTTGTAATTGGGCCCTTTTAATCCGAAGTGCATGGACACGCGCGAGCTAATGCCATCGTGCAGCAGGGCCGGCACGATCACCGGGCTTACTCCGCGATGTCCGCGCGCTTGAAAGCCCTGAAGCGCCTGCACGACCGTGACGATGCCGCCGATTCCCGAACCCACGACAACGCCGACGTCATACTTGTTGGCATCCGAAATCTCGATGCCAGCATCGTTCAGCGCTTCGTCGGCCGCCACCAATGCCAACATTTGCGCCCGGTCCATCCGCCGCATCTCGCGCCGACCGAAGATGTCCTCCAGATCGAGGTCCTTTACCTCGCCCGCCACCCGATTCTCGACCAGGTCCGCGTCAAACAGGCTGATCCAATTGATGCCGGACTTGCCGGCGCGGATATTCGCCCAGGATTCCTCTACGTTATTGCCGACCGGACTGACCAAGCCCATACCGGTGATGACTACGCGCTTCTCCGCCATATTCGTACTTTCGTGAATGTTGCTCCTACGCCTAACAATGCCGCTGATTATACCCCGCGCCTTGTCAGATTTGAATTGTCCATCGCGCTAAACCGCATCGCTCGCCAGCTCCTCCAGCAATGCGGTTCTTATCTCAATGGGGATTTGATAATAGGGTAGATCCAGCAAGGCGCCTTGCAGCGCCCAAAGCATGGTTATGCTCACCGGATAGCGTTCTCGCAGTCGTTTGAAAACAGTGACCGCGCCCAACTCCTCAATCTGCTCTCGCGACGAAATGCCGATGCCGGCAAGCTTTTCCGCGGATGTCTCGCCGATGTTCTTGAGCTTCACCAGTTCGGCGCGGCCGTCGGCCATGAAAATCTCCGCCTACAAGCCCGGATGTTCCGGCCCCGCCACCGCGACTGCCATATCTTCCGCGCTCAAGTAAGTCCGCGCCGCCGCCAGCAGATCCTCGCGAGTAATCCGCCCGATCATTTCTTCATAATTCAGAAGATAATCCAGCCCCAGCCTGTAACTCTCCATGCTGTGAATCTGCGATGCGATGCCTTCGTTGCTTTCCAGCCGCAGGGGCATCCGGCCGGTGAAATAACTCTGATTGTCAGCAAGATCATCTTCGGTCACCAGCTCTGTCGTCAGCCGCTCAATCTCCGCCAGTATTGACTCGATCGCCAAATCGACATTCTCAGGATTGACGCCAGCGTTCACTGTCCAGGGTTCGGGTCCATGCCCGCCGCCGACCCGACTATAAGCGTAGTAGGCCAAGCCCTTCTCCTCGCGCACGCTCTTGCCGATTCGCCCCATCATGCCAAATTCGCCCAGCACACTGTTGGCCAGCTGCGCCGCCGGAAAGTCGTCCGCGGTACGCGCCGGACCAATAATGCCCATACTGATATCCGACTGCGTTTTCCCCGGCACAAACACTGCCTGTCGCCCGCGTTCAGCCCCCGCCGTCGGGGCGTCGACGCAGCGCACGACGGACGGATTCTCCTGCCGCCAATCGCCAAAGGTATCGCTGACCAAAGCCAGCGCTTCGCCCGCTTTCACCGCGCCAACGATCACCAGAATCATGCCGGCCGGACCATATTGCCGGCTGTGAAAAGCTTTCAAGTCCTCAACTTTGATGCCGGCGATGCTCTCTTCGCAGCCGTATGCGCCATAGTGATAGGGATGGTCTTCTGGGAAAAGCGCTTCCCGCATGGCTTTAGCCGCTCGGTAGCGCGTGTCAAACTGGCTGTATTGCAGCCAGGTCAGGCGTTCGCCGCGCAGCCGTTCGACATGCTCCGTCGGGAAAACCGGATTGCGCAAAACATCGCTGGCCACATCGACCAGCGTCGAAAGGTCTTCCGCCAGCGCCTTGCCCGAAAAGCCGACCTTGTGCTTGTGCCCGCTGAAATTCAGAGCAGCGCCGATATCTTCAAGCGTCCCGTGAATCGCATCGAAATCACGATTGGCCGTGCCGGTCATGGAGGCGCCCGCAACGAAGGATGCCAGGCCGCTTTGCTCGGGCGCTTCGTATATGCTGCCGCCATGAACCGAACTCATCAGGTTGACGGACTGCACCGCCGGGTTTGTGTACACGAGAACCGTGATGCCGTTCTCGAGTTCGGCGCGCTCGATATTTCCCGAATGGGGAATGCTTGCCTGACGCTTGCTCATGCTGGTGTTTGCTCCTCTTCCGCTTCGATCGGCTGCAAGACGCCAACCACACGCTGCCGGCTCACGAGATAAGCCCGCGCGACATCAAGCACATCGGCCGCTGTCACGCCCATCAAGCGCTCCGCGTAATTGTCGAACCAGTTGACATCGCCGAGGATAAATGATTGCGCCAGCCAATAGGCTTGCTCGGTGACACTCTCCGTGCTGTAGGCAAAGGCGGCTTTGCTCTGCTTCCGCGCCCTGTTTAATTCTTCCTCGCTGATGCCATCCGCTTTTAAGCGCTCAATCTCGCCGAGCAGAACCGCTTCCGCCTCCGCCGGCGTCCGTCCTTCGCGCAGCGTCACCAGGATGCTGTACAGATAGGGATCGATGGTCGGCGTCAGCCAGGCGCCGACTCCCGCCGCGATCTCCGTCTTGACCAGCGCCTGATACAGGCGGCTTGTCTTGTTGTCAGAGGCGCCGCTTGAGCCGCTCAAGACCGCGTCCAGCACTTTCAGTTTCATCCAGTCTTCGTGCGTCGCCGCGGGCGCGCGGTAGCACACTTCCAAAAAGGCCGTCTTGCCCGGCCGTTCAACGACGATGCGCCGCTCGCCCGTCTGCGCCGGTTCCTGCCGCGCGAATAAATCCGGCGCGCTGCTCGCCGGTATTGTGCCGTATAGCCGCTCGATTTCCGCCAGCATGTCTTCCGTGTCAAATGCGCCGACCGCGATTGCCGCCGCGTTCGCCGGGCAATAATGCGCGCGATAATGCTCATACAGATCATCCCGCGTCATCGTCCTCAAGTCCGTCTCGTCGCCGATAATTTCATGGTGATAGCCATGCACCCGAAAGGCGCTGCCGCGCAGCCCTTCTTGCAGCCAGAACGTCGGCTGATTCTCGGCGCCCTGACGCTCGGAAATGATGACCGTCCGCTCGGATTCTGTCTCGTCCGGGTTAAACTGCGCGTTGACCATGCGGTCGGCTTCGGCCTGCATGGCGATGGCGATCTTGTCCGCCGGCAAGGTCTCGAAGTATTTCGTGGCGTCCATCGAGGTGAAGGCGTTCCATTGCCCGCCGGCGCGGTCGATCTCGCGGTCGAGCATGCCGGCCGGGAATTGCTCCGTGCCCTTGAACATCATGTGCTCGACCCAGTGGGAGATGCCGGTCTTGCCCGTCGGTTCATTGCGGCTGCCCACACGGTAGGCCAGCCACCAGCTAATCACCGGCGCGCTGTGCGCCTCTTTGAGCAGAACGGTGAGTCCGTTGGGCAGGGTGTGGTGGGTGACTTGGAGCATGGGCTTGCCTTTGTGTTATTTCGCTGATTTCTCGCGGTTGCACTTTCTACAGAGCATTTGGCAGTTGTCCTCTTCTGTCTTGCCGCTTTCAGACCAGGGCGTGATGTGGTCGGCTTCCATATCGGATATATCAAATGCCTTACCGCAAATCACGCACTTGCCCGCTTGCCGCTCGTAGACACGCTGCTTCATGCCATCGGTAAAGGCGCGGATATTTAGATGCTTTTCTTCGCCAGTGAGTAGATATGGATATATCCCTCGTTGGCTCGTAACATCGTCGTCCAGGATAAGCCGCCGGGTTTCCGATTCAAGCCATTCGGAGTCCAAGTCCGCGTCTTTGTGGGCATTGTATAGACTGCCCCAATCGACGCCCTTCATGATTTTACTGCGCTTCCGGGTGAATGTCGCTTCAATCCAGTCGATGACAGCCATAAAGTATTCCCACAAGGGCGCGGCGCTTTCATCGTGCTGGTGAATACCCATGTAATCTTCAATGTTGCCGTCGCTAATCCACTTAATCACCGTTTCAAGATGTGCCTGGCGATTTGGGGCGCCGCTCAAATAATCGCCGCCCAAGCCCGCGGATGGGCCGCTTGTTTTGCTGAAATAGCGCTTGGCGTCGGATACCCATGGCCCCGAGTAAATCGCGTTGCGCAACTCTTGATTCGATAGCTGTTTCCCCGCGATATTGATGATCTTAAACCACTCCAGCTTTTCACTAGGTTCACCACTGCACACATAGACCATCAGCTTGTAATTGAGTATCCGTTCCTTTACATCGGACGGCTGATTGTCAAATCCAAGCCCCTCAAAGAAGAAGCCCGGCTTTTGCGCCACATATCGGGCGATTGATATTGTGCGTTGCTGGCCGTCGATGATCTCGAATCTTCCATCCGGTCGGTCGAACCAGTACATGACATTCAAGGGGAAGCCCTTCAAAATAGAGTTGATTACAGCGTCCCGTTCCTTGGGATCGTAGATGAACTCGCGCTGGAATGGCGGACGGATATCCAGCGCCCCGCCGTAGCCCACCACGCCGCCCTCGCCATCGTCGGAATAGCCGTCGACCAGGTCGCGGATGTTGAGGTCGATGAGTTGGATTTTCATTGTAATATTCCTTGCAACCAGTCAAGTATGGCAGAAAATAAACGTTCGAATTGCGGCAGAGCAGCAACAGCAGCAATCACCGCTTGGGCAACTATGGCCAACAGCAATCGGCGTTCTACTTTCAGTTGTTTTCTGGAAAGTTCCTCAAGTTCTGTTGGCTCGGTGCGTAGTAAATCAAAAGCCTTTCCTGTCAATTCGTAGACACTACTGTCACCTACTCTTTTCAACATCCCAATTCCAACCATAGCGCTAATCATTAAGTCAGTGTCGCCCATCTCGTCATCTCCATGATAATGATGTGCTCCTCTGTTGGTGGTATAGCTTTGCCCAGTCCTCGGACCGTATCCGATTCGTTCTATCATATATTTGTACAGCCTGTTTCGCGCAACAGTAGACACACGATGTGGCGACCGTCCGCTTCGTTCCAAATCAACAAGGTCAAAGGGTGTACCGATTTCGTTTCTCCAATACCCCCTTACTACGCCATGAGATAATTCTTTTGCAAACTCAACGGCTTTTTCGTAGTGACTGATGTGATCCATTTCCTCCTCTTTAATTCTTGTCATCCATGCTTCAAATTCAATTTGCACTTGTGTTTTTGTCTTACGATCAGGAAACTCTTCAAATTCGATCCTCTGTCGTGCGGCGACCTCTTTCACTAACTCCCTTTGTTTTTCTGGTAAATGATAGATCGCAATATGTTCTTGTGAGTCTATTGATTCGTAGGCACGGATAGAAAGCCTTTTTTCTGGATCACGACCTTCATATCCCTGAATCTCCAAATATCCGTAATTGTCATGAGCCATGTTGTCCACTAGAGTCTGGTAATTGTGATTGATTTCCATCACTCCCCCCTTCTCCGTCGAATAAATATCCTTTTGTATTTCCCTTGCCCCTGTATTACTGGAGCATCATATCTACTGTGGGGGCGTTTCATTTCTTCGAGCATTCCGTCTCCACCCCTGTCGGTTGTCCAAATAATCTCAAATTGATCCGGATTGTGTTTGTCCAAGAATGTAATTGGCACACCCATTGCGCCGTCCCAGTCTTTGGGAATATGCGCGACCTTTGACACTTCAATCGCATCGTAGTTATCGTAATGCGGATATTCCTCCGGCGTGTATTTCTTGTACAAAATTTGGTCTTCGTGTCGTTTATTGTGGTCAAGATTGGTGAACCACTTAGCGTTTCTCATCTTGCTCTTGACCCTCCCATCTACAACCACATAGGAACTTCCCTCTTTTCTGGTTGCGACTATCTCATCGGCGAATTCTGTCGGAACATCAAATAGCATTGTTACCGCCTTTTGGGCATGACCAAGCCATAATTTGTTGTCTTTAATCAAGGGGAAAATCTCTTTATAGGTAATCGCGTTCTGGTGTCCAATAATCAGAAACTTCTTGTCGTACTCAATCAATTGCGCCACGTATTCGCGGAACAGCGAAAAGGGCGGGTTGGTAACAACAATATCAGCCTGCTTGAGCAGCTCAATACATTCCTCGCTGCGAAAATCGCCATCGCCTTCAAGATAGTGAATGCCGATGTCCTCGACTGAGGGAACGCCGGTCTCGTTCTCCGTGCCATCATATTCTAGCCAGATTGCCTTTTCCGCATCGTGCTGGCTGAACATATTCATTTGCTGATTCTTGTAGCAAGTCGTAATCAGTTTCTTTAATCCGAGCACGCGGAAGTTGTAGGCGAAGTAATGAAAGAAATTGCTCACTCGCGGATCATCGCAGTTGCAATAGACTACCTTGCCGCGAAAATGGTCGCTGTAATGACGGAGTTCATTCTCTATATCGACAAGCTGGGTGTAGAACTCGTCCTTTTTATTCGACTTCGCTTTGTGCAGGTTTCGATTCGCTGACACAATGCAACTCGCCTTCACTTGTCTTTGCACATGGCGCGGCATTATAGCATATTTGTTTTACTCTGTGCACTCTGCGCCGGCGGTCAGTGTCTACGCGACCTCTGTGGTGAATCACCCCCGCAGCTTCCGCTCCAACACCCGCGACCCCTCATCCAAACCCGCTACCCACTCGCCGACCGCCGCCACCGCCCGGTGCAGTCCTGCCGTCGGCCGCGCATAACCGACGCCCGTCAGCTTCACAATGTACTGACCCGCCTCCTCCCGCGGCGAAAGCGACAACAAGACATGCTGCTCGATCGTCGGCTCCTCGGCAACGACCTCAAAGACTGCTGTGTTTCGCTGCGGGTTGGCGTAAGCATTCAGGATCGCAATATGCGCGCCGTCGGCATGTACGCGCGTCGCCTCAAAGCGCCTGACAATCTCTTCCGCGTCCAATGGCGATTTTAAGAATAGATGCGGCATGTCCAACTCCTTGACCACCGGCGGATGCTGCGCTGATACGCTGTTGCGCTCATAGCAAAAAAAATGCGCGCCCCGGCCTTCGCGATAGCCCTTGATTTCATACTTGGTTTGAATGCGCCCGGCGATCTCCTTGACCCAGGGCGTCTCAAATCGATTCGACAAACCGGGCGTCCGCGACAAGACTTCATGCGCCATTTCGGCGTATTCCGGTATATCCGTCGCCAGGCGCAATTGGCCGCTTGGCGCCAATCGGCTGGTCAGCAGGTCAACCGTCGCCGGCTTTATCAACCGCCGTCGATGATGCTTCTTCTTGAACCAGGGATCGGGATTGTTGATGTGAAAGGCCCGCACCGTCTCGGGTTCCAGCAGATGAGACAGCGCTGTCTCCGCCCGCGCGTGTATGAGGCGGGCATTGCTCAACCCGCGCTTCTCGATCTTGGCTTCCGCCCGCTCCATTGACCCGCTGGAAATCTCAAGCCCGATGATATTGCAGTCGGGATTTGATTCTGCAAGGTGCACAAGAAAATCGCCATTGCCAAAGCCGATCTCGACGATCAGCGGAGCGACGCTTGGGAATAGTCGCTCCTGCTTCAGCGGCCAATCAACCGTGAGATAGTTGAGCTTCTGCAACATTTGCCTGCAACTGCGGCGGAGCCGGTCAGGTCGCCGGCGCCAGAGCGGGCCGCCGTTTTAATGTCTCCGGCACCAGGAACAGGAATATGCTCGCTGATGCCAGACCTGCGCCTGCGATCACCCAAATCGCCGAACTAAGCACCAGGATATCAGCCACCGCGCCCACAATCAGCGGCGCCCCGGTGTGCCCTATATCCCCGATCAAGCGCCAGACGCCCAAAAACTCGCCCCGCGACCGCGCCGGCGACAGATCCGCGCCCAGCGTCATCATGCTGCCGGCGCCCAAGCCATTGCCCAAGCCGATCAACACCGTCGCCAACAGCAAGCCGGTGAAGCTCGCCGCGAAGGGCACCAGCGCCATGCCCAACGCCTGAATCCCAAAACAAGGCACAATCGCGAACTTCCGTCCGAAGCGATCCATCAGCCAGCCGGCCACCATAAACAGACTGAAATCTACCGCCATCGAGATGCTCACAATGTAGCCGATCTGATCGACGCTCAATCCCAGCACATCGGCCGCGAAGAGCGGTATTACTACCGTCCGTCCAGCGCGTATCGTCTGCCCAAAAACCTGCGCCATGCCGGCCGACGCCAGCACCCGGTAATTCGACTTCAGCACTGATAGCAGATGCAGCGAATGCCGTTCGGCCAGCCTGCTTTCGGATGCGCCTCCGCCGCTCTTGCGCGTGAACATCACAACCAGCAGCAGACCAATTCCGGTCACCAGCGCCACGCCGATAAACACCGCTCGCAGCCCCAGCAAGCCGGCGACGATTCCGCCAATTGCCGGCCCGATGAACCCGCCCAGACGATAGGTGCCGCCGAACATCGAGATCGCCTTGCCGCGCTGCCCCACATCGACCTGATTGGTCACATAAACATGCGCCGATACCGTATACATGGATCGGCCAAAGCCGGCGATCAATCGCAAAAGCAGCGCCATCCAAATCGTCCCGGCGAAAAATAGCAGAAGAATCGAAAGCGCCTTCACCAACAAGCCCATCATCATGACCTGCTTGTTGCCAAAACGCCGCTGAAGCATGCCGGTCGGCACATCCGCGATCAGGGTGCCCAAACCTTCGCCCGCCAATACCAAACCAATGAGGACGTATCCGATCTCAAAATCCGCCGCATAGAGCGGCAGAATCGGCACGAGCAAGCCTTGGCCCACCGTCACCATCAGCGCGGGCAAATAAAACGACAGGATCAAGCCACGCAATCCTGTCGCTGCATTACTAGGGTTTTGCTGCGCTTTTGACTTCGCCATTGTCCCAGTCTAGCGGTTAAGGCCGCATTGAGAAGAGCTTAGTTGGCTCCAAATTCCTTCAGGACCGCGCCCAAGGCGGCTACCGCGGATTCAATAGCGGCCTCATCCACGCGAGTGAAATTCAAGCGCATCGTCGCCAGCCCATCGCTCGGATCAACATAGAAGTACTTGCCCGGCACAAAAGCGACTTTCCGCTCGATTGCCTTCCAGTAGACAGCTTCGGCATCCACGCCCGCCGGTCCCTCGACCCAGATGAACATGCCGCCTTCCGGCTTCGTCCAGCGGTATTCCTGCGGAAAATGCCGCGCCATTGTCGAAAGCATCGCCTCTTGCCGCGGACGATACAGGTCGATGATCTTGGGCACCTGCTTATCGATGAATCCGCCACAGATATATTCCGTGGCCAGCGCCTGCGCATAAGTATTGCTGTGCAAATCCGCGCCCTGCTTCGCTATATAAAGCCACTCCCGTATCAACGGCGGCGCCAGACAAAAACCGAGCCGCAAGCCCGGCGCGAATATCTTCGATAAAGTGCTGGCATAAACTGTGTTCTCCGGCGCGAAGCTTTGCAGCGGCGGGACGACCTCGCCGCGATAACGCAGATCGCTGTAGGGATCATCTTCAACAACCAGCGCATTCCTGTCTTTGACAATCGCCGCAATCTCCTGCCGCCGTCGCAAGCTGAGCGTCCGTCCGGTCGGGTTCTGGAAAGTCGTCACCAAATAGACAAACTTTACTTTGTGCTGGTCCAACACGCGCTCGAGCGATTCGGGAATGATCCCGTCATCGTCCGTCTCGATGCTGACGTATTCTGGAAGATAACTGCTGAAGGCGGAAATGGCGCCCAGGTAACTCGGCGATTCCAAGGCCACAACATCGCCGGGGCTGATCAGGATCTTGCCCAAAGTGTCCAGGACGCTCTGCGATCCATTGAAGACCAGCAGCCGCTCCGCATCGGCATCAATGCCCTTCGTCGCCAGGTATCCCGCCAAGGCCTCGCGAAAGGGCGCGAATCCCTCGGTCAAGTCATATTGCAGCGCCGCCGGCCCATATCGATCCAATACCGTCTCGTTGATGCGATACAAGTCCTCTATGGGAAAGGTCTCCGGCGCCGGTATGCCGCCAGCCAGCGAAATCATGCCCGGCTGCGCTAAAGCCCTCAATATCTCCCGAATCGGATTCCGCTGCATGCTGCTTGTGCGCTGGCTCAATAGTTGCTCAAATGGTTCGCCCAAGGTTCACCCATCCCATATAAAAAAGCCGCCGAAACCATCTCAGTTTCGACCGCTTGCCTTCGCCTGATTTTCGATTCTAAACTATCCGAGATAGTCGCGCAAATTGTGCGCCAATTGCGGATGCCGCAAGCGCCGCAAGGCTTCCTTCTCCAACTGCCGGATCCGCTCCCGGCTCAAGCCAAACTTGTTCGCGATCTCTTCCAGCGTATGCGGCTCGCCACCGCCCAGACCAAAGCGCAAGCGCAATATATGACTCTGCCGCGGCGTCAACTCCGCCAGCACTTCTTCGATCGCTTCCTCGAGCAGGTTCTGCGTCGCCGATTCCACCGGGCTGACCGAATCCTGATCCTCGATGAAGTCGCCAAATTCGCTATCGCCGTCATCGCCGACCGGCCGCTCAAGCGCGATTGCATGTTGGCTCGCGTCCATCATCGCTCGCACCGCATCGGCCGCCACTTCCATCGCCGAAGCGATCTCTTCCGCCGTCGGCCGCCGACCAAGCGTTTGCTCCAAATCCTGCGCCGCCCGGTACATCTGACGGATGCGCTCCGTCATATGCAGCGGAATCCGTATCGTGCGCGTTTTCTGCGCCAGCGCCCGCGTTATCGCTTGCCGAATCCACCAGGTGGCGTAGGTGCTGAAGCGATTCCCGCGCGAATAATCGTACTTGTCGACCGCCCGCATCAAACCGACATTGCCTTCCTGTATGAGATCCGGGAAGGGCAGGCCCTGTCCCATATATCGCTTGGCGATACTGACGACCAGCCGCGTGTTCGCCCGCCCGAGATGCTCCCGCGCGCATTGCCCGTCGAATACCAGCCGCCGCAGGTGCCGGCGCCAGCGTGCGCTCTTCTGCATCACGTCGGGCTGCTTCAAGCGCTCGCCCGCCTTGAAGCCGCGTTCGATTCGCTTCGCCAGATCAATCTCATCCGTCGCTGTCAGCAGCGGTTCCTGCGCCATCTGCCGAAAATAAAGTCCGACGGGGTCGTCGGACGATATGGCGCTCAAATCTGCTACGATCTTGGTCGGTATTGATTCGCGGCTTTCGAACTCTTGCTCAATGATATCGCCGGCCGCTTTCGATTGCGAACTGTCTGGGTCCCGGCGCAGTTCTATGCCAAGCTCATTCAGTTCGTACAAGAGGTTGCGAAGCGCGACTCGGTCGTCACCGTCATCGTCTAGCGCTTCCGCTATTTGTTCATAAGTTACATAACCACGTTGTTCGGCAAGCTCAACAAGTGCTTGTATCACGGCGTCCCTCTACTTATTGGATGAATAAGACTAAGTGAACTTTTCCGCTGATGTAGTGCAATGATGTGATTTCTATTTTGCGCGGATTTTCGCCGCCTTGTCAACCGATAAAATCTACAAAAACACTTCGTTTTCCGCTGCGGATTCTTGTTTCGTCGCCTTCGCGGAACGCAAAAGCCGCGACTCATGTTAATGCTTGCTTAATCGGTTTGGCCTGACATTGTTAATTGCGCGCGAAGTTTGCTACCGTCGCAAGATCCTGTTGACGATCCCGAACCAGAACGGCGCCCCTTGGGCCGCGGCGATTACAGTCGCGGCAATGCCGAGAATTTTGCCTGCCAGCAATCCCAGCCAGCCATCCGGATTATTTTCCGGAAAGTAATTCCACAAGTTGTTCGGGTCGCTTTGAGCCGAAGGTTGATCAGCCACGTTCTGGAATGTCCAGCCGACGGGCAGGCTCAAGTTCTCAATATCCTGCAATTGGTGGGCGATCTCCGCTCCCGTGCCAACAGCGTCCTCTATCGGGCTCGCGCTGTCTGCCTGGTTTGCCCTGAACTCGTCGTCCAGACTTGCCGTTCCATCCACTTGCGACTGCAATTCGCCACTCTGCACCGAGTACGCTAATTCGCTGCTTAAAGCCTGTCGCTGAGCCGGGTCCTCCCAAAGTGACCGCGCAATATTCACCGTGTCGATATTGAGCGCAAGCGCGAATGCCAGCGCGACGCCGACCGATAGCAGCTTCATTCGCGCCGCGTAGGTTGCTCTTGCCCGATTCATCGAATTGTTGAACCAGGTCTCCAGATTGCCGCGGGCTCCTTCCATGCTCTCGGCGCTATACATGACCGTCGCCAAGGCCTTGCGCAGGTTCGGCTGCTCTATCTGTCTGATGCCGGCCATAAGCGCGATATTGTTCGATTGCTCCATGCCGAGCAAGCTTACTTCCTCGTCGATCTGGTTCACAATCTCGGTCAGCGCGCTCCGATAGCGCCGATCCTGCACGTAAGGCAAAGCCTTGCGCAACTCTTTCATACCTTGCCCGGTTGTGACAATTCGGTTGACCATCACGCGCAGTCCACGCCGCTCCGGTCCTGCCGGCATGCCGTCGATGACATTCAGCAGCGAGCCGAACATCTGCTGGTCGGATTCTGCCTTGATCGTATTCAAGACAACATCAACAAAGGTCTGCGGGTCAATCCAGTCAACCGCGCCAATGGAACTGCTGGCGACCTTTTCCGCTTCCTCCCGCGAGATGCGCTGGCTCGGCGCGATCGGGTCTGCCTTCACCAGTTGAATCAGCGGATGTGTGTAAACCTTGGCCCGTATCACCGGGTCCTCAATGATGCCGTCGATCGAATTGCGCAAGTTCTTCGCGCGCAGCCTGGTCGCTCGCGCGATCAGCGAGTTGACTTCCGTCACCACGATGCTAAGCAAGGTGAAGACGAAGACTACCCCCGCAATAACCTGCAAAATTGCAGCCAAGCGCAATCCCTTTCATTGCCGCGATTTGGCCTCTGGATACACTGCAATCAGTATAGTCGAAGCGCTAGTTACCGCAAGCTAGAGGCGGACGCTTGGGGCGGTGGCGGTAACCGTGGCGGTCGCGGTGGGGGAAGGAAGTATCGGCTGCTTGGTCGCAGTGGCCTGCGCGGCCGGTGGCGCGGCCGTCGGCGGTCGAGTGTCGGTCGCCGTCGCCGTAATGGTAGGAGTAGAGGTATCGGTCGGTATCGCTGTGGCGGTCGGCTTGGGCGTGGGATTCAACGCGCGAATGATATCTCGGTGCATATATACGCGTTCAATGCGGCGTGTCTGCATGTTCTGGTCGATCAAATACCATTCGGAATCCGGGAGCATCGCCAGGACGCAGACAGTCTCGCCTTCGCGCAGGCCCTCTACGATTCGGCCGCTCAAGCTGGGTTCCGCCCGGACTATTGCTATCGGCACCCTGACAATGAATGCCTGGCAAGGCGGAACCGGCGTAAAGCTGGGCAGCGGCGTCGGCGCATTCAGCACGATTTCTTGAATGCGGGCTGCCGTGGCCGTGCTCTGGTCGATCGCCTGCTGGGTGGATTCGGATACGCTCACTCCCGAAGCCATGAAATTGCGCAGACCCATCCACAGATAATACACGCCGAAAACGATGGCAATGCCAACCAATATGACAAACCAGGAAGGCGGACCTGACCGCTGGCCTATGCCCATGACAACCTCAGATACCTCGTAGATTAAACATAAATGGATGCCGAGACACAATCAAGCGAACGTAGAACGAGCGTCGGCTAGCCGAAGCGCAAACGTATAACATGGCGGACTTGCGTGACGCTTGCAATATGTCGGTCATGACCTATTATGTTGCCTCAGTCATGAGGAGCTACACATGCGCCACCGGCTTGTCATCGCTCTTTTGATCTTGCTCGCGCCAATCGGCGGAATAATCGCTCAGGACAGCGAGCGCCAAAGCCTCACCGTCTTCGCGGCGACGTCCTTGACCGATGTCTTCGAAAGTCTGCGCGCGGCCTTCATCGAAGCCAATAGCGATGTGGACATCCTCCTGAACTTCTCCAGTTCATCAACCCTGGCCGCCCAGTTGATCCAGGGCGCTCCCGCTGATATCTTTGCCAGCGCCAACGAACTCCAGCTGGACCTGGTTATCGACAGTGACTTGATCGCCGCTGACACGGTCGATATCTTCGCCCACAATCAACTGCTGCTGATCGCCCCGGCCGATAATCCGGCTGCAATCGAATCGGTCCGGGACTTGACCAAAGACTCTGTCCTGCTTGTCCTGGCGGCTGTGGGCACGCCCATCCGCGCCTACACCGACGCCATGCTCGCTTCTCATAGCGATGACTACGGCGAGGACTTCGTCGACCAAGTTATGCGGAACCTCGTCTCGGAAGAGAGCAATGTCCGCCAGGTCGTCACTCGCATCGCCCTGGGCGAAGCCGATGCCGGCATCGTCTATCAGTCCGACGCCATCGGCGATGTCGCCGAACAATTGCGCTCCTTCGAAATCAAACCTGCGCATAATCAACTCGCTTCCTACCCAATTGCCCCTCTTGCCGCTTCGGCAAACTCGGCGCTCGCCCAACGCTTCATCACCTTCGTCCTCTCGCCGGAGGCCCAGCCCATTTTCGCCGAATACGGCTTCTGTTCACCTGCTATACTTACGAAAACCTTGCCCGAAGACCCAACGCCGGAGCCTACGCTTGAAGCCGACGATGCTGCCGAATCACCGCAAAACGTCTGCCCAACGCCAACGCCTGTCGGCTGATAGACTGCTCGTCTTTGCCGTCAGCGCCTTCGCTTTCCTGCTCCTGGCCGCGCCTGTACTGGTCCTGCTCGCCCGCGGCCTAAGTTCGCGCGCCTGGGAAGGACTGCCCGATTCAGGGATCATCCTATCCGCCACGCTTCTAAGCTTCGCCTCCACCGCCGCCGTCGTCTGCCTGACGGCCGTCTTGGGGACCCCGCTGGCCTTTGTCCTCTCCCGTTACAACTTCAGAGGAAAACGATTCGTCAGCCTCTTTATCGAGCTGCCGATTGTCATGCCACCGGCGGTCGCCGGCTTGGCGCTGCTGCTCACATTCGGCCGAACTGGGGCCATCGGCTCTTTTCTGGCTGACGCTGGCATCATCGTGCCCTTTTCTATCCTGGCGGTCATCATCGCGCAGTTCTTCATTTCCGCGCCCTTTTATATTCGCTCGGCGCAAGTGGGCTTTGCTGGCATCGCGGCAGAAATCGAAGACGCCGCGCGCGTCGATGGCGCCTATGGCTGGCTCATGTTCTGGTACATCATTCTGCCCATCGCCTGGCGAGCGCTCATTTCCGGCATGATTCTCAGCTGGGCGCGCGCCCTGGGAGAATTCGGCGCTACCATCCTCTTCGCCGGCAACCTGCAAGGCAAGACGCAGACGATGCCGCTGCTTGTCTACAGTATCTTTGAACGCGATATTGACGCCGCTATCTGGACCGGCCTGATTCTCATCTTGCTGGCGATGTTCGCGCTCTTCCTCTCCCAAGCCTTTGCGCGCGCGCAAGACCGGCTTTCTCGCTAACTAGCTGCTGATAGATACGAAAAATGCGCAAGTGATAGGCGGCCAAGTTGAACGAGAAAACAAAAGTCCTCATACTCTGCACCGCCAATTCCGCCCGCTCCCAGATGGGCGAAGGCTTGCTGCGTCATCTCGCCGGCAACGCCGTCGACGTCTATAGCGCCGGCGCCAAGCCCTCTCACGTCAATCCCTTCGCCATCAAAGCGATGAACGAGCGCGGCATCGACATCTCGCGACACAGTTCAGATCACATAAACCAGTTTCTGGAAACCGCATTCGACTATGTCATCACCGTCTGCGACAACGCCGCCGAGAATTGTCCGGTCTTTCCCGGCCCCGCCCGGCGCATTCACTGGAGCTTTCCGGATCCAGCAGCCGCCACCGGCGATGACGCCGCCGTGCTTCGCTCGTTCATTGATGTGCGAAACGGCCTGGAAGCGAAACTGAGCGCTTGGCTGGCCAGCTTGCGCTGACTCCTGTTCCGATAGGTCCTCGCACGATCTCCAACGGTCCATACCGGGGAGTCGCCGCCTCGCTCTATGTCGGCTTCTTGCGACCCTGCCATTCTGCCCTCGTGTATATTCCCGGTGTCGCAAGCCGCCAAACAAAAAAGAGCGATCCGCCGGATCACTCTTTGTTTTCAACTTTTCCTCTAATGGACTAGACGATGTCCATATTCTCGATGATGCGGGTCGCGAACTCGCTCGTCGCCACCTTCGTCGCGTTTTCCATCTGCCGCGCGAAATCGTAGGTGACATAGCGCTGCTCGATGGTCTTCTCGTAGGCCCGCGTGATCAAGTCCGCTGCCTCGAACCAGTTCAGATGCTCCAGCATCATCACGCCGCTGAAGAGCAGCGAACCCGGATTTACCATGTCCAAATTGGTATACTTCGGCGCTGTGCCGTGGGTCGCCTCGAAGAGCGCGATCTCATCGCCGATGTTCGCCCCCGGCGCGATGCCGACGCCGCCGACTTCGGCCGCCAGCGCATCGCTGAGATAATCGCCGTTAAGATTCGTCGTGGCGATCACATCATGTTCTCGCGGCCGCAGCAGCATCTTCTGGAACATGATATCGGCGATCGTATCCTGGATCAGGATCTTCCCATTCGGCACATTGCCATTGTGTTGCGCCGCCGCCTCATCCCAGGATATCGTCTGCTCGGGGAATTCCTCCCGCGCCAACTCATAACCCCATTTCTGAAACGCGCCTTCGGTGAACTTCTGAATATTGCCCTTGTGCACCAGCGTGACGCTCTTGCGGCCTCGCTCGATCGCGTAATTGATCGCGGCCCGTATCAGGCGCTTGCTGCCGAAGGGACTTATCGGCTTGATACCCAAGCCGGCATCCTCGAAGAAATTAGCCGCGCCCATTTCTTCGCGCAAAAACGCCGCCAGCTTCCGGTTTTCTTCCGTGCCTGATTCGTATTCGATGCCCGCGTAGGTATCTTCCGTATTTTCTCGGAAGATGATGACATCCACATCCTCCGGCTGCTTCACTGGACTTGGCACACCCTGATACCAGCGCACCGGACGCACGCAGCTATACAAGTCAAGCACCTGCCGCAGGGTCACATTCAAGCTGCGGAAACCGCCGCCGACCGGCGTGGTCAGCGGCCCCTTGATCCCCACTTTGTATTCCCGAAACGCCTCAAATGTTTCCTCCGGCATATAATCGCCGTCATATATTCCGGCCGCTTTTTCGCCGGCATACACTTCCATCCAGGAGACCTGCCGCGCGCCGCCGTAAGCCTTGGCGATGGCAGCGTCCCAGATGCGCTTGCTGGCGGTCATAATGTCGTAGCCAATGCCATCACCCTCGATGAACAGCAATATCGGATTGTCCGGCACCTGCATCTTACCCTGGCTAAAACCGATCTTCTCTCCAGTGTCGGGCGCTTTGATCTTGTCGTAAGCCATTACTCGCTTGTCTCCTTTTCATCGCCACGTTGCGTCAATCCGCGGGATTATAGCACAATCCGCCGACAGTTAAATTGTCTTGTTAGGGCAAATCACAGGCGCCGCAAACCGCCAGGTTATATGTACTCGTGGCTTGCGGTCTGCGCAAAACTGAAACACAATCTCTGTACGCCGCGGCCGGCCCTGCCCGCAACTGCCAAGGGCTTTTACGCATTTCGCTTCATGGCGTGGTTGGGGCTATTATTTCGCGCTCGCTGAATGCCTGTGGCGGATTCGACAATATTGCGGAGCGCGCGTCAATGTCACATGGTGATCACGATGCCTTCTGTATCCGTCGTCATTCCGGTATATCACAGTGAAAACAGCATCGCGCTGGTCGTCGAAGAATTGGCGCGTGAATTGCCCAAGCTCGCCGACCGTTACGAAGTGCTCCTGGTAGAAGACGGCGGCGCTGACAATAGCTGGCCGGTCATTCAGACTTTGTCCGCTCAATACGCCTTTGTTCGCGGCTTTAAGCTCATGCGCAACTTCGGCCAACATAACGCGCTGCTTTGCGGCATCCGCGCCGCGCGCCACAAAATCACCGTGACGATGGATGATGACTTGCAGCACCCGACAGCCTGCATCAGAGAACTGCTGGACAAACTTGCCGAAGGCTACGACGTCGTCTACGGCACGCCCGAAAAAGAACGGCATGGCCCCCTGCGTAACATCGCCTCCTGGACAACCAAGCTCGCTTTGCAAGGCGCCATGGGCGCGGAGACCGCCCGCAAGGTCAGCGCCTTCCGCGCCTTCCGTACCGAGCTGCGAGAATCTTTCGAGCACTTCCGCGGCCCGCTGGTGAACATTGATGTCTTGCTGACCTGGGGCACCACCAGCTTTGCGGCAATCACCACGCCGCATACCCCCCGCACGATCGGCAAATCCACCTACACCTTCGGCAAGCTGCTCAATCACGCCTTCAATATGATAACCGGCTTCAGCACGCTGCCCCTCCGCTTCGCCAGCGCCCTCGGCCTCTTGATGACAGCCTTTGGGTCGGTCATACTCATATACATCATCCTGAGCCAATTGTTCGCCTTCCGCTTTGAGGTGCCCGGTTTCACTTTCACCGTATCCTTGATCGCCATTTTTGCCGGCGCGCAAATGTTCGCCCTGGGCATAATCGGTGAATACCTCGCGCGCATGCACCTGCGCATCATGGATCGTCCCATGTACGTAGTGAAGGAAGCCACTGAAGAAGCGGAGGACGAACCGAAATGACCAGTCGCCTCTTGACATTCCTGCCTTGGGATTCCGCTCACTTCGGCTTCCGCATCGCCCGCGCCGCGCCGCGCCAACTTGATTCCACTACTTGCCGCGAATTGCTGGCCGCCTGCAAAGGCCAAGCCATCGATTGTCTCTATTTCCTGGCCGACGCCGCCGACCAGGATACGATCTCGGTTCTGCAAGCCAACCGCTTCGACTTCGTCGATATCCGCTTGACTTTCGCCGCGCGCTTGCTTGAGCCGGCGCGGCCATCACAATCGAACAAGCTCCGTTTCCGGCTCGGCTGCGAAGACGACCTGCGCGCCCTGCTCCCAATTGCCCGCGACAGCTACCAGGGTTCGCGCTTCTATGTCGACCGCCGCTTTGACAGCGAGGCGGCCTCGCAGATGTATAAAATCTGGTTGCGCAACAGCCTCGCCGCCGACTACGCGGATGCGGTCCTGGTCGCCGATCTTGACGGGCTGCCTGCCGGCTATGTGACTTGCCACTTGAACAGTCCCGCTGGCGAAGGCAATATCGGCTTGGTTGGCGTGGCGGAATCCGCCCGCGGCAAAGGCTGCGCCCATGGTATGATTCTCCGCGCCTTAGAGTGGTTCAACGAGCAAGGCATTGACCGCTGCAATGTCGTCACTCAAGGGCGCAACATTCCGGCGCAGAAGCTCTACCAGCGTTGCGGCTTCTCGACCCGATCGGTAGAGCTGTGGTTCCACAAGTGGTTTACAATGCCTGACTAACAGCGACCGGCGTTCACAACTACGCAAGGACGGCCATGACCCAATATCGCATTCCCTTCAACAAGCCAACCTTTCTCGGCCATGAGACCGAATACATCCGGGACAGCATCGCCGATTCTCGCATTTCCGGCGATGGCGGCTATACCCATCAATGCCACCAATTCCTAGAAGAGTCTCTCGGTGTGCGCAAAGCTCTCCTGACGACGTCTTGCACGCACGCGCTGGAAATGGCGGCGCTGCTTCTCGATATTCAGCCGGGCGACGAAGTCATCGTACCCTCATTTACGTTTGTCTCGAGCATTAACGCCTTTGCCCTGCGCGGCGCTAAACCGATCTTCGCCGATATCCGACCCGATACCCTGAACCTCGACGAGCGGCATTTGCCGGATCTCGTCACCGAGAAAACCAGAGCCATCGTTCTCGTGCACTATGCCGGCGTCGCTTGTGACATGGACACCATCATGGCCCTCGCCCAAGAGCGCGGCATTGCCGTCGTGGAAGATACCGCCCACGCGCTCTTTTCTCGTTACAAGGGACGCTATCTGGGGACCTTTGGCGAGCTTGCCACGCTCAGCTTTCATGAGACAAAGAACTTCACCTGCGGCGAGGGCGGCGCTCTGCTCATCAATGACGAGAGCCTGATGGAGCGCGCCGAAATTATTCGCGAGAAAGGCACCAATCGCAGCCGCTTCTTCCGTGGCCAAATCGACAAATATACCTGGGTAGATCTAGGCTCCAGCTATCTGCCCTCGGACATGCTCGCGGCCTACCTCTACGCGCAATTTGAGCGGGCGACAGACATTCAGGCGCGCCGACAACAGGTCTGGAACCGCTATTTCGAATGTCTGGGCGCTTGGGCCGCCGAGCATGATGTGCTTTTGCCAACGATTCCGGCCGATGTCGAGCAGTCCTATCACATGTTCTATTTGCTGCTGCCCTCGCTGAAAGTCCGTTCCGCGCTAATCGCGCATCTCAAAGAACACGGGATTCTCAGCGTGTTTCACTACTTGCCCTTGCATCTGTCGACGATGGGGCAACGCTATGGCGGCAAAGTCGGCGATTGTCCCGTCACCGAAGATCTGGCCGACCGGCTGCTTCGCTTGCCCTTTCATTACCACCTGAAACCGGACGAACAGGCGGACGTAATCTCCGCGTTGCGCGGCTTTGAAGAATGGGATTAACTTATTCTGTTCCTTGTGATACATTTGGCATTGTCGCCCTGGTTTATTGCGCAACATTGACCTTGTCGCGCCGGGTAGAGGCGCGTTGCAGTAGTTTCAGATTGATCGTATACGGAGTAAATACATCGTCACCCTTCATCGAAACACCATATCAGATTCGTAAGCCCGTTAGCGCGAACGCGAACGGGCATTTGTAGTTTGGAGTTCAAAACTATATGGCAAAGCAACCTAAATTCAAAATCACACCCATCGGTGGACTGGGTGAAATCGGCAAAAATATGACCCTCTTCGAGCTGGGCCGCGACGGCTTCCTGATCGATTGCGGCATCATGTTCCCCGCCAACGATATGCACGGCGTCGACTACATCATTCCGGATTTCCGCTGGCTCGAAGAACGCGACGATATCAAGCTGCATGGCATCTGCTTCACCCACGGCCACGAAGACCATATCGGCGCTGTCCCGCATCTCGTCAAGTCCTTCCCTGACCTGCCGCTTTACGCCACGCCGCTCACCGCCGGCTTGCTGCAAGTCAAACTCAAAAACGCGCGCCTGCTAAAATCAACCGACCTTCACACCTTCGACGCCGGCGATATCATTCGTATTGGCCCCTTCAAGCTGGAGAGTTTCCACGTCTGCCACAGCATCCCTGATTGCGTCGGTTATGGCATCAATACACCCTACGGTGTTGTTGTGCACACCGGCGACTACAAATTCGATAACACGCCCGTCCATGGCCGGAAAACCGACTACGCTCGGCTGGCCGGCTTCGCCCAGCGCGGTGTTGCCCTCCTTCTCGCCGATAGCACCAACTCTGACAAAGCCGGCTGGACCCAATCCGAAGCGGTCATTGACGGCGCGCTTGATCGGGTCTTTCGAGCCGCCAAGGGCCGCATCATGGTGGCCACATTCGCCTCGTTGATCTCCCGTGTTCAGCAAGTCGTCAACGCCGCCCGCCAACACAAACGCAAGGTCTGCATCACCGGCTATACCATGTCGGAATACGCCAAGATCGCGCGCAAGCTCGGCTATCTCAATGTCGATGATGGCATGCTTGTGAACATTGGCCAAGCGCAGGCTCTGCCCCCGCATAAAGTTGTCTTCATGGTCACCGGCTCGCAAGGCGAACCCGCCGCCGTCTTGGGCAAACTCGCCAGCGGCCGCCATCGCCAGCTCGATGTCCGCGCGGCTGATACCATCATCCTCTCGTCGCATCCTATCCCGGGCAACGAAGAAATGGTCTATCGCACCATCAACCGCTTGATCGAGCGCGGCGCCGATGTTGTCTACGACGCCATTGAAGCGGTGCACGTCTCCGGCCACGCCTGCCAAGAAGAAATGCGGCTCATGCTCAACCTCACCCAGCCGAAAAATCTCATACCCGTTCACGGCGAAATCCGTCATCTGCATCAGCATGCTAAACTCGCGGTGGATAACGGCATCCCCGCTGACAGGGTTACTGTGATCGGCAACGGCACAACCGTCGAGCTTGATGGACGCGGCGTCACGGTCGGGGAACGGCAGCCGGGCGGCTACGTCTTCGTCGATGGCAGCGGCGTCGGCGATGTGGGGCGGGCCGTCATTCGCGACCGCGAAATTCTGGCGCAGGACGGCTTTGTTCTCGTCAGCGCCAATGTCGATCGTCGCAGCGGCAAGCTGATTGAAGAGCCTCGTATAGTATCCCGCGGCTTTGTTTACCTCAGGGATGCTGAAGATTTCCTCGATCAAATTCGCGATACTGTCAAGAAAGCCATCAATCGCAACGGGCGGAATCTCAACGGCAGCCGTCAAACCATGGTCGAAGAAAGTCTCGGCAAACTCATCTACAGCGAAACCAAACGCCGCCCCATGATCTTCAGTATCGTCAACGAAGTCTAATGACCTTGCTGTATGCCTCACACGCTACGATAGAATAAGTCCCTCCCTCATTTTGGGGCGGGAGCGTAGGGTGGGGGAAAGATTCTTTTGGAAGCCTTGTCGATGAAACAGCCAGTTATCCACGCCAGCAATATCACCCGCGAACTCAAGTTGGGCAGCCACATCGTGCATGCCTTGCGCGGCGTAAACCTGGACATCTATCCGAATGAAATGGTCGGCATCATCGGTCCGTCTGGCAGCGGCAAAAGCACCTTGCTCGGCATCATCGGCGGCTTGGACAGCCCAACCGATGGCACAATCGCGATCGACGGCGTCGATATCACCCGGATGGATGAAGGCCAGCTTACCGATATCCGCAACCAGAAGATCGGCTTCGTCTTCCAATTCTTCAACCTCATCCCGACCCTGACTGCGCTCGAAAATGTCGCGTTGCCCATCGAATTTGCCCATGAGCGCCGGCACAAACCCTTCGAGCGCGCCAAACAATTGCTGGATCAGCTGGGGCTGGGCGGCCGCTTGCACCACCGCCCCAACGAGCTCAGCGGCGGCCAGCAGCAGCGCGTCGCTATCGCCCGCGCCCTCGCCAATGATCCGCCGATCCTGCTGGCGGATGAACCAACCGGCAACCTGGATTCCCGCTCCGGCGAAACCGTCCTCGAGGCGCTTGCGAATATCCGCGCAGAGAATGGCGCGACCGTCGTCCTCGTGACGCATGATCCCTCTCTGGCCGAGCGGATGGACCGCGTCTTGACGCTCGTGGACGGCCGCATTGAGCCGGGAAACGGCTTGAAGAACGCGGCGACAAATGACAGCCAACTGGCGGACTATTGATATCAAGTTGCGCCATTTAGATCTTGCATTGACATCTTGGCAAGTCGTCATCTCACGTTATACTCGACTTCAAAACGCTACGACTGCGCTTAGGAGATCAGATGGCTGACGAATTCTTTTCCGTTGAAGTTGCTGGCATCAAGCGCGATCTGCCGCTGATGGAGATCAAACCCGGCGTCAAAATCGCGATCCTCAATATTCTGGGCGACTACGAATTCGTTAATGCGGCAAGCGCGGAACTTGCGGCTCTGCTCGCCGACCGCAATCTCGACGTGCTGGTGACGGCGGAAGCAAAGTCAATTCCGCTGGCGCATGCCCTGAGCACCACGATGAAGCTGCCCTACGTCGTCCTGCGCAAGACTCACAAGCCCTACATGGGCGATGCTCTGCAAAGCGAGACGCTAAGCATCACAACCGGCCAGCCGCAGACCCTTTTCCTCGACGCAAAGGACCGCCGGTTGGTGGCGGGCAAACGTATCGCCATCATCGACGATGTCATTTCTACCGGCAGCACCCTGCAAGGCATGCGCCTCATCATGGACAAGGCCGGCGCGCGGGTCGTGGCGGAAGCCGCCATATTCACCGAAGGCGACCGCGCGCAGTGGTACGACATCGTCGCTTTGGGTCACTTGCCTGTCTGGGTGGAAGACTGACCTTAAACCACAAATTTAACTCCTGCTATTGTTGCAACAGTTGTTGACCTGTGGTGGGAAATTACCAATATGCCGACTTTGACGACATCGCGGTTATATGTAATTGCGATTCTAGTTTTAATCATAACCATCGCCTTCAGCGGCGCCGCGCTCCTGCTTTCCCGGCCCGATTCCGCCGTCATCACGATTCATCCGCCCGTGCCCACATCGACGCCGCTCCCGACGCCCACACCCGCGCCGATCAACGTTTATGTCACGGGCGCTGTTGCCAGGCCCGATCAAGTCCATCAACTCCCGCATGGCAGCCGGGTTGCGGATGCCATTGAAGCGGCCGGCGGCTTGATCGACGACGCGGACAATGCCCTTGTCAACATGGCCGCTTTCCTGCGCGATGGCGATCAAGTTCATGCGCCTTTCGCCGGCGACGAGGGCGAAACCGCGAAGCTGCCGACGCCTTCGGGCGGAAGCCGCGTGCATCTCAATTCTGCGACGCAGGCAGAACTGGAAACTCTCCCCGGCATCGGACCCGAAATCGCGCTGCGAATCATAGAATACCGCGAGCTTGTAGGTGATTTTGACAGCTTGAGCGACCTGGACAATGTCTCGGGAATCGGTCCCGCAACCCTGGAAAGGCTGGCAGATCTGGTCGTCTTCGCCTATGACTAACGAATGCGCGCGCCGGAACTGGCGTCGAAGAAGAAGGCTCGCGACCAGTCAAGGCGGCAGTGTATCGTGTCGCCGGGTTCCTGTGGCGCGCCCAGCGGCGCTTGTAAGCGCCAGCGCCTTTTGCGCAGCCAGACTTCCAGCAGGGTAAACTTTTCGGCGTAATAGGGGATGGCGCGCTCGATGACGGCCGGAATGCCGCTATCGGCATCGCACAAGTGGATATGTTCCGGCCGCAGGCCAACGATGACTTCCGCGCCGTTGGGGCGAAAGCGCGGCAGCGACGCTCTGCCCATATAGCTGCCGTCCCATTCACCATCGCTGACCCGGCCCCAGAAGGAATTGATGGTGGGCGTCCCCAAAAACTCGGCGACAAAGAGGCTGTCAGGGTCATCGTGCAGCGCCTCGTACGCGCCCGCCTGGATGATGCGCCCGGCGTTTATGACCACGATGCGGTCGGCCACGCTCATCGCTTCGACCTGGTCGTGCGTGACATAAATCAATGTCACGTTGAACTCTTGAATGAGACGCTTGAGTTCGACCCGCGCCTGAGCCCGAAACTTGGCATCGAGATTGGCGAAAGGCTCATCAAAGAGCAGCAATTCCAGGTCGCGGGCGAAGGCGCGCGCAATGGAGACGCGCTGTTTCTCCCCGCCGGAGAGATGCCGCGGAAAGCGCCCCATCAGGCTTTCGATATCGACGCCGGTGATATTGGCGACCGTCTTGACGTGCGCCGGCACTTCATCTTCGCGGTCGCGCAGGCGCAGGAAGAAACCGACCGTCCGGCGGCTCTCCCAGTGCGGGATAAGCACGTAATTCTGGAAGACCATGCCGATGCCCCGGTCTTCAATTCTGATGTCATCGAGCGGGATGCCGTTGTAGAAAATGCTGCCGCTATCGGGCTGCTCCAGCCCGGCGATGAGACGCAGCAGGGTTGTCTTGCCACAGCCGGAAGGTCCCAGCAGCACCACCGCCTCACCATCTTCGACCCGCAAGTTGAAATCCTTGATCGCCAAAACCGGTGTCAGCTTCCGACTCTTGTCGTAGAAAGTCTTGTTGACGTCTTTGAGAGTGATTGTGCGCATGGCAGCGCTTTCCGCCCGGGCTTGGGATTGTATTCAAGAATAACACACTTGTGGCGCAAAACTGATCTTGCCGCCGACTGCACCGAGGACATCCGTCAACCCGCGCAGGACCTTTCATACGCGAGATCCCTAGGGGCGGCTCACAGAGTCGCCCGAAACATAGAATCATCGACTGGATCTTTCACTGCATTCTCAGGAAACCAGGAAAGCAATGCAAATTAACGCTCCGTAGGGGCGACATACCGTGTCGTCCGAAACCAAAATCGCAGCGGAAACGGGCGACTAGATTGATCCCCAAATGACGAATAGAATATTTGGTCTATCATTTCGCTCCATAACCTACTATAATTGCTCCATGAATACCCGCGCCCATATCCCGATCGCTCGCCGCTTGTCCGCCTCGTGTCCCGGTCAGATTGCCAGATTGCCAAAAAACATTTTGTCGGCGAGGGCGTGGCGGCTATTGGAATCCATTGGACAAAAAATGTTTCCCCTTCCAACAGAAAACTTCCAACATCATTTCCAAACCGCCTCGCGGCGCGCCGCTCTATCTCTGCTTCCAGCATCCAACATTCCAGAATCAAAGTAAATCCACATGATTTTTCAAATATCTCTCCCAATTTCGCCGCTGTATCCATACTGCATCGATAGAGACCGACAAACTTGCCATCCCCTGCCTATGCTTTACTCCAACTTTTTCATTCATTGTTGGTGCTCTATTCATCCTCTTTTGGTCTTTTTTCATCTTTTTTCATCCTTTGCTTATCTGCCGCTTAGCGTGCTTCACTGTTCACCAAGACGGAGCAACACCAAATACCACAACACCTGGGTATGGCAAAATCGATTGGCAGCCGTTATATGGAAATGTCCGCCGCCGCTGATGTATACTGAAAAGTGATATGCCGAGGCAATTCATTGAACTTCCGCCAGGAGCAAGACATTGACACAGACGATTGAGCCGGAATTGATCCCGGTCACAACCGCCGCAGATTGGCAGCCCGATCCCAAGACGCCGCGCCGCCGCCCGCCTTGGATCCGCGTCCGCGCGCCTAGCGGGGAGGCCTACGAGCAAGTGCGTCAGTTGATGCGCGGCAAGACCTTGCATACGGTCTGCGAAGAGGCGCAGTGCCCCAATCTTGGCGAGTGCTGGGGCAAGGGCACGGCGACATTTCTGATGATGGGGGATACCTGTACGCGCAGTTGCGGCTTCTGTGATATCAAGACCGGGCGGCCGAACCCGCTGGACTGGCGCGAGCCGAACCGCATTGCCGAGAGTGTGCAGGCGATGGGCTTGCAGCATGTCGTTATCACCAGCGTCAATCGCGATGATCGCGCCGATGGCGGCGCCCCGCTCTTCGCCATGGTCATCCGCCGCATTCGTCAGTTGCAGCCGGGGTGTTCGGTCGAGGTTTTGATTCCCGATTTCAAAGGCAGCGAGTTGGCGCTGAAAATCGTTATGGACGCGCAACCGGAGATTCTTAATCACAACGTGGAAACCGTGCCGCGCCTGTTTAAGCGCGTTCAGCCCCAAGACCGCTACGAGTGGGCGCTGGCGACCCTCAGCAATGCCAAGCGGATGGATCCGCTGGTGCTGACCAAGAGCGGGATCATGCTCGGCTTGGGTGAAACCATGGACGAGCTCCTGGAAACGATGGCGGATTTGGTCGATATCGGCGTCGATATTTTGACCTTGGGGCAGTACCTGCAGCCGAGCAAACGGCATTTGCCGATTGAGCGCTATTATACGCCAGCGGAATTTGAGGATTTGCGGCAGCGGGGCTTGAAGATGGGTTTCAAGTGGGTGGAGAGCGGGCCCCTGGTGCGCAGCAGTTATCGGGCGGCGGAACAGGTCCGCGCCCTATCCGATCTTGATCATTTTCGCAGTCATGCGGCGCGGCTTGGCTGAACGCCGGCTATGGCGAATGACAGGCGAGCCAAGCGAACGATCGACAACTGGCAGATGCAAAAGATAACAGAGGGAAGAAGATGAGCGCGTTTTTTACCAACCGCCGTGGACAAGCGGAGGCGGAACCACAAGAGGCGGTGACGGTAATGCCGGCCGGCCGGCCTGTCGGCTTCGATACCGTCATCGGCTCCAATACACAGTTTGAAGGCATCTTTACCAGTTCGGGCAACGTGCGTATGGACGGAAAGTTCACGGGCTCGCTTGAGATCAGCGGCAACATTCTGGTCGGCGAATCGGCCGAGATCCGCGCTGATATCAACGCGCGCAATGTCTCTATCGCCGGTACCGTGCGCGGGAACGTCAGCGGTAATAAAGTGCAATTGCTCCGGACCGGCCGCATTTGGGGTGATATCAGCGCGTCCGCTTTGACAACGGAAGAAGGCGCATTCATCGATGGCAAGATCACCATGGTTGGGCATTCCGCGACCCGCCCGCCAACGGAAGACGAGGTCATGGCGCGCGAACCGCGGAGCGCCCTCAAGCAGATGGATGGCGCGCTGGAAAGTGACAGAGGCGACGGCGACGATTATGACGCCGCCGCGCCCGAAGAGGAACCTGAAGAGAGCGCCAGAGAATTAGGCGACTCCGCCTAAATGTCGCCTACGCTCAGTCCGCCATCGAGGACAAATACCGCCCCGGTGGTAAAGTCGGAAGCGGACGAAGCGAGGAATTGCGCGATCCCGGTGAAATCGCCCGGCTGGCCGATGCGACCGACCGGCGTCCGCGCCAGAATCGGTTCCAGCAAGTCGGCATTCGCCCATAGCGCCTGGGCGAACTTCGTCTGCGCTAAGCCCGGCGCGATGGCGTTGACCTGAATGTTGTCCCCGCCTAATTCAACCGCCAGCGTCTTGGTCAAACTGATAACCGCCGCCTTGGTGATGCTGTAGATGCCTTGGTAGCGGCCTGGGTTCAAGCCGACGATCGAGGCGACATTGATGATCTTGCCGCCGCCGTCCGCGCGCATGGCTTTGACCGCCGCCTGGCTTAGCCAAATATTGCCCATCAGATTCACATCGAGCGTCTTCCGCCAATAGCTGTCGTCCGCCTCGAGTATGGTGCCAAAGTGCGGATTGGTCGCCGCATTAGTGACCAGGATGTCGAGCTTGCCGTAATGACTTTGGGTCTTCTCGACGAGGGCCTGGAGCGCGGCTTTGTCGCCGTTGTGGGCGGCAATGGCGATTGCCTCGCCACCGGCGCTGCGGATTGCCTCCGCCGCGATGTCCAAGGCGCCCTGCTTGCGGCTCGCCAAGACGACTTTGGCGCCGGCCCGCGCATACTGCTGCGCGATGGCTTTGCCGATGCCGCGCGACGCGCCGGTCACGATAGCGACGCGACCCGAAAGATCAAATATGTCTGTCACGATGCCTTCCTATTTTCATGCGCCAATTATGCTCGCTCGCTGGGAATGCTGCCTAAGAGCGTTATGCCCATGCGGCGCAGGTCATCTTGATGATAAATAGTCGGATCGACATATTCGGCGAAGAAGGCCAGCGCCAGGCCGATCAAGAGCGCGATGCCCAGCCGAATCAACGGCGTCAGGCGAGAAACCAAGGCTGGCGGCGCTGCTGTGACTGTCGCCGGATCGAGGATGGTCACAAGCGCTGCTTCGCCGCCGAGCTGCGGGAAATAGGTCTGGCTGCGGCTGGTCAAGACGATCATCGCGGCGTCGATCATCGCGCGCAAGTCGTCGCTGTTTCCGTGACTGAAGTAGATGACGCCGATGTTGCGGGCGTTATCGGCGGTGATCTGCAAGCTCCCCAGCGGCAGCTCGGCATCGTCCAATTGCATTCGGATTTCTTCGCGGAAGCTGGCGCTGCGTACCCAATCAGTCAGGGCGTCAACCGTGTGTTCGGATGCTTGCCAGACATCGGTGTAATCGCCATCGCGTTGGGGCAGGTTAAGCTTCTGCGCGGCGCTGTAACGCACTTGTGCGATGTAGCCGCTGGCGCTGCTCGGCGCGGTGTTGAGCAGATCGGGGATGGCGATGACCCCGCCCAGGAGTACGGGCAGCGCAATCAGCCACCAGCGGCGGAGGAGGATACGAATCAACTCGATATATTCCATTGGCTTATCCTTCAGCGGCTACGACGGGATCCTTGAATTGAAACTTGCGTCTGGCTTGATGCGCTTGCCATGCCTGTTCGGTGTAGGCCCGGATGCGTTCGACAAATATAGATGTATCGAAGCGCAGCGCATGGCTGCGAATCCTTTCCAAATTGTACGCGTCGGGGTCAAAGTTGCGCCAGACTTCTTTGAGGCTTTCTACGGTGGCGCAAGCAAAGAACTCGCCGGTGACCGCCGGTATGACGGTATCAAGCGCGCCGCCGCCGCCAAAGGCGATCACAGGCCGGCCGGCCGCTTGAGCCTGGACCGGGGTGATGCCGAAGTCCTCCAGGCCGGGGAAGATCAGCGCTCTGCATTTCGCCATCAGCCCGGGCAGGTCTTCATCGGATACGAAACCGAGGAATTCGACTGTGTCGCCGGCCAAGCCGCGCAGACGATCCAGGTCGCGTCCGGCTCCGGCGATCTTGAGCGGCAGGCGCAATTCCGCCGCTGCTTTCACCGCCAGGTCAATGCGCTTGTAGGGGATGAGCCGCGAGACGATCAGGTAATAGTCCTTAACGGCAGCGGCCGGCGCTGGCGTAAAGCGGCTGGTATCGACTGGCGGGAAGATGACGCTGGCATCGCGGTTGTAATACCGGCTGATCCGCTTCTTGACGGCGTTGCTGATGGCGATGAAATGCGAGACCCTCTGCGCGGCGGCGTAATCCCAGCGCCGCAGCAGCGCGACCAGCGGCTTCAGCAGCCAGCGGGCGCTGAGGCCCAGTTCTTCGCCTTCGAGGTAATTGTCCAATTGCCAAACATAACGTGTTGGCGCCAGGCAGTAGCAGATATGCAAGGCGCGCTCGTCGAATTGCAGGCCGTGGCAGAACCCGCTCTTGTTGCTGAGGATCACGTCAAAATCGGAGAGCCGCAAATTATGCCAGGCCAGGGGATAGAGCGGCAGGTAAGCTTGATGTCGTTGCTGTATGGCCGGCAGCTTGTCCAGCCAGAGAGGGCGAATATCCCAATCGCGATAATGCGCTGGCATGCGCTCAGGCGCGTAGATGGCGGTGTATATCGGACTGGCGTGAAATTGGCGGGCGAGGACGTCCAGTACGTCTTCAGCGCCGCCGATCTGATTGAGCCAGTCGTGTACGAGCGCGAGCTTCAAATTCCTGCCTTCTTTCACTGGCGCGCCAATCGATTCTACCACGTTCGCGCCTGGCCCTTAGCCGATGATCAGGTTGCGGACGGGCGCGAAGGTGCGCCGATGTTCCGGGCAGGGACCGTGCTGTTGGAGGGCGCGGCGATGCCCGGCCGTGCCATAGCCCTTGTGCTTTGCGAAACCATATTGCGGGTAACGCCTGTCCAGATCCCGCATGTGTTTGTCACGCCAGACTTTGGCGATGACGCTGGCGCAGGCGATGCTGAGCGAGCGCTTGTCGCCCTCGACGATGCTGACTTGTGGAATATCATGGCGTTCAGGAAAGAGCATGTAATCGAGAAAGAGGCAATCGGGCTGAATATCACTTCGGTCAAGCGCTTGTTCCAGCGCTGACTGCATTGCTGCTTTGGTGGCGTTGACAATGCCGAGGCGATCAATCTCGGCGGAGCTGCTCTGGCCGATGCCCCAAGCCAAAGCGATATCCTTAATCGTCGTCTCCAGCGACTCTCGCTGCAAGGGCGTCATCTCTTTGCTGTCGCGGACGCCGCGTAGCGATTTGCTCAGGTCGTCCCGCTCCAGGGGCAGGGCGACCGCCGCCGCCGCGACCGGGCCCGCCAGCGGACCTCGGCCCGCTTCGTCCATGCCGAAGATGATGCGGCAGCCGGCGCGGTAGTAGTGGCGTTCGTGATGTAGGCTAGCTGTCTTCGGCGCTCGCGGCGAGCTTGGCATAACAACCTCTGCGCCAGTTGCGGCGTATCTCCCAGATTTCGCGCAGCATGTGGATGGAATCGTCCCAAAGCCGCATGGTGGAATACGGGTCGTAGTACCAGGTGATCGGCACTTCCTTGACCTTGTAACCGCGTTTCTTGGCGATATAGAGCAACTCGACATCAAAGCCGATGCCGTTCATACGTTGCACTTTGAAGAGGTCAAGCGCGGCGGCGGCGCTGAACATTTTGAAGCCGCACTGTGTATCTTCGTAATCGTTAATTGCGGCGAGCTTGATGATGAAATTATTGATTCTGCCCATAAGGTGACGGTACTCCGGTTCGCCGACCCGCGTGGCGCCGGGCGCTTCGCGGCTGGCAATGACGAGATCGTAGCCGGTCGTCGCCGGGGGCAAGAAGTGCACGAGATCGTCAATCCGCATCGACAGGTCGGCGTCGCAAATGAAGCGCCACTGGCCGCCGGCGGTGTGCATCCCTTGCTTTACCGCCAAGCCTTTGCCGCGCAGATTATCGGGCGAACGAATCACATTCAGATAACTGTAGTCGCGGGCGCATTCCAGCGCGACCTCATGGGTGCGGTCATGGCTGCCATTTTCGACGATAATGACCTCGGCGCAATAATCCTGCGCGCTCAGAAAGCGATCAATCTGCTCGAGGCTGGGCGGCAGACGAGTTTCTTCATTATGCGCCGGTATTATGATGCTCAGGAAGGGCTTGCTCAAAGCATGGTCTCCAGACGAGAGCGAACTGCCATGTCACATTTACTGACTGTATCATATGTTAAAAAGATCATTTATGCACTTGCGCATTGTTTCACTGGCTTCTTGGGGACGCTTGGCTTCTGCGGCTACGGACGCGTCAGCATGCTATCGATGTAGTCATCATCAACACGCTTTCGCGCCTGAATGCCCCGGCGTTTTGACAGCGTACTGCGAATGGTCAGGAGACCGGTAATCATGCCGCGCAGGCGGGCCCGCGCTTCGGGGCCGCGCCATGCCCTAAGCGCGGAAAAGGCAAGCGCTAGCTGCCTGGACAGTATCTTTACGCCGTATTTTCGCAACAAGCTGGCTGGCACATTTTTAATGACCAACCAGATGCCATTGCGGCCATCGTAGTAGCTGGCGGTTGCTCCGCCGCCGGTGGCAGACAAGTGATGATAGACGACGGCCTGAGGCGTATACCAGACCTTGTAGCCTGTGAGCTGGGCGCGCCAGGCGAGATCGATATCTTCCAGGAGAAAGAAGAAATCGTCATCAAGCGAGCCGATCTCGTCAAGCATGGAGCGGCGGTAGGCGGCCGAACCCCCGCAGGCGGAGAAGACGTATTCGCCGCTATCGTATTGCCCGCGGTCGGTTTGCCAGGCGCCGCGATTGCCGGCGCGCCCATCGCTGGTGAAGAAGTCGCCGGCGGTATGGAAGCGATCGCGGGCATCGAAAAGCAGCATCTTGCTCGCGACGATGCCAACATCCGGCCGCGCGTCAAAAGCGGCGATAACTTCGGCTGCCCAGTGTTCGTCGACCTCGGTGTCGTTGTTGAGCAGGGCGATGAACTCCGTCGACGCGGTCTCAATGCCGGTATTGCAGGCGCCGGTAAAGCCGCGGTTCTCCGGCAGTTCAATCAGCCGGACTTCGGGATACTCGGCTTTGACATAGGCCTGCGAGTCATCAGCCGAAGCATTGTCCACGAGAATAACTTCAATATCGGCTGCCTTCTGTCGGCGCAGGGCATTGAGACAAGTCTCGAGAAAGTCTTTGCCGTTCCAGTTTGGGATGACGACGGAAAGGCGCGCTTCCCCCATCAGGCGGCTGCCTCGGCCCTCAGGAAAGCGCGCAGGGCTTCTCCCCAGGGGCGCAACTCAATGCCGAGGCTGCGGCCGGCGATATTTGCCATGGGACTGTATTCCGGCGGCAGCGAGGGGCGTTGCCATTCGTGGCGGCTGATGCGCGCGATCGGCGTGTCCGCGTAGCCGGACTTATCGAGAATGGCGCGGGCGAATTGCCAGCGGCTGACCGCGCCTTGATTAACCAGATGATAGCTGCCGAAGCGTTCCGTCTCGATCAGCTTCGCGATAGCGGCCGCGAGATCGTCCGTGTAGGTGGGGTTGGCGACTTCGTTGCTGACGACGCGCAGTGGCTTGCCAGCGGCGGCGGCGGACCGGATGGCGTGAACGAAGTTGCCGCCGCCATGGGCGAAGAGCCAGGCGGAACGGACAATGTAGTGCTGCGGATTAACCTCGGTGATGGCGCGCTCGCCGTACCATTTGCTGTAACCGTAGGGATTGATGGGATTGGGTCGATCAACCTCGGTGTAAGGCTGGTCTTTCGCGCCGTCGAAAACCTCGTTGCTGCTGACGTACAGGATCGGGATATTCCTTTGGGAAGTGATCGCCGCTAGGTGAGCGGTGGCGACGCCGTTGACGAGTAGCGCTTTGTTCGGATCTAGCGCGCAGCCGTTGACATCGGTCCAGGCGGCCAGGTGCAGGATGAGTTCGGGCGATGTTCGCCGGACGAGATCACGCGCGTCGGCGTAGTTGGTCAAATCGAGAACGTGCCTGACATCGCCGACGATATCGGTGTCAATTACATCATGCCGCTCGGCAAGCTGCTGCCGCAGTTGCGAGCCAAGTTTGCCAGCGGCGCCGGTGAGCAAGATTCTCATCTGATGCGGACCAGGTCTGCGGGCGTCGATTCCAGGAACTCGAAAGCAAAGTCGCGACTGACACTCAGCGTATGGATGCCAGCCGCTCTGTGTATTGCCGTTTGTAGTATTCGAGATACTCGCCAGTTTTGATCTTGCGCCACCACCATTCATTCTCCTGATACCAGCCTACGGTCGCTGCGAGACCGTCTTCAAAATCATATTGCCGTTGCCAGCCCAATGCGCGCGCCTTTTCCGCCGTCATTGCATAACGCCGGTCGTGCCCTTCGCGGTCGGGCACATGACGAATCAATGAGGCCGGTTTGCCCAGCAACTCAAGAATGCGCCGCGTCACATCGATATTGTGCCGCTGATTCTCGCCGGCGAGATTGTAAGCTTCGCCCGTCTTGCCAAAATGCAGAATACAGTCGACGCCGCGCGCATGGTCATCGACATAAAGCCAATCGCGGATCTGCTTGCCATCCCCGTAGAGGGGCAGCGGACGGTCGTCCATGGCTTCGGTGGTGAAGAGGGGGACGAGCTTTTCCGGATATTGATAGGGGCCGTAGGTATTGCTGCCGCGCGTGATGACGATGTCCATGCCGTAGGTCACGTGATAGGCGCGCGCCATCAACTCGCCACCGGCTTTGCTGGCGGCGTAGGGACTGTTGGGCAGAAAACGATCGTCCTCAACCGAGAAGCCGACCTCGATATCGCCGTAGACTTCGTCGGTGGAAACTTGGCAGAAGCGTTCAATGCCATGCTTTCTGCCTTCGTCGAGTAAGATGTAGGCGCCGACGACATCGGTATGGATGAAGGCATCGGGCTCAATGATGCTGCGGTCCACATGGCTCTCGGCGGCGAAGTTGACGATTGTGTCGATCGCGTAATGCTCCAGCGCGCGCTGCACTGCGCGGCGGTCGGCAATATCGCCGCGTTCAAAGCGATAATTCTCCTCGTCGCTAACCGGTAGCAAGTTGTCCACATTGCCGGCGTAGGTGAGCTTGTCGTAGCAGATGATATTGTATTCGGGATAGGCGGCGACCATGTGCCGCAGGAAAGCGCTGCCGATAAAGCCTGCGCCGCCGGTAACGAGGATGTTCTTCATCGCGTCTCCACCATTGTGTTCTGCCGGTTCCTTATACCCAAAGCGTACTATGATCGCCGAGATTCATTTTGATGCCGCTCGGCTTGCCGTCGCTGCGCTTGACTGAGGCGTTTCTGCCGATCAGGCTGTCGCGCAAGGTGCTGTCAATATCGACGACACTGCTGTTTTCCAGGATGATGCTACGCTCGATCTCGCAACCGAGAATCTGGCAGCCGTGATAGATGCTGGTGAAAGGACCGATATAGCTGTTCTCGATCAGCGTATCCTTCCCGATGATAGTGGGCCCGCGGATGACGCTGTTCACAATTTTCGCGCCCGCTTGAAGGGTAACGCGGGAATCGACCGACGAATCGCTGTCGACGGCGGCGGTGGGATGCAAACAGGGTGTGATCTCTTCCAAGACGTGACTGTTGGCATCCAGCATGTCCGTGGGCTTGCCGGTGTCGATCCACCAACCGCGATGAATATGCGGGAAGACCATGTAGCCGTGGTCAATCAGCCACTGGATAGCATCGGTGATTTCATATTCGCCGCGCGCCGATGGCTTGATGGCATTCACTGCTTCGAAGATATGATGGTCAAACATGTAAATGCCGACCAGGGCTAGGTTGCTCGGCGGCGACTTCGGCTTTTCGATCAGCTGTTCAATGCTGCCGTCGGGGCGCATTTTAGCGACGCCATATTCGGAAGGGTTCTCGACTTCCTTGAGGACAATCTGGCTGTTCCACTGCTTATCCGCAAAGTCCCTGATCAAGCCGCTGATGCCGCCTTCAATGACGTTGTCGCCGAGGAACATGACAAAGGGATCATCGCCAAGAAAATCTTGAGAAATCTTCACGGCGTGCGCGAGCCCGTCCGGGCTGGCTTGATGTATGTAGGAAAGCGCAACATCCCATTCCGAGCCATCGCCGAGCGCGTCCTGGATTTCGGCGGCGGTCGGCCCCACCACGATACCGACTTCGCGGACGCCGGCTTCGCGGATGGCTTCAATGACGCGGACGAGAACAGGTTTGTTCGCGACGGGAATCAACTGTTTGGCGCGGGTGTAAGTCAAGGGGTAGAGTCGTGTTCCCTTGCCGCCGCTGAGAATGAGTCCCTTCATAGTCACGCTCGAAATTCCTTTCGCCTGCCTTCGCAGGACAAAGACGGGCTTCAGCAAGCGACGCCAATTGTGCCGGAAGTCACCGATGGCTTGTGTATGTGGCGGCGCATTCTCACGTTGCGGGATCAATAGGCGATTCTATTTTCGCGGGGCGCGTTGGTGAGGACGGCGCCTACAACGCGCACATGGACGCGTTCGAGCGCCTGCCGCGCCTGCGCCGTGTGATCGCGGCGGGTATCGCCGGCGCGGATGGCCAGCAGCGCGCCATCCAGCTTTATGCCGAGCAGGGCGGCGTCGGTCGCCGCGAGGATCGGCGGACTATCGAAGAGCACATAGTCGGCGCGGTCCCCCAAGATGCTGATGATCTCATCCATACGTTTTCCGCTCAAGAGATCGGCCGGGTTCGGCGGCAACTCGCCGGATGTGACAACTTGCAGGTTTTCGACATCGGTGGCATGCAGCGGCGGGTCTGTGACTGCGCTGTCATCCAGCATCATCGCGCTTAGCCCGGGCCCGTTTTTGATATCCCAAATCTCATGCTGTTTCGGCTGCCGCAAGTCGGCGTCAACCAGGATAGTTTTGTTTCCGCTTTGGGCGAAGGTAACCGCGAGATTCGCCAAGGTGGCGCTTTTCTGATCTTCGCGGGCGGCCGATGTGACAAGGAGGGTCCGAATCGGATCTTCAACGCTGCTGAACATCAGGTTGGTGCGCAGGCTGCGATATGCCTCGGCGGCGGCGGAGCGCGGTTGCAAGAGCGTTATCAGGTTGACGTTCGCCATGTCTGCTCCTATCGATGACGCGAAGACCTTCGTTGATATTTTAGCCCAGATGCTGATATGGCGTCAGAGCGAAACGGGTTTACTTGACTAGTTTACACATCATAGCGACCTAAGCCTCAGTCCCCCGGTGATCCAAAGTCCAACTGGACGAGTTCGAGGTCACGCGCTTCAAACCAGTCCGCAATTTGGCCCAGTGTGGTACCGGTGACGGGGTGACAATAATCAGGCGCGAGCGCGGCCAGCGGCACAGCGACATGAGCGAAGCGGATGATATCCGGATCGGGGATTTCCCAGGGCTTCGCGCCGAATTGCATGATCGAGTCATTCCAAAGTGAAATATCGAGATCGATTGTCCGGGGCGCGTTCTTGTTAGCGGGATTGCGCTCTCGCTTGAGGTCACGCTCAATGCGGTCGATTACCGCCCTCTTGAAGTCTTCCGGCGTTCGCAGAGTATGCGCCTTTGCCGCCATATTCAGGAAGGGCGCCTGCTGTTGATAGCCTTGCGGCGCAGTGCGATAAACGGGTGAAATAGCGACTAAAGTCGTATATCGGCGGAGAAGCGCGATGGCGGCAAGGATGTTTTTTTCCGGGGAGATATTTGAACCCAGCGAAATGTACACTAGGTTTTTCGCGTAGTCGGACTGGCAGCGCTCAATACGGATACCGACCGAATCGGAATGTCGCAGGGCGCCGGGCTTCTTGACGCTGACCTCGATCCAGGGCGCGGCGAAGTCGACAGTAATTCGAACTGCAATTTCTTCCGCCAGCTTTTCCACCAGCGCGAATCTCGACTTTTCGACTAGAGCGATAATCGCTTTGCAGATGGACTTGTAGTTTAGAGCATCGGCCGGGTCGTCGGTTTCGCCGGCCAGACGCCGATCCGTGCCGATTCGCAAGTTTATCACAACATCCTGAGGCTCTTGCAATTCGTGCGCGCTGAACCCGATGACGGTTCGCAGTCGCAAGTTGGAGATTTCAATCGTATCCATCGATCGCTATGGTATGCGCTTGTTTCCGCAAGCAGTTTAACACGGATTAAAATTCCCGCAGGGCAGCGCGCGTCGGCAACTGCTTAGGCCATGATTTGCTTCCGCACGCCCTATTGCGCTAGACATTCCAACTCAATTATAATGTCAAGCTCGATAATGACTACGTTAAGGTTTCCGCTGAACACATCGGAAGTATTGGCGATTCAGGTCCTGTGGAAACAGATTGGCTCATCATGGATAGACAAGAAACACGAGTCGCAAGCGCGGAAACAAATGGCATGCAGTTGCGGCTTGCCTCCGAGGATCTCCTTGAGCGCTACGGGCTGAACGCCGCCCCGGTTGATGACGAAGCGGTCAAACGCTCGATTGCGGCGCTTCTACAGGCGATTGGCGAAGACCCGAGCCGTCAAGGGCTTGTGGATACGCCAAGGCGCGTTGCCAAAGCCTACCGGGAATTGGTCAGTGGCTATACTACCGACCCGGTGGAGGTGTTGAACAATGCGGTGTTTGATATCGAATATGATGATATGGTCATCGTCAGCAATATCGAAGTCTACAGCCTTTGTGAGCATCATCTGTTGCCCTTCGTGGGACACGCGCATGTGGCCTATATGCCGCGCCACAAGGTAGTCGGCCTTAGTAAGATTCCGCGCATCGTAGATATGTTTGCGCGCCGCTTGCAGGTGCAAGAGCGCCTTACTCGACAGATCGCCGAATTTATGGTTGAGGTCCTCGATCCCAAAGGCGTGGCTGTTGTCATGACCGCGCGGCATATGTGCTCGATGATTCGCGGCGTGATGAAACATGATTCGAATATGACCACCAGCGCCATGCTCGGGGACTTCCGGCACAAGCAAGCTACCCGCAACGAATTCCTTATGCATATCCAAAGATCCAAGGCCGAGTAGGGCATGCGCCTGATTGCTCACAGCTCGCTTGCGGCGATTTCGAGTTATGCTATAATTTTTTTGTCGCGGCGCTAATGTGCCACGGCACTCATCAAGAGCGAGTGAGAGAACCGGCTCAGCGATCTCGCGGCAACCCCCGGAAGATTCGGGACGGTGCTAATTCCGGCAGAGTTTAGGCTCTGGCAGATGAGCGTTACAGATTGCACTGCATCTACGCCCGCTGCCTCGCATGGCGTTTTTTGTTGCCCAGTCCGCTCGGCGGCAGCCGTAGTGGCCGCTCACAGAAAACTCCGGCTGCGCTCGGTTATCGCAAATTGCGGTTTGACAATTTAGAAAGGTAGGACATGTCGACGACTTTCATGACTTCTCCAAAGTACCTGTTCACGTCTGAGTCGGTTTCCGAAGGCCATCCGGACAAAATGTGCGACCAGATTAGCGATGCGATACTGGACGCGATCCTCAGCGAAGATCCGATGGCGCGGGTGGCCTGCGAGGTGGCGACGAACACGGGTCTGGTGGTCGTGTTTGGCGAGATAACCACCACGGCTTATGTTGATATCGAAAAGATCGTCCGGCGAACGGTGGAAGAAATCGGATACACGCGCGCCGATTACGGCTTCGACGCGGAAACCTGCGGTGTGCTTATCTCGGTCAAGGAACAGTCGGCGGATATCAAGCAGGGTGTAGATACAGCGCTGGAAGCCCGTGATGGCGCCGTTTCGGACGCTGCGATCGCTGAGACCGGCGCCGGCGATCAAGGCATGATGATCGGATTCGCCTGCAATGAAACGGAGGAATTGATGCCGCTCACGGTCTCGCTTGCCCATGGCTTGACCCGCCGCCTGGCGCAGGCGCGTAAAAGCGGCGAGCTGCCCTGGCTGCGTCCGGACGCCAAGAGCCAGGTGACGGTTGAATATTGCCACGGCAAGCCCCGGCGCGTGGATACCGTGGTGATATCGACGCAGCACGCGCCCGAGATTAGTAATGAGGAGATCCACCGGCAGATCGTCACGCGCATCATCAGCGATGTCATCCCAGCAGCGCTCAGGGATGCCGACACGCGCTACTTCATCAACCCGACCGGACGCTTCGTCACCGGCGGCCCCTTGGGCGACGCCGGCTTGACCGGACGCAAGATAATTGTCGACACCTATGGCGGCGTGGCGCGGCATGGCGGCGGCGCCTTTTCCGGTAAAGACGCCACCAAAGTCGATCGCAGCGCCGCTTATATGGCGCGCTATGTCGCCAAGAATGTGGTCAAAGCGGGCTTGGCCGATCGCTTTGAATTGCAGGTATCCTACGCAATCGGCAAGGCCGAGCCGACTTCTTTTGCTGTCGAGACTTTTGGAACTGGCCGAATCTGTGATGACAAGATTGAAGCCTTGATACGAAAGCACTTCGATATGCGCCCGGCTGCCATTATCCGCGATTTGAACCTGCGCCGCCCGCTCTACCGGCAGGTGGCGGCTTACGGTCACTTCGGGCGGGAAGATATTGTGGCGCCCTGGGAGAAAACGGACAAAGCCGAGTTGTTGCGCCGGGAGGCGGAACTCGCTTGAGCGCCGGAGAAAGCGAATGAGGCAGCGGCCGCGAATCTGCGATTACGGCGATTCGTCATACCGGCAGGATTTCTGGGAAGGGCAGGGGCGCGATTACGAAGATGCGGTCGAGCGCCTTGTCCTGGCGAAATTGTTGCCCCCAAGAGGCGAAAGACTGCTTGAGATCGGCGCCGGCTTCGGGCGCGTCACGAATGAGTATCGGATGTTCCGCCAGGTTGTTCTGCTCGATTATTCGCTCGAGCAGTTGCAATACGCGCGTGGTCATTTTGGCGATGATGGCTACCTCTATGTCGCGGCGGATGCTTATCGGATGCCCTTCCAAGCGGCTGTTTTTGATGCCGCCACGATGATCCGCGTCATCCATCATTTCGAAGCTGTGCCGGCCGTCCTCGCGCAAGTAGAGCAGGCGCTCCTTCCTGGAGGCAGTTTTATCCTGGAATACGCCAACAAGCGCAATTTGAAAGCCATGCTGCGCCATCTCATAGGACGCAATCGCTGGGATCCCTTTAGCTTGTCGCCGGTAGAGTTTGTCGAGTTGAACTTCAACTTCCACCCGCAATATATGCGGCGGCAAGTAAATGAATGTGGATTCGAGGTTCGGCGTGTAGTTCCGGTGTCCTGGCTGCGGCTTAGCCTGCTAAAGAGAGCGCTGCCAACCGGCTTGCTTGTACGCCTGGATGCCGTGCTTCAAGGCACGGGCTGGCTGCTCTCGCCGAGCGTCTTTCTTGAGTTGAGCCTCAAAAAAGGCTCCGAGCGCGAAACCCTCCCCGCGAACAGCGACCCGCTAACCATCTTGAAATGTCCGTTGACGGGTTCCCAGCTTGATCGTGAGGGCGACGCGCTGGTCAGCCCAAACGGTTTGCGATGGGGGATAGAGCAGGGCGTATTCGACTTCCGCAGACCTTTGAGCTGAATAGTGCCCCGTTACTTCAACACGCGCGCCAGCCACTGGTCGATGACATCAGCGGTGAAGTCCGGTTGCTCCAGTTGGAGCATGTGACCGGCTTTGGCGACGACTGCCAATTCCGAGCCGGTAATGCCAGCCTTGAGTTCTTCGCTAAGCGCGCTCGGCGTCATCTTGTCTTTATCGGCTGCGAGGATGAGCGTTGGGCTGCTTATGCTCCGTAGACGATTGCCGACGTCAAACTTGGCGCAGGCGATCAAGTCGCCTTGTATAACGTCTGGCGGCGTCCCGCGCATGATCCTGGCTGTCTCCGCTACCACATCGGCCGGCGCGTTTCTCGTCCACATCCAGCGGCTCAGGCTGTTGATCGCGCCATCCGTATCTCTGACGATGTCGCTAATCAGCGCAGGATTGACCGGCAGGCGCGCCCCGGTTGCGACGAGCGCCAAGGCCCTCACGCGCATCGGATGATCAAGCGCGAGTTGCTGCGCGATTGCTCCGCCCATGCTGTGCCCAAGGACAATCGCCGAGTCGATCGCGAGCGCGTCCATTAGCGCGACCACATCCAGCGTATAATCAGCGATGGACTGCCGGCCCGCGCCAGCGCTGCCCCCATGACCGGGAAGATCCATAAGAATCGGCCGGATGGAGCGAAGCTGGCGCAGAGAAGCCGGGAAGCTCTGATGCGTCCCGCCGGCGCCGTGGATGAAGATGGCCGGCGGCGCATGGTCATAACGGCTATGGAGCGCTGCCCATATTTTGCCGCGCGCGGTTTCGATGACTGGCATAATGCTTTCGCCTCAGGGCGTCGGTTCGTCTCGCAGTTTTCGCCAAAGCCTGTAGTTGCGCCGGGCGAGACCGGAGATTGCTCCCTGCCCATAGCCTGCGACTACAGTTTTTACATGGTTATTTAGTGGAGCGATCCAGCGCTGATCCAGGTTATCGTACCCGATGGCGGCGCCGACGATGCTGCCGGCTGTGCCGCTGGTGCAATCGGTATCCATGCCGCACATCACGGCTGTCGTGATTGTCTTGCTGTAGTCGAGCTTGCCGTGTACAAGGGCAAGCACAACAAAGGCCATATTATGCAGGGCATGGAGGAAAGGCAAATGGCCATACTTGCCATAAATGCGGTCGCAGACCGACAGCCAATCCGCGTCTGCGGTGTACCAATCCCTTACTTCGCGCGCGATATGCGCCAGGCGCGACTGCCGCGGTATGACCGATAAACCCCCTGCGATAATCGTATCGACAGTTGGGTCGCGGCTTAAAGCAGCGCTAAGGGCCCCCGCCACGAACATCGAACTGTAAATGCCATTCTTGACTGCGTTAAGCGTCACTTCTCGATAAGCGATGCGGGCGGCGCGCCGCGGATCGCCCGGCGCGATATAACCCCAGAAATCTGCGCGAATCGCCGTGTTTATGCCTTCGCGCCAGGGATTGATCTTGGTGGGAAACTCGTCGATTTGTTCTTCAACCGGGCGATCATCGCTGAGGTTTACCATGTGGTAGTACGATTGCCGCGTGCATGACCAGAGCCAGTGATAAGGGATATTACGCAGATGATTGTTCGCCACATCCAACTTGCTGAAGCTTAAACCGCGCTCTTCCAGCAGCATCAAAGCGAGAATCGTGTAATGAATGTCGTCATCCGGTTCGGCGTACTGCACATTGCCCAGCGTGGACGGTCGGCAACGCAAGGTGATCCCTAAAGCAGACGACTCGTAGGGCGCCCAGTCATTCAGAGGATAGGCGTCGACGCTTTCCAGATAGCGCTTGATGAACAGACGATCGACCTGGATTTCGAAGGGCTTGCCCAGAATTATGGCGGCGATCCGGCCGTACCAGGCGCCCTTGATCCGCTCGAAGTATTCCACTTCATCCAGCGGAGTCAGATTCGGCGCGCGCGCGGCGTCGGCGATTATGGACTCGATGTCGTCCGGCTCAACGAAGGGGAAGTCCGGGCGAAGGCCTCGTTCACGGGTCCTCCACAGACAATGGTAGGCTTCCTCCCAATCCGCTTCGGTGAGCGACGAGATGTCCTCGGCCGCGCGCAATCGCTCCGGCAAATAGTCGGCAGAGTAGTTCGGCTGAATCATATCGCCGACTGAAAAGCCCTCTTCGTAGAGTTGCAGGTATTCCAGCGCGAACAGATCCTTCCAGTTTGCGTAGCCTGGCATGCTGATTTGCCTCTCACTGTTCTCCTGATCTATGCGGCGCGCTGTCCCTGGCCCGCCGCTTCACGCTGGAGTTGCGGTTGCGGACGACAGTATCACAATATGATAAGCAAGCAAAGCAGAAAACGTGTAATGATGGCTAGTGGCTAACAGTGGTGCCTAGCAGTCACTCGCCGACATACGCGCCGTATTGGCTGGCTGAACTGTGCAATCCGCATAAAATTAGTGAAGTCGCCAATTGCCTAGGCGATCCCGCGCATGACTTGACAGCCGACATGCGGGCCAGGAGAGGAGACATGACGTGAAGCGAAAATCAGCCGATTTATCCGAGCCGAAAACGCTCGCGCAATACTTGCGACTTTTTTTCACCGGCTTCGCCATGGGCGCGGCTGATATTGTGCCGGGCGTCAGCGGCGGCACGATGGCTTTCATTCTTGGCGTGTATGAAGATCTGATCAATGCGATCAAATCATTTAATGTCGCCGCGGTCCGCTTGGCGCTGAGCCTGAAGATCGGCGAATTGCTGGCTCATGTCTCGATGCGATTCTTGCTGGCTTTGGGCCTCGGATTGGCGGCGGCTATCTTGCTGCTCTCGCGCTTCCTGAGCACGACGATGGACGATGCCGATGGTCGTGTTATGCTCTTCGCCTTCTTCTTTGGCTTGGTACTGGCATCAATACTCACAGTCGGCAGCAAGGTCCGCTGGAGCGCTTCGTCAGCGGCGACATTGGTATTGGGCGCGGTAGCCGCTTTCATCATCGTTAACATCGTGCCGGCCGAAGCGGAGCATACGGCGCCGGCGCTTTTTGTCAGCGGAATGATCGCGATTACGGCGATGATCTTGCCGGGCATTTCCGGCTCGTTCATGCTGCTAATCCTGGGTCAGTACGATTACGTTTTGACGGCTGTCAGCAACCGTGATCTGCCGCCGATCATATATGTGGGCTTGGGCGCTGTCGTCGGCATCATCGCCTTCTCGCGCGTGTTGAGCTATTTTCTGACACGCTATTACCATCTGACAGTGGCTTTGCTGGTCGGCTTCATGGCCGGCTCGCTATGGAAGATCTACCCGTGGAAGGAATGTATCGAGAGCGACCTTGACCGGCATGGCGATTTCCGCTGTCTTGTCGAACAGAACACCGCGCCCGTCACGGATTCGGAGAGCTTTGGCCTGGCGCTGCTGTTGCTGGTCCTGGGCTTCCTGCTGGTGAATTTGCTGGATCACTTGCAGGCGAAAGAGAATCCTATTTTCCGGCGCATCTTGCCCTGAGCGATAACGTGCTTACTTCGTCCCGCCATTATGCCCGGCATCGCGCGAACGCTGCTGCAAGGCTCGCTCCTGCGCTTCAATGATATCCTGTATTCGCGAGCGTGTCAGGACCGCGGTGACATTCGCGCCTGCGAACGGGGTTTCTTCTGTCGGCGTCGAATCTTCCGCCGACTCATGCGCGATCTCGTCTGCGATTTCTTGTCGGCGGTGGACGGAGGCGGCGATGGCATGGGTGGCCACCGGGCTGGTCAGCAGCACGAACAGACCAAGCGTCAGCAAGCGCAAAGCCGATGATGGCATGAGCAGCGCCGCGCCGAGAAGCAAGCCGAACAATCCCAAAATCGCCACCTTGCCGGAAGCGTGCAGTCTCGTCAGTACATCGGGCAAGCGTATCACGCCTATAACTCCGACGGCGCTGAAAAAGAGACCAAACAGCAATGCGGCCACACCCAGCAACTCGAGCATGATTAGTAGACCCTGCCCTCTGAGATATAACGCGCGATGCTGATCGTCCCCACGAACGCGAAGGCCGCCAGGGCAATGGCCATGTCAACGAATACTTGCGTCCCTTCGACCAGGGCGAGCATAACAATAATCCCGATCAACAGAGTAGTGATCAGATCTACCGCCGCCAATCGATCGGGCAAAGAAGGGCCGGCCACCACCCGCCAGGACGCCGGTATCAAGAGGATGACCAGAGCCAGCAAAATCAGTTGTATGGCGGATTGAGCCAGGGCATTTTCAATCATGTCCCAGGATTCCTTTGATTCGCTTCAGACGCATCGCTTGGTCGCGTTCAAGGTATTTCTTGGAGATATCCATATTCAGGCTGTGAACGATCATCAGGACGCCTGGGTCGCTGGTATCCTGAAAGTCCACAACCAGTTCGCCGGGGGTGATGGTGATTCCGTGCGCGCTGATGGCGGAGATCAGTTCATTCTCGTCTTTGTCGCCGGTGTTGATGACAGACATGCCGGGATCAATCGGCATGTTACGCGACAGGACGATGCGAGCCACCTTCAAGCCGGCGACCAGTATCTCTTTTGCCAAATACATGATGTACGCAAACAGGTTGTACATTTGTCCGAAGGCGTTGCGTATCTTGAGGCTGTCGCCGCGCAGCCCGGTCGCCTGGATGCCCACTATGCTGAAAAGATATCCCAGCAAGAAATTGCCCGGCGTCGGCTGCGCCGTATAGATGGTCCAGCCGAAAGCAAGCGGCAGGGCCAGTACGGCTGCTTTGCCGATTCTGCGCATTCGCCCGGTCATGCTTCCGGCTCTTGTTCCCTGTTAGCTGGACGAAGCATACAATCCTCGAGTATGTCCAAAACGATTGTCATAGACTATTGCCCTCATCCGTCGGGATAAACCGCCGCGATGTAAAGAGTCGGATCCTGGATCTGTTCCACGGTCGCGCTGACCAGTTGAATGAGCGGCTCGGCCAGAATCGTCCCCAGAAGCAGACAGACAAATATCATGAGCATGGGGGCGAAGAAACTGTCGCCCTCGCTCTTGGTTTCTGCGGTGCCGGGAAGCGGATTCTGCTGAAATATCCGCTGCCAGGCGCGAATCATATATATTAACGTCAAGATACCGGCGCCGACCATCATGATCAGATTGCCCCAGTCGCCGCTTTCAACTCCGCCTTGAATCAGCGCGAGCTTGCTGATGAAGCCGTTAAATGGCGGTACACCAGCGAGTGACAGCCCGCCCAGCAATACCAGCCAGCCGACAACTGACGGCAAGCGGCGGCCAATCCCGCTGATATCGACGAAGTTCGCCGTCTTGATCTTAGTATAACTCGCGACTACGCCGATCAGCATAAGCAGCGAGGACTTGATGAAGGCGTGATTGAAGGCGTAGACGATTGCTCCAATCAGCGCCATCGTGCCGCCCCAGCCGATGCCGACCAGGATGAATCCTATCTGCGCGAAGGTTGAATAAGCCAGCATGCGCTTTGCATTGTACGTTCGCAGCGCGCCGAGGCTGCCGAAGAGGATACCGATGATGCCTAGCACGGATAGCCAGGGCTCCAGCACGGGGGCGTCCTCAACAAATAGCAATGTGACGAGGCGCAAGATGCCATAGACGCCAACCTTGACGACGATCGATGAGAGCATCGCGCTTATGGGCGTCGGCGCGGTGGTGTGGAAATCCGGCTGCCAAAAATGAAATGGGAAAACCGCGCTCTTTAGCAGGAAAGCGCAGAGCAACATAAGAGCCGAAGCGGGCGCCAAAAAGGGACGATCGCCGGTCAGTAGAATCTGCGCGATCTGCGCCATGTTGAGTGTGCCGAAGGTGGCATACATGGCCGCGATGCCGAGCAAGAGAAAAAGCGTGCCCATCGAGCTGATGAGAATATATTTAAGCGCGGCTTCCAAGCCGTATTGGTCATCCGAGATGGCCGTCAGCGATACCGAAGCCAGCACCATAAGTTCCATGAAGACAAACAATGTGAAGAGGTCGCCGGTGAACATCGCGCCGATCAGGCCGACTTCCATCAACAAGAATAGTGGCACGAAAGCGGGGTAGGTCATGCACTTGTCATGACTGTGAAAGGTATAAAGCAAGCCGCCAATCATGATGGTCGTAACCATAAAGGCGAAGAGGGCGCCAAGAGAATCCGCCACGAGCAAGATGCCATAGGGCGGCGACCAGTTGCCGAGGGCGTATGTCTGGATCCCGCTGTCGTGAACTTGCACCAAAAGCGCGATGCTCAAGACCCAAGCCACCAATCCGGTCAAGACCGCCAGCGAGCGCTGCAGCCGATTCGACTTGGCGAATATCAGCGCGATCACCGCGCCGATGAGCGGCGTTACCAAGGTGCCGACCAGGAGTGGATTGTTTGCTATTATTGTCAACGAATGTTTCTCATCTAAATGCCAGACGTCAGATGGATGACGCTTGCCTAGTGCTTAAGCTTGTTTATCTCGTTGGAGTCAATCGTGTCGTACCGGCGCGAGATAATATTGACGAAGCCAAGGACCAGCGAGAAGCTGCCAAAACTGACAACGATCGCCGTGAGAATCAACGCTTGGACCAAGGGATCGCTGGTTTGCCGCTGGGCCTCAACGTTGCTGACATAGGGCGCGAAATCGCCCTCAAAGGCGCCGGCCGCGACAAAAAACAGATTAATGGCGGAGAACAAAATGGCGAAACCGATGGCCGCTTTTATCAGGTCGCGGCGCAGCAGTTGAAAGACGCCGATCCCAAACAGGATGCCAATTGCCAACGCGAACGTGAATTCAATCATTGTCTCGAATCCTCCTCACAGCCTTTGTGCATTTTATGAAGACGCCTTTAGACATACTGCACGGTCTCATGCTCGGCGTCCGCGCTTTCGGGCCGTCCATTTGACCGGACGGTCGGGTAAGCGATTGCCTCGATGATGATGCCCAAGCCGCCCATGACGGTAACTGCGATCGCGATCTCAAATATCAGCGACGATGTGATATGCAGGCCGAAGGAGCCGATGAGATCATAAAGGCCAAGCGCTTTGTCAAATTCCACATGACCCATAAAGCCCTTGCCAATGAAGATCGGAAATACCGCGTTTGCGATGGCGATGACCAGGCCCAGGCGGGTGATGATTTCCGGGCGGAACCAGGGCAATTGCCGCTTCGCTTCATAATAGCCGAAGACGATATACCAGAGCGAAACCGCCAAGCCAATGGTGACGCCGGCGGTGAAGCCGTCGCCGGGTCCCAGGCCGCCGTAAAGTATTTGCTCGATGCCGATGAGTATGGCGACGGGCAAAACTATATAGGAAACAGATCGCGTGAACGGCGTTGAGAGGCTGGTGGCATCCTGAATTTCCTCCACGACATCTTCGTCAAATTCGTGTAGCGAGGCCGGTTGCAGTGTTTGCGGAACGAAGGCGCCGCCGGCCTGGCGACCGCGGGCAAGCAAGGTTAAGACGCCCAAGGCGGCTGTCGTGAAGACTGCGATCTCCAGCAAGGTATCAGTACCGCGGAAGTCGGCCACAATGGCGCCGACGACATCTTCTGTGTTGACCAGATGTGTATTCTCCAGGTGCCACTGCGCGATGCTATCCCGCTCGGGCCGATTTACCAGGGCGATGAGCGCGAAGACAAAGACCGCCGAGCCAATCACGATTGAGATGCCCAAATCCCGGAGGATGCCCAGGTTGTAGTCATGGCGGCCGGTCCAAAGCCCCTCGATCATTTTGAGGCGAATGCCGGCGCGGATGCGACCGAGCATGACGATGATCAGGACAGTCGCCATGGTCTCCACCAGGAGCTGCACCAAGGCGACATCGGGCGCGTGGTCGATCAAGAAAATGACTCCGATTGCGTAGCCTATGACGCCGTAAGCGATCGCCGCTTTGACATGTTCACGGACGACAACCGTCATGACACCGGCCGCCACTGTCAAGAAAAGCATGAATATCTTTGCCAGGTCGGTGATGGTGACGGAAAAATCAGTTGGCAATAACTGCTGACCAGCGGCGATGTTCGATAAGGTTCCTGAAGCAATGAGCACGGCCGCTACCGCGCCAAGAATGATGACGAGGTAGTAGCGGACGAAGCCCGACTGTGTGTGCAGAACTGTCGCGCCGGCCCAACGGACATAAGCCAGGATTTCACGATATATCAGATCACAGGAAATAGGGAAGGTAATCCGCGCGATCAGAGGTTTTCGCAGCAAGAAAAGAACAAAGCCCGCGGCCAGGATTGCCAGGCTGAGCATGAATACGTCGTTGAATCCGACAAAGAGATATAACTCAAAGGCTTTGGGGACAGCCAGCCTGAGCAGCGGCAATAGAAGCGGTTCAAGCAGGAAGCCCAGACTAAGCGAAAGGAGTGAAAGCAATACCGGGCTGAGGTGAATCAGGGCGGACGGGCGGTGAAAATGAATCTGGCTTCGCGGCTTGCCCAGGAAGATATCATAGATCAACATATAGGCCGCCATCGCGGTAAAAGCGGCGCTGAACACGACCACCAGCATCACCAACTGCGTCCACGGCGCCGTATAATGCAGCATGGCGTCAAGCAGGACCTCCTTTGCCAGGAAGCCGAGCAGGAAGGGCATGCCGGCCATTGATAGCGACGAGATTACCGTGACGAAGAAGAGCGCCGGAAGCCGCTGACGCAAGCCGCCAAGGCGATCGATGAAGCGCGTGCCGGTCGCATGGTCGATGGCGCCGGCCACCAGAAACAAGGCGGACTTGTAGAGGGCGTGGGCGATGATGCCGACGAAGGCAGCCTTCAATCCATTTTGATCGGGCAAGCCGATCATAGCGACGATGGCGCCCAGCTTGCTCACCGTGGAATAGGCTAGCAGCCCCTTGATATCCTTCTGCTTCACGGCGAAGTACGCGCCGATAAGCATGGTCAAAAGACCTACCGTAAGCAGCATGCTCGTCCATAGTTCGTTCTGATACATAACCGGCGACAGGCGCGCAAACAGATAGATGCCGGCTTTCACCATTGTGGCGCTGTGCAGGTAAGCGCTGGCCGGCGTCGGCGCGCTCATGGCGCCGGGCAACCAGAAATGAAAGGGGAATTGCGCGCTCTTGGTGAAGCCGCCTAGCATGATCAAGATAGCGAAAAGGGTGTACCAGTCATGCTGCGCCAGCGATTTTGCCTTGAGGATAGATTCAATATCGGCGACCAACGTGATCCCGAGATCAGGGTAGAGCATCTGGCCGGCAGCGACGCTCAGCATGACGATGCCGATAATGAGCGAAAGCGCGCCGCAGCCGGTGACGAAAAGCGCTTTGAAAGCGCCTTCCCGCGCGGCGGCGTCTTTTGCGCCTTTGAACCCGATGAGCGCGAAGGACGTTATGCTCGTCATCTCCCAGGCGACGAACATCATTATCAAATTGCCGGATAGAATGACCGCCAGCATCGCGCCGGCAAAGCTGGAAAGCCAAATCATAAAGCGATTGTGCTCGCTGGCGTCGTCGAAATAGGCGCCAGCGTAAAAGAAGATCAAGGCGCCGACGCCTGTGATAATCAAGGAGAAGAGCAGCGATAGACCATCGAGATAGAAGGACAGCGTAATCCCGAGCGAGGGGATCCAGTCAAATGACTGAATGACTGCTGGCTCAGCTTGCAGGCGAGGAGCAAAGGACAGCAACCAGATGAACAGCGCTGCCATGACCAGCGACGAGAGCAAGGTCTGCGCCGATTTGTCGAGCGCCGATCTGACGGCTGGCAGCGCCAGGAAAACAGCCAGCAGGAAGGGGACCGCGGTGACAATTAAGAGTTGCATGACTGAACGAACTTCGCCCGGCTATGACATTATCTGATAGCTGTTTGGGGTGGCGGAAAATAGCGCCACGTCGGTCATTAGCCTACCTGCTAGCCATGTCCATACAATGGTGAAATGTTCCAAGCGAATGCTGGTTGGCAGTGTACAATGCAACCAAGAAGCAGCCGGTATCAGCTATGCAGGCGTTCTTTCAGCGCTGCTGTCAGGGCGGGCACAACGTCATAGAGATCGCCGACAATGCCATAGCGCGCCAATTTAAAGATTGGCGCTTGCGCGTCTTTGTTGATCGCCACAATGATCTTGCTGTTGCGCATGCCTGCCTGGTGCTGTATCGCGCCGCTGATGCCACAAGCGATATAGAGATCGGGACTGACGACCTTTCCTGTTTGCCCGACCTGATGCTCATAAGGGATGTAGCCGGCGTCTACCGCAGCGCGGCTTGCCCCGATGGCCGCGCCGAGCGTCTGCGCCAGCGGAGTCAGCGTATTGGCGTAACCATCCTTCGCTTTCCATATAGTCGCCTCGTCGCCGCTAATATCGCCCGGCGGCGCTGCTGGATTATTGGCCATTCCCCGGCCGCCGCTGACGATGACGGCTGCGTCAGTCAGGTTGACTTTGCCCGCCTCAGACGCGAAGTCGAGGACTTCTGTCTGAATGGATTCGGGCACAGGTATGGCGGCTACTTCTTCAACAGCTACGGCTGACTCATCGCCGGGCGTTGCCGCCGGAAAGGCGCGGCCCCGGATCGTGACAAAAGTCGTCGCGGTATGGCAGGTCATTTCCATCAAGACCTTGCCGGCGTAGGCGGGGCGCGTGCCGATGATCTTACCGTCTTCCAGGCGGAGATCTATGACATCGGAGATAAGTCCGCTCTCGGTATCGCCGGCCGCGCTAGCCAACAATTCCCGGCCGCGATTGGTCGCGACTGAAACGACAGCGACCGGTCGCCGATCCTGGATCAGCGCGCTCAATAGCGCCGCGTAAGTCTCCTGGCGATACTCCAGCAAACTGCCATCGGCGCAGACTATTGCCCGAGCCGCGCCACGCCGCCCGGCCTCACTGGCTATGGAGGCGGCTTCCGCGCCAAACATCAGCGCCGTGATGTCGGTATCAAAGCTTCCCGCAATCTTCTCGGCGGCGCCAAGCGCCTCCCAACTGCCGGGAAGCGCGCGGCCGGCAAAAGTCTCAATCCAGACGAAAACGCTCAAAGTACCTTCTCCTCAAACAGACGCTCGACCAAGGCAGCCGCCTTGGCGGCAGTGTCCTCTCCTTCAACGATCTCGGTGCTGATAGCGCGCGCCGGCGGATTCATGTAACGCAGGGCGCTGGTCGCCGGCTGCGGCAGCGCAACGCCAATATCTTCCGCCGACCAAACCGGTATCTGCGCCTTGGCTGCCTTGCGAATGCCAAGAAAGTTCGGATAGCGCGGCTCGTTGATCCCTTTCATCACCGAGATGACGGCCGGCAACTTGGCCGCAATCACTTGTTTTCCCTGTTCCAGCATCTTCTCGACTTTGATGACGCCCGCCGCATAATCCACTTCCAGGATAGCGGAGACGTAGCTCAGCATGGTCCAGCCGAGGCGGCGCGCCAGTTGGAAGGTATGCTGATCGGTGGCCGCATCGACGCTCTCTTTGCCGAAGATGATCAAGTCGACATCGCCCAATTTCTGTATGGCGCCGGCCGCTAATGCCGACCATACCAGGCTGTCATTCATATCGGCGCCGGGTTCTTCGATCCGCAGCGCATTCTTGACGCCCATAGCGATGCTGTGCTTCAGGGCGTCGTCGTGCAAGGCTGGGCCTATAGCAATGACGGTTGATTCTCCGCCGCTGCTTTTCGCCTGGACGATCGTCTCTTCAAGCGAGTATTCATCCCAGGGATTCACGACCGTGGCCACATCGCCCCAAGTGACCTCGCCCTTGTTATCGACCCAGACTTTCGCGGCTGTGTCTGGCGTGCTTCGTGTGAACGTGACTATGTGCGCCAATTGAGACCTCCCGGCTATCTGAAGTGATTTTACAGGCAATACGCCAATTGCTTAATCCTCAGACGTCTCATTATGTTCGACTGGCCGCGAAACTTCGCCGTCCGCTATCCGCATCTACGACAGCAGTCAGGAAACTGCAACCCGCCAATTCCGCGTCTTCCAGATCGGCCCCGCGAAGATCAGCGCCCCAGAAATTCGCGCGGGTCAGGTCGGCCCCGGCGAACGAGACGTCTTGCAAGCTGGCGCGGGCGAAGTTCGCGCCGCGCAAATCTGCGCCGGCGAAGTTTGCGCCCGTCAGTTGCGCCTCACGAAAATGCGCCTCGCGGAGGTTCGCTTTGCTGAAATCCGCCACTACCAGATCGGAGTAGCCGAAATAAGCGCCGCGCAGTTCGGCGGAGTGAAAGCTGGCGCCGGCCAAACGGCTGGAAGATAGGACCACGCTATTGAGCGCTGCGCCCGACCAGTCAACGCCTTCGAGGCTGCCGTCCTGGTGCGCCAGACGTTCCTTGAGCACTTCAATCAAGGTATGGCCGTCGCCTGATCTGCCTTGTTCGGCGATGCGCTCAGCCAAGCGTTTGGTCGATACCGGCTTGTACCTCAGCATCGAGATTTTATGGCTCAGGCGCTTTATCACAGCTGGCTCCGCAGGCGCTGCCGCATTTGGATATTAAGAACAGGAATCATGGTAGCGGCTGCCCATACCGCCAGCAAGACGCGGTTGCCGCCCTTCGAATTGGTGACATTGGTTAGGACTGCCTGGCGATTTTTGTGTCTTTATGCCATAAGTGTCGTTTACTCGATAGGATATGCTAACAATTGTCGTTAGGGTATCTGTAAATCAGCCGCTCGGCGGCGGCGAATGGGGTCGCTGCGATCTCGGAAAATAGCAAACCCGCTCGGCGACCACAGTCGGCGGTTTGACAAGAAGGTGGCGCTCACTGATGGCCATCGCAACCAGACAGGCCGAGATGCTCATTACCACCTACCTGGAAATGACCAGTCCGGTTCATTTTGCCCCTGCCTATATCAAGGCCAATGACGTTGAAATCGTTCTCATGGAAATGCCCGACCTGGGTTTCTACAAGTTCTTGTATCAGTCGGTTGGCGAAGAGTGGGCATGGCGCGACCGCCTGCAAATCTCCAGCGCCGAGCTGCGGAAAATCCTGAATTCGCCGCGAACACAGGTACACGTCCTGTATGTGAGCGGCTCGCCCGGCGGCTACGTTGAGCTATATAAGCACGACGATGAGTCAGTCGAAATCGCCTACTTTGGCTTGCGGCGCGATTATATGGGGCGGGGATTAGGCAAGCATCTTTTGAGCTACGGGGTCGCCCGCGCTTGGGAAATGGACACGACGCGAGTTTGGCTGCATACCTGCAATCTGGATGGGCCTCATGCCCTGGCGAATTATCAAAAGCGCGGCTTCCGCATTTTCAAAGTTGTTGAAGAACCCATGCCGGAGCTTTACATGTGATCCTATGGTTCTGGGCGCGCCTTCATGCGCTCATGATAGTTTCGATCAGCCCGGCGTTTTCCCGACCAACGCAGACACAGACGCGATCCACGACGCCAGCGTAGCGCTCCTGTATTCGGGCGCGGATATCCTGCGGCTCCGCGATTATTGCGACTTCGCTCAGGGCGTCGTCCGTGATTGTATTGGGCATCATCTCCCAACGTTTTGATGTCGCAATTGCCTTGAGTTCATCGACTGTCTCTTCCCAACCGAGATAGGAAATGATGCCGCGATTTGCCGGCGACCGAGCCAGGTTTGCGATCTGTCTTTTGGCCGCATGTTTCGCTCGCTGCAATTCCGCCTCATCCTGTCCGCTGACGACGATCACGGGCGCGGCCAATTCGACATCAAGTCGCTCCCGCTCGGCGGATTTCAAGCCGCTGACTAGTGCCGGCAGTAACTCGTTGCTGAGGTATGACTGCGTGTGCAACGCCGGCGCCGCCCAGCCTTGGCAGAGTTCGCCGGCAAGCCTGCCAAGCGTTGAATCGGCGCCAGTCAGGAAGATCGGAATATCAGGCTGGTCGATGGGACCCGGATTGAAGAAGGGCGCCATCAGCCGGAAGGTATAATGCTCGCCGCGAAAACGCAGCCGCGCGTCCGTCTGGAACGTATCCCATATAGCGCGCAGGCTCTCGATGTATTCGCGCATGCGTCCGAGTTGACTCTGTGATTCTGTGCCGCCTGGACTATCAACGCGGCTACGCAAGCCGCTATCCAACCCGAGAACAAATCGTCCAGCCGACTGGCGCGCCAGATCCCAGGCGATCTGGGCGGTGACCATAGGGCTGCGAGGAAAGGCATGGGCGGACCAGGCGCCGAGCCCGATTCGCTGTGTTTCCGCCGCCGCGATGGTGAGCGCGAAAAAGGGATTTCCGCCGCTATCGGCGATCCACGCGGCGTCATAACCCAAGCTCTCGGCTCGCCCAATCAAATCAGCATCAGCGCAGAAGTTCTTGGACGGATATAACAAGATATCGAGTTTCAGTGATCCAATAGTCAAGCACTCACCTCACAAGACAAGCTGCGCCCGGTGCTGCTTGAACCAGGCTATCCACTTGCGATATTCCGGACAGCAATTCTCCACCTGCGCCCAGAACTCCTTGCTATGATTGAGTTCGCGCAAATGGCAAAGCTCATGAATGATGACGTAGTCAACCGCTTCATCCGGCGCCATCATCAGCCGCAAATTCAAGTTGATATTGCCCTTTGCGGAGCAGCTTCCCCAGCGTGTCTTCTGGTGCTTGATTCGCAGTCTGTTGAAGCTGAAGCCGTATTCTGCGGCAAGCTCGGCGACCCGAGCTGGCAAATAGTCCTTGGCGATCTGACGATAGAAGCTCACGATCGCGTCCCGCCGCCATTCCAGGCCGTCACAGGCGGCGTCAGCCGTTAGCGTGACTTCAAGCGCGTCGCCATGCAATCCCACAGTGGCTTCATTCCCCGCGTCATCGCAACAAAGCTGCAGACGAAAGGGCTCTCCTCGCACCAGAAAGATTTCGCCGTCCTCGTATCTTCGGCGGAAATGATTCGCGCTGGCTTGGCGGACGCGGCGCAGGCTTTTGATTACCCAGCCGGATTTGGCGCGCAACAATTCTTCCGGCGCTGGTCTTCGTTCGCCTGCCGGGTAGACTACCTCCAGCCCACTCTCCAAACTGACTTTGACGAAGACGCGTTTTGCCCGTCTGCTATGACGGACCGCGTACTTGACTGTTTCGCCGTCGAGCTTGATGATCGGCATCAGCGCCCCATCGCCTTCGCTGCATGCTGCCAGACCAGGCCTTTGCCTTTGTCCGACGGTTCAAAGGGAAAATAAAACCCGGCGCGGTCAAGCAGGCCCATATAGCGCTCGCGTAATTTGTAGGGCAGCTCAGCCGGTGGCGCTATGACGGCAAACTGCTCGAGCATGTCATCGCCGATTAACGTATGCATTTCGCGCCAACGGTTGCGCCGCAGCAGCCCGTTCAAACGCGGGATGAGATCCTCCCAGCCATGCAACTCGAGGACGCGCCGATAACTAGGCGTGCTGGCGTAGAAGGCGATCTGGGATTTAGTCAGCAATTTGCTTTCTTCGATTTCGTCTTTGTCAGCGCCGGTCACGACGAATACGGCGCAAGAAAGCGTGAGCGCGTCTAAACGATCGCTCTTGGCGCGCCCTTCGCGGAAAACCGGCAGCAAGACTTCGCGCAGGTATCGCGGTGTATGAAACGAGTGGACGTGGAAACCATCGCAGCACTCGCCGGCGAGCCGCGCTAGTCCCGTGTTGACGCCGGCGATGTAGAGCGGAATCCGATGGTATGGCATCGGCCGGGCCGGTCTATCGGTCGCCTTTGAGGAGAGATTGTAATACTCGCCACGATACTCCAAATCATCACCAGTCTGAAAATTATGCCAGATCAGACGCAGTGCTTTGATGTATTCGCGAAGTTGCTGCGCCGGTTTGCCCCATCTCGCGCTGAAGCGCTTGGTAATGTGCGGCTTGATCTGCGTGCCTAAGCCGAGGATGAAGCGCCCGCTCGATTGTTCGGCCAGGTCCCAGGCGGTCTGCGCCATGATCAGCGGGTCGCGGGCGAAGGCGACTGCAATGGCGGTGCCGAGCGAGATGCGGCTGGTCGACAGCGCCGCATGCGCCAGCGGCAAAAAAGGATTGTGCGCCGCCTCCGCCACCCATAAACCGTCGAAGCCATACTCTTCCACGGCTTTTGCCAAAGGAGCAGCGCCATTCAAATCCTTCGCGAATACCGTGACATCAAACTTCATCGGCTGTCCTCTCGATTCTGGAAGAATTGTATCGCCTCGCTACTTTGCCCGCGAGGCCACAACTATATTAGGCCTAACGGGTTATGGATGTTACAATCGTTGTCGATGAGTTAGAAGGAGCTTGCCCGCATACTTTCGGGCGGTTTCTCAATAGTATCTCTTCGGCGGAGTTGAGATGAGTGTGAAGAGCACCCGGTCCATCAACATCGGATTGCGCAATGTTGTCGCGACAATTCTTATCGTGTTGGGACTGGTATTCGTTTGGGAAATACGCGGCACACTGATGCTCACATTTGCCGCGGTGGTTTTGGTCGTGCTCCTGACGATGCCGATTCGTGTCCTTGTGAGCCGTTTCGAGATGAATCGCTTGGTTGCGATCGTCGTCAGCGTCGTCGGCTTTTTTGTGATCATTGGTCTGCTCGGGATGCCAATCTTGCGTACGATAGTCACGCAGTTTGATGTTCTGGCAAATGACGTGATACCGCGCGGTTTGGAACAGGCGCGCCACTCAATCACGAGTGAAGCTCTGATCGAATTGTTTCCGCCGCTGGAAGGGGTTTTCTCCGGCGATAACACTGATCTCATCAGTGACGACTTGATCAATCAGTTTGTTTCGCAAGTTACCGATGCCGTCGGCCGGCTGGGCGGGACAGTCTTGCCGGTAGTCGGCGGAGTCGCCAATACTATTCTGAGCGCGCTCATCATCTTTTTCCTTAGCATGTACCTCCTGGCGGAACCCGAACGTTATGTTTCCGGGATTATCAAGCTGACACCGCTTTGGTATCGCGAACGGATGATGACGATATTGGGGCGTATCGATTCGACGCTCCGCGCCTGGATCAGCGTCACCGCGGTGTCGATGGTTGTCGTTGCGATATTGACGGGACTGGGTCTTGCGCTTCTGGGCATTCGTGAATGGGTCGCGTTGGGTGTCTTGGCCGGCGTCCTTTCCTTTATCCCGAACTTTGGTCCCGTCGTGGCTTTGGTGCCGTCAGTGGCGGTTGCCTTGGTGCAAGCCCCGCAGAATGTCGTTTGGACAGTGGTGATTATATATGGCGTTTCATTCATACAGAGCCAGGTCGTGAGCCCGGTATTAGCCAGCGAACGGATGAATATGCCCGCGATCCTGATCTTGCTGGGCCAGATCATTTTTGGCTTCTTTTTTGGCTTTCTGGGTCTGATGCTTGCCGTGCCGCTGAGCGCCTGCGTCGCTGTGCTGGTGGATGAAATGTATGTGAAAGATGTGCTCGGCGATCGCGCCAAAGCTAAAGTTGAAGTCGCGTCACAGGCCGAAACAAGCCAGGAAGAATTTGCCCCGGAACCATCATAGCGCCTTCGCGTCGTTTGACTCCTGCCAAGCTCGAATTTGCACAAGTATTTTGCCTACGTTTCTCGAGCGTCGACGCCTGAAGGGGTTGGCGTCATAGAGAGAGAAGAAAGGCATGGAGACTTCCAAGCCCAAGAAAGCTGAAAAGAAGACCACGTCGGCGCGCGCTGCTATTAAGATCAAGCGCGCTGCGTGTCACCCTGGTCTAAACTAAAGTTTGAATTTCGAATTTGGGCTTGACAGTATGCCGCTGCGTTGAAACCGCCCAATCGTGTTCATTTGTCAGATCTATCCTTGACAGCGGATATGTCAATTGATAAGCTATCGGGACTAAGAGTGAGAGTATAGCTCTCGCTTTTTCGCGCCCTGAGTTATAGAGGGCAAGCGAGTGCGGATTAACAGCAGAATAGCAGGTTAAGACAGAGCGAAACAAACCCTGTGAATACGGAGAGTTTGATCCTGGCTCAGGATGAACGTTGGCGGCGTGCCTAATACATGCAAGTCGAACGGTAGGTAAGCACTTGTGTTTACTGAGAGTGGCGCACGGGTGAGTAACACGTAACTGATCTGCCCCGTATATTGGGATAACCTTTGGAAACAGAGGCTAATACCGGATGATAGCGCGTTAGTTAGAGATGCGCGCTCAAAGCGATAGCGATATGGGATGAGGTTGCGTTCCATCAGCTAGTTGGTGAGGTAAAGGCTCACCAAGGCGATGACGGATAGGGGATCTGAGAGGGTGGCCCCCCACACTGGGACTGAGACACGGCCCAGACTCCTACGGGAGGCAGCAG
>JAJEBE010000005.1 GCA_022822545.1 Anaerolineae bacterium
GACTGGATTCAGCGGCGACTTGACAAAGGGGCCTTCCGGACTGTCGGCGATCGCCACGCCCCAGCCGATGCCTCGCGAATACTTGGTGGTCCAGCCCATAGGCTGGCCCTTGTAGTAGAGCCAGTACTTGCCCTCTCGCACGAGGATGAAGGGATCATGCACCTTGTGGCTGTCCCAAGCGCCATAACGCCGGACCTCGTCGTTGTCTTCTTCATCGCCCAGCCACTCGCCCGCTTCGCCGGGAACAAGCACCGGAGCTTCGGCGCGATGCCAGGGACCATCGGGCGACTCGGCCCAGGACATGCCAACTGTGTTGCGCGTCCGCGTGCGGTAGGGGTAATCGACCGCCTGATAATAGAGATAGAATTTGTCGCCCGTCATCAGCACATCGGGCGTGAAGACGGAGCGTCCGTCGTACGCGTCTTTGGGACCGCGCCGGACCGCCACGCCTTGTTCTTCCCAGTGGAAGCCATCGTTGGAGGTGGCGTAGCAAATCTCCGCCAGATCCCAATCGAATACGGGACTATCCCAGCTTTGAACGCGGTGCGGCGGTCTATTCCGATTGTCTCGGTCCTTTGCCGTCTTTCGCCGCGTGTACCAAACATAATAGGTACCGTCGATACGCAATACGGTCGTGGGATCGCGCCGCGTTACGCCCGCTTCCTTGCCGATGCCGGTCAATCGGCTGTATTTGAAAGTCGTGTAGAATTCGCTGGTCGAATCTCCATAGCGCCCCCATTTGCCATAGAGGCGCTCGCTCGCCGCGCTCAGGGCGCGTCCCGGCGGTCTTTCGCTGCTAGGTTCATTAGGAAGCCGCGGCAATTCGCTGCTGACTTTGGTCATGGGCTAGGCGTCCTCAAGTATCATTGCGGCAGCCTTCTCGCCGATCATGCTGCAGGGCGCGTTTGTATTGGCGTTGATGATATGCGGCATGATGGAGGCGTCGGCGACGCGCAAGCTCCCAATGCCATGAACGCGCAGCCGATCGTCGACAACAGCCATTCGGTCGCGGCCCATCTTGCAACTGCCGGCCGGATGATAGATCGTGGTGGCGAAATCTCGAATGAATTGGATGAGGGCATCATCCGATGCGACATCAGCGCCCGGCAAGAACTCGTCGCCGCGGTAGCGATCGAAGGCCGAGGCGGAAGCGATCTCGCGCCCCAGCTTGATGCCGGCCAGAAGCACCTGAACATCATCATCGTGGCTGAGACAGGCGAAGTCGATAAGCGGCGGCGTCATCGGGTCGGGCGATTGCAACTCGAGCCTGCCGACGCTCTTGGTGTTGACCATGCCCACGAGAATCGTAAAGCCATGGCCGGCGGGTGTTTCAAAGCCGTGGCGGATGAACCAGTCGGGCCCAAAATGGTACTGCAATTCCGGCGCTGGCGCGTCCGCGTTCAAGCGCAGGAAGCCGCCGGCCTCGCCCAGATTGGATGTCAGCAAGCCCATCCGGCTCCCTTCATATCGCTTGACTTGCGCGGTCCCGTCTTTCCCGACCAAGCTCACCGGTTCTTTGCAGTGATATGCCAGCGGCGCTTGCATATGATCCATCAGATTCTGGCCGACGCCTGGCAAGTCCTGGATTGGCTCGATGCCCATGTCCTCCAAGCGGGCAGCCGGGCCTATGCCCGAAAGCATCAACAGTTGAGGCGAGTTGATCGCGCCGCCGCAGACGACGACTTCCTTATTGGCGCGGGTAGCCTTTTCCTCGCCCTCGTGCCGATACGAGACGCCAACGCAGCGTTTCCCCTCGAGGTTCAACTTGGTGGCCTGCGCATGGGGCAGAGCGGTGAAATTCGCTCGCGACAGCGCCGGCCGCAAGTAGCCGACCGCCGCGCTATGCCGCTGACCATCTTTCTGCGTCACCTGATATAGACCGAAGCCCTCTTGCCCGCCATCATTGAAATCGGCATTGTGGCGAAAACCCAATTCCAGCGCGGCCGCCACAAAGGCGCGACTCAGCGGATTAGGTTCCTGCGGGTCGGCGACATTGATGGGGCCGCCGACGCCGTGATGCGCCGATTCGCCGCGTTCCTGATGCTGCATCTTGCGGAAGTAGGGGAGCAGGTCCGCATAAGCCCAGCCGCTGTTGCCCTGCGCCGCCCAGCGATCGTAATCCGAGGGATGCCCGCGCTGGTAAACCATGGCGTTGATCGAGCTGGTTCCGCCAAAGACCTTGCCCCGCGGCACATACTCCCGTCGTCCATTAAGACCGGGCTGCGGCACGGTCGCATAATCCCAATCGACATCGCTGTGAAAGAGATCCGAGAAGCGCGCTGGAATATGTATATTGGGATTGGTATCCGGTCCGCCGGCCTCAAGCAGCAGCACGGTGTCACGTCCGCTCTCGCTCAGTCGGCAGGCGGCCGCCGCCCCGGCAGACCCAGCGCCGATGACGATATAATCGGCAGCTAACATTAGCGCTCCTGCTTCTTCGGCGCTCCCGAACCAGTCATCTTGATTTGACGCCATAATGTCTATTGTTTACAATTTGCAGATTGTACCTGGTTGCGCGCTGCCAGGCAATTTGGGGCTGGCGCGCTGCCCGTTTCTTACCCGATTAAAGGAGGAAAAATGAGCGAGTCAAAGGGAGCATTCCCCGGCAAGTTGCCGCTGGAAAAACCGACCGACCGTCCGCTAAGCGCGGCGATGGCGCGGGTCTACGATATGTGGACACCCAAACAAGATATCGGCAATCCATTCTATACAACCTTCCGATATTCGCCCGTTACGGGCATTGGGAAAGATGAGACCGAGCTTTCTGTGTCACGGCGGGATCCTTCGAAAGTTCTCAAGATTGGCGATACCTACTACGTTTGGTATACCCGGCGGCGCACGAAGCATATGCCGGTCGGGCGCTTCAATATCGACCAAGGGGATGAAGAAACTCCGGTCGTGGATTGGGATTTGGCCGACATCTGTTACGCCACCTCAAAAGATGGCTTTGATTGGGTGGAACAGGGGGTCGCCGTGCCGCGCGCGCCAAAAGGCAGCTACGGCGACCGCTCGCTTTCGACGCCCGATATCCTGGTCTTCAACGGACGTTACTATCTCTATTATCAGACCTTCACCACAATGTGGCGTCAAAACGACTGCGTCAATGTCAGCGCCGCTTGGTCGGATTCGCCTGACGGTCCCTGGACACGGCTGGACCGACCGGTGGTTCCGCAAGGCGGACCGGGAGATTGGGACAGTTGCGCCATCCACGATCCCTATCCCTTGGTCTACCAGGGCAAGATTTGGCTCTACTACAAAGCCTCGCCGGCCGATAAATCGCCCGGCAATTTGAGGCTGGCGCAAGGGGTGGCGATCGCCGAGCATCCTGAAGGACCATTTGTCAAATCCGAGTTGAATCCGGTGACCAATTCCGGGCATGAAACGATGCTCTGGCCTTATGAAGGCGGCATCGCCACTTTACTCATCCAGGACGGCCCGGAGAAAGATACCGTGCAATTCGCGCCGGATGGCTTGAATTTCGTGCCGATGGCGCACGTGCAGATGTCGCCTCACGCGCCCGGCCCCTTCTGTCCTGATGCTTTCGCCGATGATGGCGACGGGCGCGGCATTACCTGGGGGCTCAGCCATATTCATCCGCAAAAGCCCAACACCAATAAAGGCTTATACATTGTTCGCTTTGATTGCGAACTATCGCGGGACAGCAACCGGCCGGAGTTCAAACGCAGCAATCTTCACTGGCACGAAGACAGTTGGTTTCAGCCGATTGTTCAGCTTCCCGCCGACTGGCGCAGGCAGATCCTGGCGGATCAATCCGAGGTCGACCGGCCTACTATCGGTACTTGACCCGTTGGTTGGATTTTGCCGCGGAGGCGTGACCCGGGCTAGCGCCCCATCCAGCCGCCATCGACCACCAGGATTTCGCCGTTCACAAAGTCGGAAGCTGTCGAAGCCAGGAAAACTGCCGGTCCTTTGAAGTCATCGATATCGCCCCAGCGTCCGGCTGGAATGCGCTCGAGAATGGCGCGGTAGCGGTCGGGGTCGTTCTGCAGCGCTTCGGTGACATCCGTGCGCACATAACCGGGCGCGATGGCGTTCACTTGTACGCCGCGGCTCGCCCACTCATTGGCGAAGGCCTTGGTCAATTGTCCGACGCCGCCTTTGCTCGCCGCATAACTCGGCACGGTGATGCCGCCTTGAAACGTCAACAAGGACGCGGTGAAGATAATTTTACCGCGGCCGCGCTCAAGCATCCCCTTGCCGATCTCGCGGCTGAGCAGGAATTGGGCGCTGAGATTGGTCTCGATGATCTTGTCCCAATACTCGTCCGGGTGATTCGCAGCCGGCTGGCGGAGTACGGCGCCGGCGTTGTTGACCAGGATGTCTATAACCGGATGGTCTTCTGTCACTTGTTTGACGAAGCGATAGAGATCATCGCGTCGGGAAAAGTCACAGCGATAGCCGGCAAAGCGCCGACCGAGCGCCGTCACTTCTTTTTCGATGTCGCTACCGCTTTCTTCAAGATTGGCGCTGACCGCGATGATATCGGCGCCCGCTTCCGCCAGGGCGGTCGCCATCGCCAGCCCGATACCGCGGCGCGCTCCGGTTACCAACGCCACCTTGCCATCCAGTCGAAAACTATCCAGTACGTTCATTCAGAGCTCCAAGAGAATCTTCATAACGCGACCGCCCGTTTCCATATCCTCGAAACCAGACTTCAGCGCGCTCAGCGGACGGATATCCGTGATCAGATCATCAAGCGGCAATGCGCCGGAAGCGGCCAGCTCGATCGCGGCAGTGAAGTCTTGCGACTCATACACGCGCACCCCTTGCAAGCGCAGTTCCCGCCAGAAGAAACGAAAGAGATCCAACTCGGGCTTTTGCCCGAAGATCGCCACCACGACCGCCAATCCGCGCGTCCGCAATAACTCGGTCATGACCGCCGCCCCCGCTTGCGAGCCGGACACTTCGAATACGATATCGGCGCCAGCGCTATCCGTCTCTTCCATAACCAGTTTGGTCAGGTCGGTGTCAGTGGGATTGATGGCTGCCAAACCCAAGTTTCGCGCGATCTCGACACGGAAGGGGTTAATCTCGGATACGAGCACTTCGGCTCCGTAGTGCTTTGCTACCAGAGCAACCAGCATTCCTATCGGACCGCCGCCCAGCACCACAACTTGATCGCCAGCCTTCACCCCGGCCAGGCGCACATCGTGCGCGGCGACCGCCAGCGGCTCGATCAAAGCGCCATGCTTCAGCGAGAGCTGATTCGGCAGCTTGTGCAAGGTGTAGGCTGGCACGGTCCAGTAGCTCTGGAACGCGCCCGGCGTATCAATGCCGAGAAAGTTCAGATTGTGGCAGATGTGGCTGTGCCCGGCATGGCAGGCGGGGCAGTCGTCACATGGCGCGAGCGGCATGACCACCACCTTGTCCCCGGGCATGACATCGGAAACCCCATCGCCGATTCTTTGTACTGTCGCCGACATCTCGTGCCCCATGACCAGCGGCATCTTCACGCGCGCGTCCATCGCGCCGTGATAGATGTGCAGGTCCGTGCCGCAAATGCCACAGTGCGACACTCTCAATTGAACCTGGCCGGGGCCCGGCTCGATCATCTTGCCTCGCCCCTGGCGAATTACATGATTGCCTTCGTAGTAGGCTGCTTGCGCCATTTCATTGTCCTCAGTCGGAGAAACTCAATCGCCTTCGCCGCGTCACTGAATGTTGGTTTCGAGGGCGTCAAGCGCCGCCGTTTTGTCGCCGGCGCGTATGGCATCTAGAATGCGTTTATGCTCGCGATAGCTGTCCATGATGTCATCCAGGCGATTGTAGTGCATCATCATTCGCATCGCTATCGGCTGCCACAAGGCGAAGAGATCCTTGTCATCATGGCTGCGGATGATCGCCTGATGAAAGCGTAAATCGTGCTCGGTCAGGGCGTCGACGTCGTTGGATTCGCAGGCCGCTTTGATATCCGCCAGAATATCTTCCCAGTAAGACACATCGTCTGCCGTGATCCGCTCAAATATGCTCTTCAGAACAAAGGTCTCGATCGTACGGCGCAGCCTCACGACCAGTGGGCGCACTTCCACACTCGGGTTCTGCGCTACGCGGACGCCTTTGTTCGGCTCCAGGACCAGCAGTCCCTGCTGCGTCAACTGCCGGAAAGCTTCCCGCACCGGTCCGCGACTTACACCGAAGCGTTCCGAGAGATCAACCTCGCGCAAGGGATCGCCCGGCTTTAGCTTGCTCGAAAGCACTTCCTGCCGCAATTGGGCGGCGATCTGTTCAGGAAGGGTGCGATAGATTTCGGATGTTGACATCGGCTCTTCTCGGCTTATCGAAAGGATAGAAGCGTCTTTCCAGGATTATTGCTTATAAGGGTCGGCGGCGTCGCGCAAGCCGTCGCCGAGAAAGTTGAACGCCAAAACGGTGACGATGACAAATATGCCTGGTATCAGCAGCCAGGGGCTTTGGCTGAGGCTGCGGATATTTTGCGCGTCTTGCAGCAGCACACCCCAGCTAACCGCCGGCGGCCGGATGCCAATCTGCAGGAAGCTAAGCGCCGTCTCCGCCAGGATCATGCCTGGCACAGACAGGCTGAGCACTACGATCAAGAAGCTGGCAAAGGAAGGCAGCAAGTGTTTCACGATGATGTCGAAGTCGCCCATATTGGAGATCCGCGCCGCCATGACAAAGTCCGCCTCGCGCAATTCCAGCAGCTTGCCGCGGACAGCGCGCGCGAGCGTCGTCCAGCCGACCGTGGCCAGGACGATGGTAATGCCGAAGTACACCTGCGTCGAACTCCATTCGGCGGGCAGGGCGGCCGCCAGCGCGATCCACAAGGGTATGTGCGGAATCGATATGATGAACTCGATAATTCGCTGTATGATCAAATCCACCGTGCCGCCGAAGTAGCCGGAAATCCCGCCGATGAGGCAGCCTAACACGAAGCTGATTACCACGCCGAATACACCGATGGATAGCGAAATCCTCGCCGCGTACATCGTGCGCGAGAACAAATCGCGCCCCAGATCATCGGTCCCAAAGGGAAAGAATACCGCCGGCTGATCGACGCCGAGCAAGTGGATATTGCTGTCCAGCAAGCCCAGGAGCTTGTAAGGCTCGCCCTCAACAAAGAATCGCAGGTGATAACGATTCGAGCGGTCCTCGGTGTAATTGCGCTGCAAGGTATCCATATCCAACTCTTGCTTGAGATCGTAGATGAAGGGAACAAGGTGGAAGTTGCCGTCTTCATCGACGAAATACAAGGTATGGGGCGGCGCTTTGGCATACTTCACATGGCGCTTGTGGGGATCGTTAATCGAGTAGAACTCGGCGAAAAGCGCCAGAGAATATAGGAAGAGGATCACGAGGAGCGAAACCATGGCCAGCCGGTGACGGCGAAACTTGCGCCACATTAACTGCCATTGCGACGCCAGATAGTAGCTCTCGTCGTATTGAACGGTTGCCGGCTCGTTACTTTTCCGCCTGCCAAGGAGTCGTCGCCACATGGTTCAACCCGTCTAGTTGGCCGCGCGTTCCATACGTATCCGCGGATCCACTACCACCAGCAGGATATCGGATACAGTAGTGCCTATCACAGTCAAGATCGTGACAAACATCAGCAATGTTGCGGACAAGAAGGTATCCTGCGTTAGCAAGGCGCGCAGCATCATCGGTCCGGCGGTGGGGAGTCCGAGCACCCATGCGGTAATTGTCCCGCCCGAAACCAGCGACGGAAACAGCCAAGCGAGGCTGCTGACGATAGGATTCAGCGCCACCCGCACCGGATACTTAAACAGCAGTCGCACTTCACCGACGCCTTTGCTCCGTGCCGTGATTACATATTGCTTATTGAGTTCGTCCAGCAGCGTGCCGCGCAGGACTCGAATCAAACCTGCTGTTCCGCCTGTGCCAATGACGATAATCGGGATCGGCAAGTGCAACAGCAGGTCGCCGACCTTCGCCCAATTCCAGGGGGCGTCGAGATATTCCGGCGAAAACAGGCCGGTGAGATTCAATCCGAACTGTTTGAACCCTACATATAGCATGATCAAAGCGAGCATGAAGTTGGGTATCGCCAAGCCGATAAACCCGATGAAGGAGACAATGTAATCACCAATTGAGTACTGGCGGGTCGCCGAATATATGCCGATAGGTATGGCAACGGCATACGTAAAGATCGCTGTGAGTATCGCTATAGTGAACGTCAGTACGAGCCGCTCGCCGATAATGTCGCGGACCGGCTGCTGCCAATCGAAGGAGAATCCGAATTCCCCTTGCAGGACTTGCCCAAACCACTTGAAGTACCGCATATGCGTCGGCAAATCGAGACCGTATTGCTGCCGAAGCCGTTGGACAATATCTTCGCTGAGCTGCTCCCCAGTATTCTGCTCCAGGCGTGTTATGTAGGTGGACAGGTAGTCTCCGGGCGGCAACTCAATGACAACAAACGTGACGAGCGAGACCAGCCACAACAGAAATACCATATATATGAAACGTTGAAGAACGTAATTCCTCATCTATTCCGCTTCGCTGCCATAAATTCAGTCATAATCTGGGAAGCGCAATTCATGCCAAGTCATTATAGTTTATCCTCTGGATTGCAGATTGTCAACAATGGACACTTGACAATTCAATGCAAATCATCTATTTTTATAGTTGGGCTTGCGGACAATCGTCTGGCATGATGAGTTCAGATTGCAGTGCTTATTGTGCTGGATTCCAAGTTGCGAAAGTGCGAAAGGCAGGGGGTGGCTCTAAATCGATGCTGATCAAACGCGCCGATAGCAAGCATTTTCTGTTGCCGCTTAGCCACCCGATGCGGGATGCCACTCACGGTATTCACACCGAGTTTGAAGTCATTGTCGTCCGATTGGAAACCGACTGTGGCGTCATTGGTCACGGTTACACCTATACCATCGGTAAAGGCGGCGCAGCCATTCGCGCCTTAATTGATCGGGACCTTGCTCCGCTTTTGCTTGGCGCCGACGCCGAATGTATTGAAGCGATCTGGGAGCGGATGTGGCGTTGCCTGCATTATGTTGGCCGCGGTGGGCTGGTGTCCTTCGCCATATCCGCGGTGGATATCGCTCTTTGGGATTTACGCGGACAGATTGAGGGAAGGCCCCTCTGGAAGCTGGTCGGTGGCCATTCCCCCCAAGTCCGCGCTTATGCTGGCGGTATTGACCTCCAGCTTGATCCCGACGAACTGGTTGAGCAAACACGCTGCAACTTGCAGAAGGGCTTTCGCGCGATAAAGATCAAGGTCGGGCGGGACAAGCTCTCGGAAGATGTAGCGCGGGTGCGGGCTGTGCGCGATTGCCTCGGCCCGGATGTCCCGCTCATGGTTGACGCCAATATGCGCTGGTCGGTCGAACAAGCGATCCGGGCGGCGCGAGCCTTCCGCGAATATGATGTATTCTGGTTCGAGGAGCCGACGATACCGGACGACTATCAAGGCTTGGCGCGGATCGCGACTGAAGGCGGCTTGCCAATCGCTGCCGGCGAGAACTTGCATACCGTATATGAATTCCGCCACTCGATCGACATCGGCAAGATCGCCTTTCCCGAGCCAGACGTGTCCAACATCGGCGGCATCACAAACTGGATGCGCGTGGCGACATTGGCCTACGCCCATAATCTGCAAGTGACATCGCATGGGGTCCATGAGTTGCACCTGCATCTCTTGGCGGCCATACCCAACGCATCCATGCTTGAAGTACACAGTTTTGGCCTGGAGCGCTTCATCACGAACCCGCCACAGTTGAAAGATGGTTTTATGCGCGCGCCCGATACGCCCGGGCATGGTGTCAAATTTGACTGGGAGCAACTGCGAGAGTATGAAGTTCTGCACTAGACTCTAATACAAAATCTGTTTTACGCGCCAAAATTGTCAACAATGGACAATTTACAATGACGTTTGATTCTGTTAGTTTATGAGACGGGAAGCTGGGGAAGAATCAGTATTGCAGGGTTCCGCAGTGTTATACGCCGGTCTGAAAGGAGGCCACTTGATTAGCATCAAATCGAAGACAAATTTCCTGCCGCGTTCAATCTTAGGGAGGCTATAAGCCATGAAGCGAATTACTTTAATTACCTTGCTCCTTTTCACAATTGTCATGCTTTCGGGCGCAGCGCTGGCGCAAGACATGAGCGAAGGCGATCTTGTCTATCCATTCCAATACGGCGATCTCGACGCCTATACCGCCGCCACCGGCAATTCCATTGACATGTGGGGCGAATCGCCCATGCTAGCCGAACGCGTCGCCGCTGGTGAACTGCCGTCGATCGAAGAGCGTCTGCCCGCCCAGCCGGTCGTCGTTCAGCCGCTTGAGCAAATCGGCGAATATGGTGGCGAGCTGAAGGGACCTACAGCGCTGCCCAACTGTTGTGGCTGGGATGTCCTGGAGATGCGCCTGCAGAAGCTGCTTACCATTGACACTGACTTGACAACGATCATTCCGAACGTCGCGCAAGCTTACGAAGTTTCTGACGACCAGACGACCTTCACCTTCCATTTGCGTGAAGGCCACAAATGGTCGGACGGCACGCCTTTCACCACAGAAGACTTCCGCTTCTACTTTGAGGACGTCCTTGGCAATACCGATCTCACGCCGTCTCCAGGCGGTCCCTGGGTCCTGGATGGCGAACTGCCGCAGATGGACATCATCGACGAGACCACCATCACCTTTTCCTATCCGGAACCACGCAACGGTCTGATCATTCAGCTCGGAAGCGAGGTTGGTCATCGCGGCTACCGTCCATCCCACTACTTCCAGCAGTACCACCTGGACTACAACGCGGATGCCAACGCGCTGGCGGAGGAACTGGGCTTTGAAGACTGGGTGCAGATGTTCAATGCCAAGATGAGCCCCTATAACTTCACCTGGAATCTTGGCTCGGAGACTGATCCCTATTCCCCAACGTTGAATACCTTCGTCTTTGTCAGTGAGGATGCCTTCGGCAATAAGCTCTACGAGCGCAATCCCTACTTCTTCAAGGTGGATACGGCCGGCAATCAGTTGCCCTACACCGATACCCTGCGCCGCCTGCTGGTCGAAGATGTTCAAGTGCAGGACTTGAAGGGCATCGCCGGTGAATACACCCACTTCGGCTGGGGCACGCTCGCCAGCTACCCCACTTACCGCGAAAACGAAGAAGCCGGCGGCTATCGCACCGCGCTGGCTGAATACAGCCGCGGCAACGAGTATGCGCTGGGCTTCAACTTCACCACCGAAAACCTGCCCTTGCGGGAGATCTTCTGGGATGTCCGCTTCCGTCAAGCCATGTCCGTCGCCATCAATCGCGACGAGATCAACGAACTTGTCTACTTCGGTCTTGCCAATCCGTCACAGAATTCCCTGGTGCCCTCCTCGAATTTCTATGAACCCTGGATGACCACCAACTATGCCCAATATGACCCGGACCTGGCAAACCAGCTTCTTGACGAAATGGGCTTGGACCAGCGCGATGCCGATGGTTTCCGTCTGCGCCCCGATGGCGAAACGCTATTTTTGAACTTCCAGGTCTACGTACCCGAAGACGCCTGGCGCCAGATCGGCGAGCTCATCGCGTCCTACTGGAACGAAGTCGGCGTCAAGACCCAGTACAAGCTCATCGGCGACAGCCTCTTCCGTGAACTGCGCAACAGCAATTCGCTTGACATCTCGGCCTGGGCAGCCGATATCCTAGATATCGGCGAAGTGGCGAGTAGTCTTGGCAACACCCGCGTTAGCTGGGGCAACCGCGCCTCCGGCATCCCCTGGCGCGATTGGCTGCTCAGCGACGGAGAAAATGGCGAAGAGCCGCCGCAGGAGATCAAGGATCTCTGGGAACTTGGCGAACAATTCCTGGACGCCACCTATGGCTCCGACGAATGGCGGGCCGCTGGTAAAGCGTTCTACAATGCCTCCTTCGGCGGTCTCTATATCATTGGCACCATTCAGCGTCCACCGCAGCCCTTGCTCTTCAAGACGAACTTGAAGAACACGCCGCCGAATGACACGACCGGTCAATGGGCTTGGAGCTATCGTCAATGGGTCATGTTCATGCCCGAGCAGTGGTACTTCGAGGGCGGTAGCTAAGCCGCCAAAAACATAGGCAAGTTTATCGTGGTGTGGCCTGTGTCACACCACGATGCTTTTGACGAAGGGATAGATTATGCCCTTGAGCGCCGCCATGCAGCGTTTTCAGCGACCAGATCGGGATAACCCTTGGTACGCCAAGTTCAAGTACAGCCCCGTAACTGGTTTGGGATATGAGAAGGGTGTGGTGCGGCGCGACCCCAGCGCCATTCTGCGGATTAATGGCGAGTATTTTGTCTGGTATACCCGCGCCGCGCACCCTTGCCCGCCAGTGGGATTCGACCGTATGACAGACGCGCTGCCGGCCACGCCATGGGACTTGGCTGATGTCTGGTATGCCACCTCGGTCGATGGGCATAACTGGCAGGAACGCGGCCCAGCTATCGAGCGCGGCGGCAGTGGCGCGTATGACGAGCGTGGCGTGTTCACCGCGGATGTAATGCGGCATGCCGGGCGCTATTACATGGTCTACCAGGTAGCGCGCTCGCCCAATTATCGCAGCACGCCGGAATCCATCGCCATCGCCTGGGCGGATTCGCCACACGGTCCTTGGACCAAGAGCCCCGCGCCTATCCTCGAGCCCGACCCCTCCGGCCTTGTCGACGAACAGAGCGACCCCGAAGACTGTATTGAGCGAGGCGCCTGGGACAGCCTGCAAGTTCACGATCCGGCGCTGATTTTCCGCGAGGGCAAATTCTGGCTCTACTACAAAGGCGAGGGCATCGGTTATCACCACATGGAGAGCAAATGGGGTGTGGCGCTTGCCGATTCGCCGCTCGGTCCCTACACAAAATCGCCCTTCAATCCCGTCACCAACAGCGGGCACGAGGTGGTGGTCTGGTCCTATGCGGGCGGTGTGGCGGGCTTGGTTAACCGCTGTGGACCGGAGAAAAACACCATCCAGTTCGCCGCCGATGGTATCAACTTCAAGGTGATGGCGCAGTTGGTAGTGCCGCCGCAAGCCGCTGGCCCATATCGCGTCGATGACGCGCAGAATACAGAGCCGTTGGCGCGTTTCCGCTGGGGCGTCAGCCATGTCATCCCGCAGAGCTCTCATCTCATCATGCAAGGTCGGGATCCGCTGGGGCTGGCTGGTATCGAGGAACCCTGGGATTTCCTCGTCCGCTGGGAAATCGATGACGAGCGCCGCACTTATATGTAATCGCTGTGAGAGGACTTCCCATGCCAAGTACCGCCACGAAGCGTTTTCAGGGGCCTGACGAGGACAATCCCTGGTTCACAAGGTTTCGCTACCAGCCTATTCAAGGCCTCGGCTACGAGCGTGGCATCGTCCGCCGCGATCCCAGTTGTGTCTTGCAAGTCGACGATCTCTACTATGTCTGGTATACCCGCGGCGCTCATGGCCGCCCGCCGGTGGGTCACGAGCGCGCCACCGACAGACTGCCCGCCATGCCCTGGGATCTCTGCGATGTTTGGTACGCTACGTCCAGCGATGGCCATGCCTGGCAAGAACAGGGCCCAGCCGTCGAGCGCGGTCCGGCTGGCGCTTACGATGAACGCAGCGTCTTCACTCCGGATGTCCTGGAGCATGATGGACATTTCTATCTGGTCTATCAAGTATCCGCTGCGCCTACCTGGCGCTGCACGCCGGAGTCGATAGCCATCGCCTGGGCTGATTCGCCGCAGGGTCCCTGGACCAAGAGTGCGGCGCCGGTAGTGGAGCCGGATCCTTCTGGCGAGGTCGACGAACGCGCGCATCCATTGGAAGCGACGGTCCAGGGAACCTTCGATAGTCTTCGCGTTCATGATCCCGCGCTGCTTTTCCGCGAGGGGCAGTATTGGCTCTACTACAAAGGTGAAGGCATCGGCCATAGCAACATGCATAGCAAGTGGGGCGTGGCCATCGCCGATGATCCGCTCGGACCTTATGAGAAGTCTCCGCTCAATCCCGTAACAAACAGCGGGCATGAAGTTATGGTCTGGAATTACGCCGGTGGCGTCGGCGCTTTGTTAACCCGCTGCGGTCCGGAAAAGAACACCATACAGTTCGCTGCCGACGGCATCAACTTTGATATTCAGTCAACCATTATCGCGCCGCCACAGGCTACCGGCGCTTTGCGCGTCGATGAGCGCGATAACGCCGAGCCTCTTTCCGGCTTGAGTTGGGGCCTTAGCCACGTGGCGACTTACAGCGCTCACAACGTCGTTCAGGGGCGTGACCCCCTCGGTTTGCTCGCCCATGACGAGCCTTGGGATTTCATCATCCGCTGGGAAAGCATCAGCCAGCGAAGAGGCTACAATTAGCTGTCAGCGGCACATCGGGCGCGTCCATGTCCAAGTCAGCGCCAAATGTTATCTTCATCATCACTGACGATCAGGGTTACGGTGATATCGGCTACCATGGCAACCCGGTTTTGGAGACGCCGCATCTCGATCGGATGGCGCGCGAGAGCGCCCAGCTTGATGACCATCATCACGATCCTTTATGTTCGCCATCCCGGGCTGCGCTGCTCACCGGGCAATACGCCGCGCGCAACGGCGTCTCGCATGTCATCCACGGGCGGCACCTGCTGAGTCCGGACGCGCTCACCATGGCCGATCATTTTTTCGCCGCCGGTTATCGCTGCGGCATGTTCGGCAAATGGCATCTCGGCGACAATTATCCTTTCGCCCCGCAATACCGAGGCTTTCATGAAGCGCTCTGTCACCGGGGCGGCGGCGTCGGTGAATTGCCCGACTTCTGGGGCAATGACTACATCGACGACGTTTACTTCCGCAACGGCGAACCGGAACAGTGTTATGGTTACTGCACCGATGTCTTCTTTGATGCCGCGCTCGACTTCATCGAATCACAGGCGGGATCTCCGTTTTTTGTCTACCTGGCGACCAACGCGATGCATTCACCCTTTATCGTGCCTGAGCGCTATGCCGCGCCCTACGCGGCAATGGGCATTCCGGACGACCGCGCCAACTTCTACGGCATGATCGACAATTTCGACGAGAATCTGGGTCGGCTCTTCGCTTGCTTGAAGCGACATGAGCTTGATGAAAACACCATCGTCGTCTGCACCTCCGATCATGGCACGGCGGCCGGCTACGATCCGGCAAGCGGCGAGGGCTACAATGCCGGCATGCGCGGCAAGAAAGGTTCCCTCTACGATGGCGGCCATCGCGTCAACTTCTTTCTGCGCTGGCAGGGTACGCTCCCCGCCGAACGGGTGATTTCACAGTTGACCGCTCATATTGACATTCTGCCGACATTGCTCGATCTCTGCGATATTCAACCGGCTGCCGATGTCGAATTTGATGGTTTGAGCCTGGCGCCGCTCGTCCGCGGCGACGATGCGGCCTTGCCGGAGCGCTCCATCGTGATTCAACTGCAGCCGGATGAACCGAAGAAGTGGCATCATACGGCCGTATTGAACGGTCGCTGGCGATTGATCAATGGCGACGAGCTCCACGACATCAAAAATGACCCGGCGCAAAATGATAACGTATCGCCAGCCAACAGTCATATAGTGGCGGCGATCCAGCAAGAATATGATATTTGGTGGCGAGAAATGCAAAACGCCTTTGCTCAAGTCATCGCAATACCTGTCGGTACAGATCATGAGAATCCGGTGCTGCTCTCGGCGCGAGACTGGCATCCGACGCGGGGTCGCGTTCCATGGATGCAACGCTGGATTGATCGGCCGGAATTCTATGCCAACGGCTATTGGCTGATCGATGTTGTTAGAGCGGGCTGTTATGAATTTGAATTGCGAACGCACCCTATCGAGGCGGATCGATCGATGGGCATTAATAGGGCGGTCCTGCGAATCGGTAAAGACGAGTATGCGCAGGCGATTAAACCTGGCGACAGCCTGACCGCATTCACGGTCGACCTTAGCGCCGGCGTGACCTCGATAAGCACCTCACTGTTTAACTTGGCGAACGGACGCGAACGTGGCGCTTACTATGTTTATGCGCGCAAGTTATAGCCGCTGCCGGGAGCCAATATTCTGGCATTGAAGCGATCTGATGTCTTGATCACGCGACTTTGCAGCATGGAGGTCTATCGCCGGGACCGAGTTACCGGTTTGGGCTGGGGCTCCTGCCCGAGCCGGGCCGCCGCGGCCTGCCGCTAAGAAAGGAACTGCTGGCACTGTTACCGCGGACTATGTTGAAATATGGGCGATACTCGTGCTGGGGCAAGTATCAAGTGCGGGCGCGCTGCTGCCAGTTTTCGCGTATGGTCGCCAATTGCGCCAACATTTGCTGGCGCGTCCACTCGTCCTCGAAAAAGCGACAGTGCTTGAAGAAGCGGACCAGGTCGTCAAACCGCGCCATCAACTCGACATGTGTGACATTGGCCCTGGCCGAGCGGAAGAGTCGCTTGGGCCGGGGGTTGGCAAGCCAATCCGGCGGCGGCTCGCCCGTTTCGAGGATGTGTTCGCTCGCCTTGAAATAGCGGGTGATGGCTGAGGAAGCGGCTCGCTGCGTCGACCAGACGATTACGCCGGCCACTGCCGCCGCGCCGGCCAGCGCCGCCAGAATGAAGAGAAGCAGAAGGTCCATTAGCGCGCGTCTTCCACGCCGCGCAGCTCGAGTTCGTCGGCGAAGTGACAGGCAGCAAAATGCCCGGGCGCCACCTCTTTCCACTCGGGCGCCTCGCGCTTGCAAAGCTCTTGCGCGTAACGGCAACGGGGATGGAAATAACAGCCCGAGGGCGGATCCGCGGGATTAGCGACCTCGCCGGGCAAGATGATTCGATCCATCTTGATCTCAGGATCGGTGGTTGGCACGGCCGACAGCAGGGCTTCAGTATAGGGGTGTTTGGGATTGGTAAAGAGCGAATCGGTATCGGTCAATTCGACCAGTTGGCCGACGTACATCACGCCGACACGATCGGAGATATGCTCCACAACCGACAGATCGTGAGCGATGAAAAGAAAGGTCAGGTTGAACTCCGACTGCAGATCTTCCAGCAGATTAAGAATCTGGGCCTGAATAGATACATCCAACGCTGAAACCGCTTCGTCGCAGACGATCAAGCGCGGATTGGGCGCAAGCGAACGGGCGATGCCAATGCGCTGTCGCTGCCCGCCGGAGAAGGCATGCGGGTAGCGGTTAAGGTGCTGGATATCCAGGCCCACGACGGTCATCAACTCGCGCACGCGATCTTGAATGTCGCGGTTAGCCTTCAGCAATTTGTTGTTGCGGATCGGCTCGGCGATGATATCCAGCACGGACATCCGCGGATCGAGCGATGAGTATGGATCTTGGAATATCATGTGAAAGTACTTGCGCACATCGCGCAATTCGCGCTTGGGGAGGGCGGCGATATCCACGAGTTCTCCAGCGGGCAGGCGGAAGAAAATCTGCCCGCTCGTCGGCGAAATGGCGCGCACGATACAGCGGCCAAGCGTGGTTTTGCCACTGCCTGATTCGCCGACCAGGCCAAAAGTTTCGCCTTCGCGGATTGTGAAGCTGACGTCATCGACCGCTTTGACATGTCCTTTGACCGCTCGAAAGAGTCCTTTCTCGATTGGAAAATACTTCTTGAGATTTCGTACCTCAAGCATCACATCGTCCGATTCTTGGCGGGCGGGGGGCTGCGCCTCTAGCTTGGCATCAGGCATATTGCGGTTCACTTTCTTCGCTGTGCAAGTAACAGCGCACGAAGTGTTCGTTTCCCATATCGACCAGGGAGGGCACAGCCGCGTCGCATTTCCCGGTTATGAACTCGTCGCAGCGGGAGGCGAATCCGCATTGCGGCGGCGGGTTCATCGGCACAGGCACGCTGCCCCGGATGGCGTCCAGGCGTCCCTGGCCGCGCCGCCCCAAACGCGGGATGGAGTTAAGCAGCCGCTGGGTATATGGATGCAGCGGATTCTTAAAGAGCTCGATGGTCGAAGCGCGCTCAACCACTCGGCCGAGGTACATCACGTTTACGACATCGGCGATCTCGGCGATGACACCGAGATCATGTGTGATGTACATAACCGCCATGCCAAACTCGTCTTGCAGTTCTTTCATCAACTCCAGTATCTGTGCCTGCACGGTCACATCAAGCGCGGTGGTAGGCTCGTCAGCGATCAAGAGCGACGGGCTGCATGAGAGCGCCATGGCGATCATGGCGCGCTGCCGCATGCCGCCCGAGAGTTGGTGCGGGTATTCGTCATAGCGTTGCGCCGGGTTGGAGATGCCGACGCGATTGATCATATCCAGCGCCAGGCCTTTGGCTTTACGTTTGTCCCGGGTAATGTGCAACTCAATCGCTTCCGTGATCTGCGCGCCGATGGTATGGACCGGTGACAGGCTCGTCATCGGTTCTTGAAAGACCATCGAGATTTCCGCGCCGCGGATGTCGCGAATTTCGCGGCTGCGCGGGTTCAATTTGGCCAGATCTACCAGGCTGCCGTCGCTGCGGCGCAGGATGATCTCGCCCGACTCAATGGCGCCGGGCGTTGTCACGATTTGCAGGATTGACTGGGCGGTAACGCTCTTGCCCGAGCCTGATTCCCCGATGACGCCGACGGTTTGCCCGGGTTCTATGGTCAAGTCTACGCCATCGACAGCCTTGAGGGTCCCTTCCGCCAGATGGAAATAGGTTCGGAGGTCGCGGACTTCCAGGACAGTACTGCTAGCGGGAATCATGAATCAGCCGATGATGAGCGGAAATATTGTCAAATTGTAGACAATTGACAACTGGCTGTCAAGCTGAGCGTGTATGGTCGGCGCTTCCGCGGAAGTCAGAGCCGGCGCGGCGCCGCCAAAACAATACGGCGCCTGCTGCGGCGCCGAAACTGAAACGAACTCATTAAGTGGGCGATGTAAGACTCGAACCTACAACCTTCCGGGTGTAAACCGGATGCTCTGCCAATTGAGCTAATCGCCCGCAGATCGTAAATTATAGCTGTGCTTTGTCATGGCCGTCAAGGTTCTGTCGTTCACATTCGCGGCGGCGTGACGCCGGTTTGTCCTTGATATTTGCCCTTCTTGTCGGCGTAGGATTGCTCGCAGACCTCGTCGGCCTCGAAGAACAGGACCTGCGCCAGCCCTTCGTTGGCGTATACTTTGGCTGGCAGCGGCGTCGTGTTGCTGATTTCGAGGGTGACGAAGCCTTCCCATTCCGGCTCGAAAGGTGTGACGTTCACGATCAAGCCGCAGCGGGCATAGGTCGATTTGCCGAGGCATACGGTTAGCACGCGCCGGGGAATGCGAAAGTATTCTATTGAGCGAGCCAGCACAAAGGAATTCGGGGGGATGATGCAGACATCGCCGCGGTAGTCGACGAAAGAATCGCTGGCGAAATTCTTGGGATCGACGATGGCGGAGCGCACGTTGGTGAAGATCTTGAATTCATCCGAAACGCGCAGGTCGTAGCCATAGGAGGAGACGCCGTAACTGATCGCGCCGTCGCGGACTTGCTGATCGACAAAGGGCTCGATCATTTGATGTTGCGTCACCATCTTCTTGATCCAGTGGTCGGGTTTGAGTCCCATGGCGCTTTCCTAGTTTCTTGTCATTTACATGCGTTCGGGCGCGGACATGCCCATAAGCCGGAGCAGATGATAGAAGACAACGGCAGCCGCGCGATAGAAGCGCAAACGCGCTTTGGCGACATCGGGCGGCACCTCGCTATGCAGCACGCGCACCTGGTCGTAGATGGGGTGGAATATGGCCGCGAGCTCCTGGGCGAAGAAGGCGATTTTGTGCGGCTCGTAATTGCTTACCGCTTGCTCTATGACGTTGCCAAGCTCCAGCGTCTTGCGGATGAATCTCAGTTCGGCATCGCCGAGCAAGCTCAAGTCGGCGCCGTCGTCGCTGAAATCGCGCTCGTCGGCTTCGCGGAAGATGCCGGCACAGCGGACGTAGGCGTTCTGGATGTAATAGACCGGGTTCTCGTTCGATTGTTTCACCACCTGGTCGACATCAAAGTCGAGCTGGCTATTGGGGCTGCGCGCCAGCATGTGATAACGCACGGCGTCGGCGCTGGTCATGGCGACAAGATCATCGAGGGTATCGAAATCGCCGGCGCGTTTTGATTGTTTAACCGCTTCATATTCGCCGCGCTCCGCGTTCCAGCGCACGGCGCGCACCATCTGCAGGAAGATGACGTGAATCGGCGCCGGATCCAGGCCCAAAGCTTGTACGCCATATTTGACCACTTGCGCCTGCGAGAAGTGGTCGGTGCCCAGCACATTGACGGCGATATCAAAGCCGCGCTCCAGCTTGTCGCGATGGTAGGCGATATCCGGCAAGGTGTAGGTTGGCGCCCCGTCGCTCTTGACCATGACACGATCTTTTTCGTCGCCGAAGGCGGTGCTGCGGAACCAGGTAGCCGGCTCATAGCCTTTGGCTTCTGTATCAGCGATCTCGGCAGCGTCAGCGCCTTCCCAGTGCGTCGCCTGGTAGATGTGGCCGTTTCCGCGCATTGTGTCGAGGACTTGCCAAATCTGTTCGGACTCGAAGAGAGATGTCTCGTTGTAGAAATCGTCGTGCTGGATATCGATGGAAGCCAGCGACCGATTGATCCAGGCGAACATGCGCGCTTCGGCCATGTCTTTGAAGAAGGTCCAGTCTTTGTGGCGCAGTTTGTCGCCGTACTCGCGCGCGAGGTCGGCCGCGGCTTCGATCAGATATTCGCCTTGGTAGTAATCGGCCGGGAACTGAATGTCGTCGCCGAGTTGCTGCTGGTAGCGGAGCATCAGGCTTTTGCCCAGCACAATCATCTGATTGCCGGCGTTGTTGTAGTAGTATTCGCGCTGGACTTCGTAGCCGGCTGCTTCCAGCAGGCGGGCCATCGCATCGCCGACCACGGCGTTGCGCGTATGCCCGATGGTGATTGGTCCGCTGGGGTTGGCGCTGACGAATTCGACCTGCGCCTTCTTGCCAGCGCCGATATCGAGGCGGAAGTAGTCTTCGCCCTCGGCGATGATGCCATCGATTTGACGCTTGAGGTAGGTTTCTGACAGGGTGCAATTTATGAAACCGGGGGGGGCTACCTCTATTGTTTCTAGGAAGTCCAGCGCGGGCATGCGCTCGACGATGAGATTGGCGATGTCAAGCGGCTTCATGCGCGCGAAGCGAGCCAAGCCCATAGCGGGAAAAGACAGGTCGCCCTGGCTGGCGCGCTTGGGAGGGCTGACTGGAATGGCCGGGATAGAAAAGTCGGGCAGGTCGCCGTCCGCCTGGGCCGCTTGAAGCGCTGCGCGGATCGACCGCTCCAGTTCGTGATTGAGTTGATTCAAGTGGGAAATTCCTCGCTTTAGCGCCCGCGTAAACGGCTTCGGATTCTAGCAGACCTAACCAGCATAAGTAATGGGGATTTGACCGGTCGAATCCAACACTGTCGCTAGCCCTGGGGGACCGATTGGCGCTGCTGCCCCCTTTTTCCAAGCCCAGACCTGGCTATAATCCTCTTGCCAGATCATGATCTCGATATCGCGCATGCCGAGCGCTTCGAGTTCCGTCCGCATTCGCGCCTCGCTGAAGGTGCGATCGGGCATCCAGCGGGTGTCGATACGAATGGTTGTGAGCAGCAGGCCGCCCGGTCGCAGCACACGAATCATTTCCGCTAGCGCCTGAGCCGGGCGCGGCATGAATTCCAGCGCTTCCAGGCAGGTTACGACATCAAAGGTCTCATCGTCAAAGGGCAGGGCGCTTGCGTCTTGGCGCAGCAGTGTGATGAAGGTCTCGAAGCGAGCGCTCATGATTTTCTCGCGCGCTTTGTTGAGCATCAGGCGGCTGGCGTCAATGCCGATGACATGGCCGTCGAAACGGGCCATCCGCGCCATGACAAGCGGCAGGCGCGCTGTACCGGTCGCCACATCCAGGATGAGCGGGTCGGACTGTGGCGCGACGCGCGCCAGAAGCGGCTGGCCGATCAAGGTGATGTCGGCGGTTTCGTCGAATTGCTTGATGCGATCGTAGCGATGGGCGTAAAGGTCGTAGAGCGCGATGACGGCTCGTCGACCCAGGTAGACGCCTTCCGTCTCGAAGATTAGCCACCAGATCAGGAAGGCGGCGATAAGCAAAATGATGAGCGCTAACAGAATTGGCATTCAGAGGCAGCCGTCAAATACGCGTCAGGGATGAAATGACAAGCTGGCGCGAGGCGCCCTAAACAGCGACAAAAAGGCCATCATCGCGAAACTGCATTTCGTATAGCTTGGCGTACAGCCCACGCTGCGCCATCAGTTCGTCATGACTGCCGATCTCAATGATCCGTCCTTTGTCCAAAACGGCAATGCGATGGGCAACACGCACGGTGCTGAGGCGATGCGCGATGATCAAGGTGGTACGATTCTGCATCAGCCGGCCCAAGGCTTCTTGCACCAATTGCTCGCTTTCGCTGTCGAGGCTGGACGTGGCTTCATCCAAAAGCAAGATGGAGGGATTCTTGAGCAGGGCGCGGGCGATGGCGACTCGCTGGCGCTGCCCGCCGCTGAGCTTGACGCCGCGCTCGCCGACGACGGTGTCGTAGCTTCTTGGCAGTTCCATGATGAAGTCGTGGGCATTGGCGGACCTGGCTGCCGCTATCAGTTCGTCTTCATCAGCGCCCAGCTTGCCATAAAGAATGTTCTCGCGGATGCTGCCGCCGAAGAGCAATGTCTCTTGGGGCACAATGCCGATATGCGCGCGCAGGCTGCTTTGTGTCACCTGGCGGATATCATGCCCGTCGATGCTGATCGCGCCGCGGTCGGGATCATAGAAGCGCGGGATCAGATTAAACAAGGTGCTCTTGCCGGCGCCGCTCGGCCCGACGAGCGCGACCACCTCGCCGCCGGCGATGTCAAGGTCGATATCGCTCAAAACATCGAGATCGTCTTCGTAAGCGAAACTCAGGCGGCGCAAGGATATCGCGCCTTTGACGCCGGTCAACTGAAAAGCGCCAGGCGCATCCCGCAGCTCTGACTCGGTATCAAGAATTTCGAATACGCGCTTGGTCGCGCCGATCGCTTCTTGCACCTGCGAATAGACGCTGATGACGCCGGCGAAGTTGGCGGCGACGGTCAAACCATAGATTAGGAAGGAAACCAATTCGCCGGCGCTGAGCCGCCCATCGAGGACTTCGCGCCCGCCAAACCACAAGATAAGCGCCAGACCGGCGAAGGCGAAGAAGGCGATGATGGGACCGAAGATCGAGCGCACGGTCAGCAGCTTGACCGCGGCGCGGAAGGCGATGGCAATGGCGCCGTTGTAGCGGTCGATCTCGTAGCTTTCGCGGACGAAGCTCTTGACCTCGCGGATATTTTGAAAGACCTCTTCCGCCACAACCGTCGCGCCGGCGATTTCGTCTTGTACTTTCGTGCTTGTGCGGCGAATTGCATTGCCGAGGACAAAGGCGATCAGCACGATGATCGGCATCAGCACGATGATGAAGAGCGTCAAGCGCCAGTTGAGGTAGAACATGATCGCGATCGCGCCGATCAGCGTCAGACTCTGCTGCAAGAAAGTGCTGACATTGCCGGTGAGCACAGCGCGAACGACTGTCACATCCGAGGAAATGCGGCTGATCAATTCGCCGACGCGGCGTTGAGTGTAGAAGCGTATCGAAAGCGTTTGCAAATGGGCATATAGTTCCGTGCGCATTTGAACGACGATGCGCTCGCCGACATAGTTCAGATTGTAGTTTTGAACGAAGCTGGCCAGGGAGCGGAAGACGAAGACGGCCAGCAGGACCAGCGTAATCGTATCCAGCAGCACAATGTCGGCCTCGAGGAAGACAGAATCGATGACTTGCTGAATCACCGCTGGGAAGACCAGGCTCAGCGCCGAGGCGAAAATCAAGCCAATCGTGGCGAGCAGCAGACGCAGCTTGTGGGACAGCAGGTATCCCAGCAGTCGGCGCCACTGCATTTTTGTCGCGGGAACCTCGCGATGCTCGTGGCTTTCGCTCCTGCTGATCCGATACCTCATTGCGCTGGATTCCTGCAACTGCGAGGTCTGCTTCGCTCGCCACCCGTAAAAGCGGCGCCGGCAAGATAGCGAGTGATCGGCAATTTAGGCATTGCTGGTGACATCATCGTCGTCGGGAGTGTCGTCCGCGGGCGCCTTTGCCTCTGGCGCTTCTTCCGGCGAGTCGCTGCCGTCTTCCACTTCTATGACCAGCGGCTCATCGTCATCTTGCTCGCTAGGAAGGGCGATCTCCGGTATGTCCAGGGACTCGCTGGTTTCGGGCGGCACAGGCGCCGGATCTTGAACCAGTTGCCAGGGCGCGTCACCCGGCAGCGTCTCGCTGTGACCGGACGGGAAATCAATGCGAATCTCGTCGGATGCGCGACTGACAGTAAGTCCATGTTGCTCGATACTGATTGGCTCGCCCCAGCCGAATTCTCCGCCCGTCCAAACTTTGTCGGGCGCTATGATCCGAATGCCGATGAGTTCGTGCAGCAAGCTCAGGGGCGCTATGCCGCCAATATGATGTTCCTCGCCGAAACCCTTGGCTTCATCAGCGTGGTAAAACTGCGCCAGCTTGCCATCCCGCTCCAGGACGCGCGCGAGCATATCCAGAACTCGCTTCACGATGTCCGCCGCTGCTTTTGTGTGCCCGGCCTTGACCATGCCCTCGCAGACCAGCGTCAACCAATACAGCCAGATGCCACCGCCGCCGCGCGCATTCGACGGGTCGTAATCACGATCGCTGGCGCTGACCATCGTCAAGCCATTGGGGCGCAGAAAATGGGCATCGTCCAGCGCTGTTTCGACCAAGGCGGCGGCGCGGTCCGGCGAGAGACGCCCCGTGATCAGCGGCAGCAGCGCATTGATATCCAGCTTGCTGTAATCGATGGTGCGGACGTAGACCTTGTACACACGGCTCAAACCACGTATGGCGATTCGTTCGACGTGGGAAAGGGGCTGTCTGGTCGTGTATACGCCTTGCCTGTTCTGCCAGACAAAGTCGCCCACCGGCGCTTCTATCGTGCAGTTGGCGCCGCTTTCGTCCTTGCCTTCCAGCTTGAGAGCGATGCGCGGGCGTTGGCTGACGCCGCCGACGACGCGAATCATCAGGCGCGCCGGGCTGGGCAAGGACTGCCCGATCTCGTGGACCTGGTCGCCGGCGCCGCGCTGGAGCAGATGCCGTCCATCACTGGTATGGTGCGAATCACGATCGCGGTAGGTGTAGCGTTTCCCGTCCCAGAATTCTTCCAGATGGGCTTCCAGTTCATCCTGCTTTTCCGCCATGACTTCTGCGGTCGCTTCGTCGCCTACGAGGGCCGCCATCTGTCGCAGGGCGTCAGCTTCCGAGATCAAGTAAGCCAGCAAATCGGGACTTTCCATCTGGCGAATATCGGCGCCTTGCGCCCAGGCTTGGCCGCGGCCAAAGGTGGGAAAGGCGATATATCCCATCTGGCGCTCCGACTGCCATTCCGGCACGCCATCGTCGTCGCCGTCTGTTGCCAGCCAACTGCCAAAATAGCCCGCCAGCGCCGGCAGCGCTTCCGCGGCAAAGTCCCGATCATCGGTCTGCCGCGCCAGCCAGAGACTAAGACGCGCCAATATTGGCGTGAGCAAGACGCCTTGGCGCTGCCCGCCCAAGCCGGGCTGCCGATCGATTCCTCCGGTTTGGTCCTGGACGGACAAGTAATTACGAATGATCGCTTTTGCCAAATCGGCATCAATATTGGCGGAGGCCTTGGTTGCCTGGTAAACAAACGTTGGATCTTGTCCCGACCAGGCGCGAACGTGGTCGCTGCCATCGCCACGGCGGCTCCAGCCACGATTGCCGGCGCGGCTGGCGACCAGCGAGCAGTGGGGCAGGTGTTCCGTTGGATCCATAAACGATTTGATCAACTGCGCATAGGACAGGTCGATGAGCAAATCCCGGTCGGCATTGCCAGTGCTGATCTTCGGTATGGCAGCCGCGCTCTGATCAATCTGCTCGAAGTAGCGTTCCCAGGGGCGGGACAGCAGGTTCATGGCAACGCTATAGGAATCGCGCATATCGGGCAAGCCGGCGACGACGAATGGCAGACGCGCGTCAGCACCCGGCGCCAGCACGATACGGCGCCCCAGCTTGGGGCTGCTAATGCGACCGCCGTAGATGTCGATGCTCGCTCCTTCCAGCGTCGCCACCGGATTGAGATTGCCGATCTGCCCAAGATGCAGCGCCAGGCTGTAGTCCGCCATTGTTAATACATTCAAGGTCTGGTTGCGCTCATTGATGACGACGTGGCCAAAGAGATCGAGTTGAAGCTCAATAGGAGCGTCACTTAGATTGCGCAAGGCGAACTCGCCGCCGGCCGCCCGAGATTCCAGCGCCACAAAGCGTGCGACGAGCTCAAGCTCGGGTCTTGGCGCCGCTTCGACCTGAATGAAGTTAGGGGCGAAAGCGGTGACCGCGGGGCGTTTGTGGTATGCACGAGTCTGGTAAATGACGCGGTCATCGATGCGCCACATAGGCACCAGGCTCACCAAGCCGGCGCGCCCGCCATATTGGGTTTGCAGCGCTATCGCCGCCTCATCGCGGACGCCTAGCCGCGCCACCCAGGCTTGATCATCGCAATAGTCCGTCTTGCTAATGCGCGCGTCGGCCGCGAGAGGGAAGTCAAAGGGACGGTCAGGAGCGATGGATTGGCGCCGGAGATGCTGCATGGTGTCGTCAACTCTTAGCTGTCGATTGACCAAGTGAAAGAATCTTCATTGAAGCGGAAGGTGTCGCCGCTAGCGCCATGCACGAGATGGTAACCGGGGCCTGGCACGTAGGCATTATCGGCGTTGAGGTGACCGCCTTGACGGTATTCGTACCGAGTCGTGTGCCCGATCTCCGTTTCCAGCGCCCAGCCTAATTCTTGCCGCACTTCCAGGTTCTCGCGCCATAGTTTGCCGAAGCCGCGTATCGGCTGATGACGGTTCTCCGGCGCCACGATCTGCGGGTCGAATTCCGCTTCGCCTTCCACAAAGGTATCATCGTAAACCGACCAGATGTTTCTGCCCGTTTCATCGGCGCTGAGCAGCCAGATTTGGCCGTTGGGTTGCAACCAGAACATCCAGCCGCCTTCAAAGCGCTGTTCGGCCACATAGATCTTCCCCTTGACCGGCGTGGGAAAGGGATCAGGCGTCGGAGTCTCCGTTGGCAGGTCGGTTGGCGCCGCTTCAGTGGCTGCGATCGCCACCGCCTCTGTGGCGTGAACGGCGGTGTTGGTGGCGGCGATGCTGCCGAGCGTCGCGATATGCTGCGCGACTGCCGCCGACTCCGCCGTCGCCGTCTGCTGTTCGGGCGCGATACCAGGCCCTTGGCAAGCGGCAAGCAAGATGATGCAGAGCTGCAGCAGGCAAAGGCGATAATTTTTAAGCATATTGTTTGATCCGTCTAATGCGACGCCGACACAGGTTAAGCCATTGTATCAGAGCGAATACTTACCGCAAGTTGCGCGCGCGTGTGGCGGGGCCGGCAGGGATTCGCCTGTTCATTCTTCCTGCAACACTATACGATAAGCTGGCAGCGACAGTTACACAGGCAGCATGAATGCACCCCACGCCCCAAGCGATTACATTGAACAAGACTGAGGGCCGGCTGGAAATTGTCTGGACCGATGGCTTGGTCAGTCGCTATCCCCTGAGTCATTTGCGGGAAGCCTGCCCCTGTGTTGAATGCCGCGGCGGGCATAGCAAGATGGGCTTGGAGCACGCTCCGGATGATTTGCTCAAGCTGGTTCCAAGGCGCTCTTACGCGATCATCGCACTGGCGGCGGTCGGCAATTACGCCCTCCAGCCGAGTTGGGACGACGGGCATAGCACCGGCATCTACACATGGGAATATCTGCGTCTCATTTCTCCGCAGCAGCCGGCGGAGCGATAACATGCCTGCGCCCGACCGGGCGCTTTCTATTGATATACTGCGACATTATTGTAAAATTGGTATATCGCCTCGATAAATGGCCAGGAAATCAAAGTAAAGGAATCTCTCATGAATTACACACGACTTTTGGTCTTGCTAATCGTGCTGTTGGCGAGCGCGTTTGTCGGCTCGGCGCAAGACGATAACCTAACGATTTGGGCGGATGACACCCGCGCGCCGATCCTGGAAGAGCTGGGCGCGCAATTTGAAGATGAGTTCGGCATTCCGGTTGTTGTACATGAACTGGGTTTTGGCGATATTCGCGACCAATTCAAGACAGCGGCGCCCGCCGGCGAAGGTCCTGACATGATCATCGGCGCGCACGACTGGCTCGGCGAGCTGGCGGTTAACGGCTTGTTGGCGGAGCTGGACGTATCCGATGTCGCTGATCAGTTCTTGCCTGCCTCGCTGGCCGCCTTTGTATATGAAGGCGCGCAGTACGGCTTGCCTTATGCCGCGGAGAATGTCGCCTTCATCCGCAATACGGGGCTGGTGCCGGAGAATCCGGAAACCTGGGACGATGTCCGCGCGATCAGCGAGCAGTTGGTTGCCGATGGGGCGTCTCAGTACGGTTTCATCATGTTCGACAATAATCCCTACCACTTCTTCCCGGTCCAGACTGCTTTCGGCGGTTACGTGTTTGGCTTGACTGACGAAGGCTATGACCCGAACGATGTCGGCATTGATAGCGAGGGTTCAATCGCCGCGGCCGCCTATCTCGAAGCCTATGGCACTGATGGCTTGATGCCCAGCGGCATCGACTACGATGTTATGCACACTATGTTCGAAACGGGTGATGCCGCCATGATCATCACCGGTCCCTGGGCCATCCCGCGCATTGAAGAATCAGGCGTCAGCTTTGAAGTGGCGGGCCTGCCGGCCGGGCCGGGCGGCGTTGGCAAACCTTTCCTCGGCGTACAGGGCTTTATGGTAAGCGCCTTTAGCGAAAACAAGATCCTGGCGGAAGCCTTCCTCTTTGATTACGTCGCCACGTTGGAGACGATGGAGTCGCTATACAGCGCCGATCCACGGCCGCCGGCTTTGCTGGAAGCGCGCGGTAACCTGGAAGACGAAGTCATGCTCGGCTTCGTCGCCGCCGGCGGTGAAGGCTTGGCGATGCCGGCGATTCCCGAGATGTCTGCCGTTTGGAGCGCCTGGGGCAATGCGATGGAATTGGTCCGCACCGGCGAATCAAGCGCCGAAGACGCCTTCGGCAACGCCGGAGAGCAGATCCGCGAGCTCATCGCAGGGGATGAATAAGCGGCTTCTTCGTCTACGGCGCGGAAGAAAAGAACAATCCAAAGTGGAGGATGGCCGGGAGGCAGTCCTCCGCTTTTGTTTCTCGGCAGGTCAAATAGAAAGGATTAGGTCCTGACGCCTAAGGGCTCAATGACCGACCAATATGGCTGAGATTTCATACGAGCAGAAGCGAAAACGCGGTAGGTACGGTCCGGCGGCGATTCTACGACTGGGCGCTGTTTATTTGGGCTTGATGATCGTCGATGCCTTCGCCCTGTTTCTCGTCTATGCCTTCGCTGCGGATGGCGTTTGGGAATTGGCGATAACGATCGGCTTGATCACGCTGATGGTCAATATCATCAACCTGCGCCGCGATCTCTACGCCCTGCGCTGGATCGCGCCGGCGCTCGCGTTGATGTGCTTGCTGGTTGTCTATCCTATTGCATACACGGTATATGTTTCTTTCACCAATTATGGCGATGGCAACTTGTTGACCAAATCGCAGGTCATCAAGCTTTTGTCCCGAGAAACTTATCTGCCGGAAGGCGGCAAGGTATATGCCTGGGACCTTTACCAGAACACGGCGGGCGAATTCGCTCTCTGGCTGACAGATGAGAATGACGGCGACAAGTATTATTTCGCTACCATGACTGATTTCTCGCCTGTTGAGGGCCTTGCTGCCGGCGGGGAAAAACCCGCGGACTATCAAGGCTATCGCAAATTGAGCCGGGCCGAGTCATTGCGAGCCAGCGGCCAGGCGCAAGATTTGACCTTCGGGACAGAAGCGGCGCCAATCGGCATCGCCGGGCGCAGAGACGCGGGAGAATTCGCGCAGCGCTACGTGTATCAAGACGAGCTGGACGCGGTATTGGATCGGGCAAGCGACTCGATGTTTTACCCGGTGTATGAGACGGGAAGAGATCAAAACGACAAAGTCTATCGCACCGGTCAATTCCAGAATGAGGCGGGCGATACCTTGCGCACCGGCTTCATCGCCAACATCGGCTTGAAGAATTACCGCAGCTTCCTCGAACGCGACGACATCCGTATCCCTTTGACGAGAATCTTCTTCTGGACGATTGGATTTTCCTTTATTTCAGTGTTGTCTACCTTTACCGTCGGCCTGCTCTTCGCGCTCTTGCTGCAGAACCGGCGCATACCTTATCGCCACGCCTTCCGCACCTTGCTCATCGTGCCCTGGGCGATCCCCGGGCTCATATCGGTGGCGGTCTGGAAAGGCATGCTCAACCCCAATCTAGGTGTGATATCCAACATGCTTCGCGCCATTGGCTTGGAACCGCCGCCTTTCTTCATCGATCCCGGCTGGGCCAAGGCGGGCATCTTGCTGGTCAATCTTTGGTTGGGCTACCCCTATTTCATGCTCGTATGCAGCGGCGCGCTGGCGGCGATACCGTCCGATATGTACGAAGCGGCCGAGGTGGATGGCGCTGGTTGGTGGAACAAATTCCGCGACTTGACGCTGCCGATGCTCTTGGTCGCTGTCGGCCCGCTTCTGATCGCCTCCTTCACTTACAATTTCAACAATTTTGTGATCATCGAGGCATACAATGAGGGGGGACCGCCGATGGTCGAGTCGGGCACGCTGCCCGCCGGACATACGGATATTCTCATCAGTTACGCCTTTCGGCTGGCGTTCGGCGGCGGACGCGGCGCCGATTTCGGTCTGGCGTCAGCGATAACCATCATCATCTTTCTGATGGTCGCCGGGGTGACCTTGCTCCAATATCGGCTGACCAAAGGCTGGGAGGAGACTTCGGAAAATGTCTAGAGACAATCACGAAAAACGCAAACATTATCGCCCGGCGGAAAACCTGCAACTGGCTGCGCAGATTCTCATTCTGCTCGCCGCAGTCGTCTTTGCGCTATTTCCTATTGTCTGGGTGATCTCGGCCGCCTTGAATCCCAGCCAATCCATGAGCTCGCAGACGGTTATTCCGCCTTTGCCGGAAACGCGGACCATCGTGGCCGAAGCGCCGGGCAAGCTCCTGCGAATCGTTTCGCTCGCCGGCGCTCGGGTCGAACGCAGCGCCGAAATGATCTTGCTCGTCGAAATCGAGGGCGAAGAGAAAGAACTGCGCGCGCCCAAAAATGGCTACGTCGACAATATCAGAGTTGCCGTGGGCGAGACCTTCCAAAGCGGCGACGCCTTGTACGATATCCGCTCAAGTTATCTCATCAATGTGGACACTCTGCTCAACACGGAGCGCAAACCATTCCTGCGCTGGATGTTCAACTCGGTTGTGATTGCCAGTGTGAGCTCGATAATCGTTGTGCTCATCACTGCCTTCAGCGCCTACTCTTTCTCTCGTTTTCGCTTCGCCGGGCGGCGCAACCTGCTGGTCTTGATCTTGTTGGTGCAAGTCTTCCCCAATCTGCTGTCCATGGTGGCGATCTTCCTTATGTTGCAGCAGATCGGCCAACACATCCCCTTCTTCGGTTTGAACACGGCCGGCGGCTTGATCCTGGTTTATGTCGGCGGGGCGATGGGTATCAATATCTGGCTGATGAAAGGGTTTTTCGATTCTGTCCCGCGCGACATAGATGAATCGGCGATGGTCGATGGCGCCAACCACTGGCAAGTCTACTGGCGTCTGATATTCCCGCTGGTGCGGCCAGTGCTGGTGGTGGTTGGCATCTTGTCATTCGTCGGCATCTACAACGAATTTGTGCTGGCGCGGGTTTTGCTGCGCGATAAAGATAGCTGGACGCTGATGGTCGGCCTCTGGCAGTTTATCAGCGCCACTTTTGGTCAAGACTGGGGCGTATTCGCCGCCGGGGCTGTTATCGGCGCGCTGCCCAGCCTGATCATATATTTGTCGCTGCAAGATCAGATTGTCGGCGGATTGACACAAGGCGCTGTCAAAGGTTAAGCCGACGGCGCTACTGACAGATTGCTTCGCTGCCGCATGCAACCGCGTGATATGGGAACTTTATGGGCATCGACCGGCTCCGAGTGCGTAACCACAATGCCGGACAAGCTTGAATAGTGTGCCTTGTAGAGTTTGACTGCTATACTTTTGCTGGCGCTAAATGAACGAGGAATGCCGACATGACGCCGCCGTCAATGGAGACGGTCAAACGGGCCATAGGTAAGGAATTTGCTCGGACCAGCTACACCTACCATGAGCGGGATGCCATGCTCTACGCCTTGGGCGTCGGCGCGCCGTCGGATCCGCTTGATCCCGCTGAGTTGAAGTTCGTATACGAGCTCAGCGATGATTTCCAGGTGCTGCCGACATTTGCCGTTATTTTCGCCAAAGACCTGGTTCGCCAATTCCTCAGCGGGGATATCGCCGGCATTAGATACAATCCCATGATGCTGTTGCATGGCGAGCAAGAGTTGGATGTGCTCAAGCCGCTTCCGCCGTCTGCGACGGTGACCTCACAGTTCAAGATCGCGGATATCATGGACAAGGGTAGCGGACTGCTGATGATCTTTGAGGTCGACAGTTGCGATGGCTGTGGCGACTTGCTCGCCCGGGCGCGGACATCTGTGTTCATCCGCGGGATCGGCGGCTTCGGCGGTCATCGCGGCGCGAGCCGAAGGGTTGACATACCCGCCCGGGCGCCGGATCGAGTATATGAAGAGACGACGTTGCCGCAACAAGCTCTGGTGTATCGCCTGGCCGGCGACGCCAACCCCCTTCATGCTGATCCTTCCATGGCGGCGATTGGCGGATACGATCGGCCAATCTTGCATGGGCTTTGCGCCTATGGCTTTGCGGCGCGCGCTCTGATCAAGCGATTCTGTGAGAATGACGCCCGGCGATTGTGTGGCCTGGACGCGCGCTTCTCGTATCATGTCTTTCCGGGCGAGACCTTGATCACGGAGATGTGGCGGTGGAACATGAGCGAGATCCGCTTTCAGACCAAGGTCAAGGAACGAGCGGCGGTTGTCTTGAGTCATGGCCGGGCGCGAATCAAAGCCTGATCAATGTCCTTCGATTTCAGCGAGCACCCTCACCGGCGTTACAATCCTCTCCTGGACGAATGGGTGCTGGTCTCGCCGCATCGCGCCAAACGTCCCTGGCAGGGCAGCCAAGAAAACCCGATCGCGGAAGAGCGCCCTAGTTACGATCCCGATTGCTATCTCTGCCCCGGCAACCTGCGCGCCAATGGCGACCGCAATCCACAATACGACGCCACCTTTGTCTTCGTGAATGACTTTGCCGCTGTCTTGCCCGTCACGCCCGATTTGCCTGCTAGCTCCAGCCCATTGTTCCAGAGCGAAGCGGTACGCGGCGAAGCGCGGGTGATTTGTTTCTCGCCGCGCCACGACCTCACACTGGCCGAAATGCCGCTGCCGGCTATCACGCAGGTTGTAGACTTATGGGCGCAACAGACTGAAGAACTGGGGGAGCGCTTCCGTTGGGTCCAGGTCTTCGAAAATCGCGGCGCGATGATGGGCGCTTCAAATCCGCATCCGCATGGCCAGATCTGGGCGACCGACAGCCTGAGCGCCATTCCAGCAAAGGAAGACCAACAGCAGCGCGCCTACAGGGAACGCCATGGCGGGAGCTTGCTGATGGACTATGCTGCGCAAGAGCGGGGAGCCCTGAAACGGCTAGTGGTCGAGAATGAGAACTGGCTGGTTCTGGCGCCTTTTTGGGCGGTCTGGCCCTTCGAGACCTTGCTCTTGCCCAAGTTTCCCGCGCGCCGCTTGCCCGATTTGGATGTCACGCAGCGCGCCGAATTGGCGCAGATTCTGAAAACGCTGCTCGTCAAATATGACAATTTGTTTGAGGTCTCGTTTCCCTATTCCATGGGCTGGCACGGCGCGCCATACAATGAGGACGACAACGATCACTGGCAACTGCACGCGCACTTTTATCCGCCCCTATTGCGTTCGGCCACGGTCAAAAAGTTCATGGTCGGCTACGAGATGTTGGCCGAGGCGCAGCGCGATATCACGCCGGAACAGGCCGCGAGGCAACTGCGCGATGTTTCGAACGTCCACTTCAAAAGTAGCTAGTCAAGACTCATAGCTGCGTTAACGCCGCGGCGACAATACTCGCGCGACTAGAATATTGACATCTCAATAGGAGCGACTATACTGCTTGTTATTGGCTTGCCGAAGTGGCGGAATTGGCAGACGCGCTACGTTCAGGGCGTAGTTCTCTTCGGGGAGTGTGGGTTCGACTCCCACCTTCGGCATCTATCTAGCTCGGCCGCGCCCCGAGCTTTTTGTATTGGCGGTCGCCTGCGCTGGCGGTTTCGCGACGCTGGTATAAGATAATGATGGATACTACTTTCCGACGGCTATCGGTATGACGGAAATCGGCATAGACAGTGGGGCGGAAACGGGCGGCGCACGTCGACTTAACGCCGGCCGCAGACTGACAAGCGTTCAGGTGATGTTGGCGGTCGCCTTGACGCTCGGGCTGGTGCTGGCGCTAAATTTTAGCAGCCGCATCAAATTGGACCGCGATCTCGGCCGCATCCATGATGATTTCGCTCGTGAGATAGATGGACTGCTCGCTGATCAGCGCTCTTTGCTGTCTGAGCTGGATTACGTCAAGAGCGACGCCTATGTCGAATATTGGGCGCGCGACGAAGGCAAGATGGTTCGGGATGGTGAAGTCCTGGTTCTGCCGCAGGGTGTTGGCGAACAAGATATCATGCCTGCTTCGCCCCGCCGCCTGTTCGACCTCGAAACAACCGCGCCTGAGCCGGAGAATTGGCAATTGTGGTGGGCTCTTTTCTTTGATGGTCCGCCGCCGGTTCTGGAGTGATGCGGCCGGCGGCATGAATCGAGACAACTGCTTCTCCTAAATCAACCGCGATACATAAGGCGGTTGACAGCCGGCAAATTCCTTTACGATTGCCTCGGTTCCTTGCTCTCCGATACGCAGACTTGTGCCGGCTCGGGCCTGACTAAGCCGGAGGACAGCTAACGCATATATCTGGCCATCGGGCGCCTCGACGCTGCTGGTGAGCTTTCCGACCGCGCGGCCGCCAGCGAAAATCGGCGCCGGCGCCGCGACCATATCAGACAGATCCAGTTTCACGATAGTCTTGGCTAAGCGTTCGCGGCTTTCCATGCGCGCAATGATCTCTTGCCCGGTATAACAGCCTTTGCTGAAACTGACCTCGTCCCAGAGCCCGACTTCCAGCGGGATGTAGTCAGACGAGAGTTCGAGGCCGGCCGGCCGGCCGCTGCGGATGCGCAAGGCATTGTAGGTCAGGGAACCGGCAGGAGTCAGGCCGCTCGCCGAGCCCTCGCGCAGCAGCAGTCTATGGACGGCGGCCGCCTGTTCAGCGGCGCAGATAAAGAGCCAATGCTCGCCGCAGATCGGTTTCCGCCGCGCCACCATAAGCCGACAGTCGGCCGCTTTCAGGTCAATATTGCCCATCAAGGCCAAGTCCGCCGCAGCCGGGGCGAACGATGCAACAACAGCGCGGGCCCCCGGACCATGAATGGCGAATTGCGCCGTTGTTCCGGCATTTTCGCGCACAGCCACTTGGTCGCCGAAGAATATGTTGCGCCGCAGGAATTCCGCCAGCGCGCCGCCTTGCCCCGCTTCGCTGATCAGCAGCAATCCCTCCGGTCGATTCAGACAGACAACTCTGAACAATATTCGCGCGTTGGCATTGGTGAAGATGGTGGCGCAGCCATCGTTTTCGGCCAAGGCGGCGACATCGTTGGTGGACATGCGATTGACCAGATTGAGACGATCGCGCCCGCTTAAAAGGATGCGCCCTTCGTGAGAACGATCGAGCAGAATGACAGCGCCAGATGCCGATTCAAACTCGGCTGCGAGATCGCCGTAATCCAGTGGAATGCCATCGGGCGCCAGATTCGCCCCAAGCTTGAGGTGATGTTCAGTAAGCGCGGTCATGACGGCTGGCTCAGAAGACCGCGTTCGGCCAGTTCGCGCTTGACTATGGCGCGCGCGCGCCCAATCGCTTGCGGCAGATCGTCATTTACAACGACATAATCACATTCGTCTTGGTAGGGCAATTCCAAGGTCTTGGCTCGCTCCAGCCGCTCTTCGATATCAGTGTTTGGGTCCGCGCGCTCGACCATTCGCCCCCGCAATATTGCCAACTGCTGCGCGATGTCGCCGCCCGGCACAGTGATGTATATCTGGACAACATTGCTTGCGAAGGCTTGCGCCAGTACTTTCGCGCCCAGCACCTCGATATCGGCGATACGGACGGCGCCCGCGGCCAGCGCGTCGACAACGGTCTGGCGGAGAATGCCGTAGAATTTGCCGGGCGTCACTTCCTGGTATTCGAGCAACTCGCCGCGTTTGATCATTCGCCTGAATTCTGTCCGGCTGACGAAGAGGTGTTCCCGCCCTTGCGCTTCATCGCTGCGCATCGGCCGGGTAGTTGCGGTCGCCAACTGCCGAACAATGCTGATTTCCGCGATTAGCGCCTTCATAATCGCATTTTTGCCAGCGCCGCCCGGTCCAATCATGACAAAGATGACGCCAGTAAGTTTCTCACAAGCGTACACTGTATGCTATCCTAAACAAGAGAAAATGACGCGGCTTAGTGTAGCAAGAGGGCTGATAGTTCTCCATAGCAAACCGGCCCCGGCCTAAGGGCGTCGTCGATAGAGGGCGATCGTAAGGCGTATCTTTATGGAAAGGAATACAAGATGCCGGCGGAAATCATTGATGGACGGGCGGTAGCAAAGCGCCTGCAAGGAGAAATCGGCAAGGCGGTGGTAGATTTTGAGAACGAGACCGGCTTTGTGCCCGGCCTGGGTGTTGTGCTGGTCGGCGATGACGCGGCTTCGGCAATGTATGTGCGGATGAAACGCCGCGCTTGCGAGCGGGTCGGCATCCATTCCAAGGCGGAGATTCTGCCGGCGTCAGCCACTCAAGCTGAGGTGGAGAATGCCGTTCGCAGCTACAACGCCGATCCAAGCATTCATGGCATTCTGGTTCAGTTGCCCATGCCGGACCATATTGACGAAGAGGCGGTCCTCAACGAAGTCAGCCTGGCGAAGGATGTCGACGGCATCCATCCGATGAACTTGGGTCGGCTGGGTATGCGCGGGCGTGAGCCCAGCTTCACGCCGGCCACGCCGACCGGCGTCATGGCGCTGATCAACGAGACTGGCGCGCAAGTGGAAGGAGCGGAGGCGGTCGTGATCGGGCGCAGCAACATCGTGGGGCTGCCCGTCGCGCTGATGTTGACCAATGCCAACGCCACTGTGACGATTTGCCATAGCCGGACGCGGGATCTGCCGGCGGTGGTCAAGCGCGGGGACATCGTGGTGGCGGCGGTCGGACGCGCCGAGTTCGTCAAAGGGGATTGGCTGAAGCCCGGTGCTGTGGTCATTGATGTGGGTTCAAATTCGGTGCCCGATGCGAACAGCGAAAAGGGCTATCGTTATGTCGGCGATGTTGATTATGCTGCGGCGCTGGCGGTGGCTGGTCATATCACCAAGGTGCCTGGCGGCGTCGGCCCCATGACCATCACTATGCTGCTGGCAAATACGCTCAAGGCGGCCAGGTCATGAAGCTGCTGCTCAAGAATATGCAACACCTGGCGACAATGGATGCCGAGCGGCGCGAGCTGGCTGACGGCTGGATCCTCGTGCGCGATAATGTGATTGCCGCACTGGGGGCTGGCGACCCGCCAGGGGATGCCGACCGAGTAATCGACTTGTCGCGGCATGTGGCGCTGCCCGGCCTGGTCAATACACATCATCACATGTTTCAAGCCACGACGCGGGTCATGGGGCAGCAGGGGGATCTGTTCGGCTGGCTGCGGGCATGTTACCCGATTTGGCTGCGGCTGCGTTCTGAGCATGTGTATGCCTCGGCGCGGCTGGCTATGGCGGAGCTGCTGCTCTCCGGCTGCACGACAGCCAGCGACCATCATTATGTCTTCCCCAACGATGTGCAGTTGGAAGACGAGATCCGCGCCGCGCAAGACATGGGCATCCGCTTTCACGCCTCGCGCGGAAGCATGAGCGTGGGAGAGGGGCACGGCGGCCTGCCGCCCGACAGCCTGGTCGAGCGCGAGGATGATATCCTGCGGGATACGCGCCGCTTGATCGAAACCTGGCACGATCCCTCGCGTCACGCCATGCTGCGGATAGTCGCTGCGCCTTGCTCGCCTTTCAGCGTCTCCACTGACCTCATGCGCGAATCGGCCGCCCTGGCGCGAGCTTATGGCGTGCAGATGCACACGCATCTGGCGGAAACGGACGATGACGTCGCCTACAGCTTGGAGCGCTTTGGCATGCGACCCGGCGATTACGCCGAAGATATGGGCTGGGTCGGCGATGATGTCTGGCACGCGCATTGCGTTAAGCTGGATAACGCCGCCATCGACTTGTTCGCCCGCACCGGCACCGGCGTCTGCCATTGTCCGTCGTCCAATATGCGCCTGGCTTCTGGCATCGCGCCGATTCGCAAAATGCTGGATCGCGGCGTGCATGTGAGCTTGGGCGTCGATGGCTCGGCCTCCAACGACAGCGGGCATCTGCTGGCCGAGGCGCGGCTGGCGCTATTATTGCAGCGGGCGGGGGGTGATCCGGCCGGGCTGGCGGCGCGCGAGGCGCTAGAGCTGGCCACGCTGGGCGGCGCGCGTGTCCTGGGGCGGGACGATATCGGCAGTATCGCGCCGGGCATGTCGGCCGATATCATCGCTTTTCGGCTGGACCAAGTGGCATTCGCCGGCGCGTTGCAAGATCCAATCGCGGCGCTGGTCTTCTGCCAGCCGCAGCGCGTCGACCTGTCCATCATCAATGGGCGCGTCATTATTGAAGACGGGCAACTGCTTTGCGCCGACGAGCCAAGTCTGGTGGAAGCGCATAACAAGCTGTCGCTGTCGCTGGCGCGCGATGAAGCTTAGGGGCGCCTGAAAACAGGGAAATCAAGCGGAGGCAGTCTATGTCCATAGTTGATCGCTTGGCCGCGTCCCGCGGCGAGGTGGCGGCCGACCTCGTCCTGCGCAACGGCAATCTGGTGAATGTCATCAGCGGGGAGGTTTATCGCAGCGACATTGTCATCCATGATCGCCATGTGGTGGCTTTGGGCGCCGGTTACAAGGGACAGCGAGAGATCGACCTGGCCGGCAAGTATGTGACACCTGGCCTCATTGATGCCCATGTCCACATCGAAAGCAGTCTTGTCAGCCCGCCCGAATTCGCGCGCGCCGTGCTGCCTCATGGCGTCACCACCGTCGTCACCGATCCGCATGAGATCGCTAACGTGCTGGGTTTGGAGGGCATGCGCTACATGCTGGAACGGGCCAAGAATGGTCCGCTGAATATGTATGTGATGGCTTCAAGTTGTGTGCCTGCCACCGATATGGAAACATCCGGCGCGCGTCTTGAAGCGGACGACCTGGCGCAACTGGTCGATCATCCCTGGGTGCTGGGCCTGGCGGAATTAATGAATTATCCGGGCGTTGCCCTCGGCGACGAGGGCATGCTCGACAAGATAAGCCTTTTCAGTCATCTGGTCCTGGATGGACACGCGCCCGATATGACCGGCGGAATGCTTAACGCCTATGTCACCGCTGGCGTGCGGAGCGAACACGAATGCACCACCGTCGCCGAAGCGCTGGAAAAGCTGCGGCTGGGCTTGACCATTTTCATCCGCGAAGGCACGACGACTCGCAACCTTGAACCGCTCCTGCCCCTGATCACGCCGGAGAATCATGGCGCGATCTGCTTCTGTACTGATGACCGAATCCCAGCCGACCTGATTGACCATGGCTCGATCGACTATATGATTCGCGTCGCCATCGCCAAGGGGATTGATCCGCTCATGGCGATTCGCATGGGCAGTTACAACACAGCGCGACACTTCGGTTTGGGTAAGTACGGCGCTGTGGCGCCCGGCCGCTATGCCGACTTGCTGATCGTCCCCGATCTGCGGGACTTCAGGCCGGAGCAAGTTTATCGCGGCGGCGTTCTGGTCGCGCAAGACGGCGCCATGACGCTGGAGGCGCCGGCGCTCCGCCGCATCAATCTGCGGAGTACCGTCAATGTGGCCACGAACTCGCTCGATTTCAAGATTCCAGCGGCCGGCGAGCGGATCCGCGTGATTGGCACGGTCAAAGACCAGGTCGTGACCGAGCATCTGATTGAGCCGGCTCATATTATCGCGGGATTCGCCGAAAGCGATGTCGAGCGCGACATACTGAAGTTCGCAATGGTCGAACGACATCATGCCACCGGCAATATCGGGCTCGGTTTCATCAAGGGCTTCGGCTTGCAACGGGGAGCCATCGCCGGCACCGTCGCGCACGATCACCACAATCTGGCTGTGATCGGCGTCGACGATGCCAGTATGAAGACAGCCGTCCTGGCCGCAGTGGAGATAGGCGGTGGTTTGGTGCTGGCCGATGGCGATCGGGCCTTGGCGCGCTTGCCTTTGCCTATCGCCGGACTGCTTAGCGATGAGCCAATTCATACCGTGCGCGCGGATTATGATCGTATGATAGCCGCGGCGCAAAGCTTGGGAAACCGGATGAGCGACCCGTTCATGGTCATGAGCTTCATGGGTTTGGAAGTGATACCCAAACTCAAATTGACCGACTTGGGTCTGGTAGATGTGGAAGAATTCAAATTAGTTGGTCTATTTGTCTAAAATTGCCTGTATTTTCTGGTTAGTTTTCGCTAGAGTACAGCCTTCCAATGAATTGATCGATTACAGGTTCCAAGATGGTTGAGCATACTCAAATACAAGTTTTGCGTAGCCGCGTCGAGACGCAGCGACAAGACATCATCCGCTTCTTGCGCGAGATTTGCGCCATACCAAGCATGGACAACCAAATAAAGGATTGCGGCGAGCGCATCGCTGCCGAGATGACCAGGCTCGGTTTCGACGAGGTTTTTTGGGACAAGATGGGCAATATCGTGGGGCGCATCGGCAGCGGCGACACGATCTTGCTCTACGACAGCCACATCGACACCGTTGGCATTGGCGATCCCGATGAATGGGAATGGGACCCCTTTGAAGGCAAAATCGAAAACGGCATCTTGTATGCTCGTGGCGCCTGTGATGAAAAAGGCAGTACGCCCGGCATGGTCTACGGTTTGGCGCTGGCGCGCGATCTCGGTCTGCTTGATGGCTTCACCGGCTATTACTTTGGCAATATGGAAGAGTGGAACGATGGACAAGCGCCGCAGGCCTTCGTCCAGACCGAGGGCATCAAGCCCGATTTTGTGGTCATTGGCGAGCCGACGAAGATGCAGATTTACCGCGGGCACAAGGGCCGGGTAGAATTCAAAATAGTCGCCAAGGGCAGGAGCGCTCATGCCGCGAGCAATTACCTTGGCGACAACGCCATATACAAACTGCTGCCTATCATTGAGCGCATCAGCCATATCGAACCGGAATTAGGCGACCATGACTTTCTGGGGCAGGGGCGGATCACTGTGACCGATATGGAGGTCAAGACGCCCAGCATCAATGCCGTTCCCGACGAAGCCACCATTTACATCGATAGACGCATCACTTTCGGCGAAGAACCGGCGGCCGAATTGCAGCGGCTGCAAAATCTGATCGGCCACCGCGATGATATTAAGGCTGAGATCCTAGTCTACGACGAACCGAGCTATACTGGTTTCGTATTTCCGCTTGACAAGGTCTACCCCGCCTGGGCCTACGAAGAAGATGAGCCTATCGTCAAGGCGGGTCTGGCGGCGGCCGAGGTACTGTACGGTCCTGTCGATACTGGCAAATGGGATTTCTCCACCAATGGCATTTATTGGGCGGGCAAAGCCGGAATTCCCAGTATAGGCTTCGCGCCCGGCAACGAGATCCACGCTCATACCGTTCTGGATCAGGTGCCATTGGATGATGTCGTGCGCTCTACTGAGTGGTATGCTTTGTTCCCGGCTATCCTTCGGCAAAGGCTGAACGGCGCGGTTGGCGTTTGAACGTCAAAGAATATTGCTTGGCTTCGTGAAATGGCAACCCGGCGCGGGGCTGGGAATAAGCAGAATGCGAGAGGGGGAAAACAATGCAGACGGATCTTCGCGGTCATGACCTGGTCAGCACCCAAGACTGGACCCGAGAAGAAATAGAAACATTGCTGGATGTCGCTTGGGACTTGAAGCGGAAACGGGCCTTGGGTGAACCGCATGCCTACCTGCGCGATAAAGTTCTGGCTATGCTTTTCTTCTTCACCAGCACGCGCACGCGCATCAGTTTTGAGGCTGGTATGGCGCAATTGGGCGGGCACGCGCAATTTATCGACCACACCACCACGCAGATCAGCCACGGCGATACCGCCAAGGAAATCGGCGAAATCGTCGGCCGCTACACGGACGGCATCGCAATCCGCCAATGCGATTGGGGCTTCGGCAATGCCTATATCAATGCGGTGGCCGAAGCCAGCCGAGTGCCGGTCCTGAATATGCAATGTGATATCTATCATCCGTTCCAGATCCTGGCTGACCTGATGACGATCCAGGAGAAGTTCGGTCGCGACTTGCGCGGCAAGACGATAAACATCAGTTGGGCTTACGCGTCCAGCTATCAGAAACCGATATCGGTGCCTCAGAGCCTCGTATTGCTCATGTCGCGCTTCGGCATGAACCTGCGCTTGACGCGACCGCCGGAATATAAGTTGATGCCCGATATTGTCGAGCAGGCCAAAGAGAATACGCTCAGACACGGCGGCTCCTTTGAAATCATCGACGACTTTGACGCCGGTTTCGCCGGCGCCGACATCTTGTATCCCAAGAGCTGGGGCAGCTGGCTGACGACCGAGGATGAGGCGGCATCGGCTGAAATCGGCGCCAAATATAGCGATTGGATCACGGATGACCGGCGGATGGCTTTGGCGAAGGACAATGCGATTTATATGCACTGCCTGCCTGCCGATCGCAATATTGAAGTGACCGATAGCGTCATCGACGGGCCTCAGAGTGTAGTATATGACGAAGCCGAAAATCGCCTTCACGTGCAGAAAGCGACCATGGCTTTGACCATGCGCTGAGGGTTTGTCCGACGCCGCAATTGAACGCCGCCAAGAATGATGCGTGTCATACGCTAGGACGCAATAATGCCTTGGTGAGTTGAGAGACGCTAATCATGATTGACAAACTGGTAGTGGTGGCCATCGGCGGCAACTCCCTGATACCGGATCCGCGCAATCCCGATATTGAATGGCAGTGGGAAGCGGTGCGCGAAACTTGTCGTCACATCGCCGATATGATCGCCGATGGTTGGCAGGTGGTGGTCACGCACGGCAACGGTCCCCAGGTTGGCTACATCATGAACCGTTCGGAGGTCGCCAAACGCGAAGCCGGCATTCACGAGGTGCCGCTTGATCTGGTCGTGGCCGATACCCAAGGCAGCATCGGTTATATGCTGCAACAGGCCTTGGACAACTCGCTTCGCCGCGTCGGCATGAATCACACGGTTGCGACCATAATCACGCAGGTGCGAGTCGATCCGAACGATCCCGCCTTTGATAACCCGGACAAGCCGGTTGGCGGATTTTTGTCCGAGGCGGAAGCGCGCGAAGCCGAGGCTGAGGGCTGGACGATGATGGAAGACGCCGGGCGGGGCTGGCGGCGCGTCGTCGCCTCGCCGAAACCGCTGGTGATCAACGAGATCAACGCGATCAATGCGCTGGTCTTGGCTGGCTACATCGTGGTCGTTTGCGGCGGCGGAGGTGTGCCGGTCGTGCGCAACGAATACGGCAGCCTGCGGGGCGTCGCCGCTGTCATCGATAAAGATCGCGCCAGTAGCGCGCTGGCGCAGACCTTGCGCGCCGACCTGTTGTTGATCTCCACCGGCGTCGAGCGTGTCTGCTTAGATTTTAATACGCCGCGGGAAAAGCCGATCGATACTCTGACATTGGAGGACGCCGGGCGCTATCTTGCCGAAGGGCATTTTCCGCGCGGCAGCATGTATCCCAAAATTGAAGCCGCAATAGACTTTGTGCATAGCGGCGGACCGCGAGCGATCATCACCAATCCGCAGAATATCACGCGTGCCCTACGCGGAGAGACAGGTACGCAAATCGTCCCTGGCGGCGCCGGTTGAGCCTGAGATGTGGCGGATGCTCGACAGTCAATGAATAGATGACGCAAGATGACGACATTGTAATGGCGGAAATCACTGAACTGCGCTGTGTTATCGGTGGCTGCCGCTTCGCGCCTGAGGAGATCGCATATACTTGCCCGGAGCACGGCGAAGTGGGTACGCTTGATGTGCTTTACGATTATGCCGCGCTCCGCGCTTCTGTGGATCGAGGGGCGATAGGCGCTGGCGGGCAAAGCGATATCTGGCGCTACCGAGCATTGCTGCCGGTCGATGCGGGCAGCCGTGTTCCGCCAGCCGCTGTTGGTTGGACGCCGCTTTACGAAACGCCGCGCATTGCAAACCAGTTTGCCCTGTCCCGCGTTTGGGTGAAGGACGATGGCGCTAACCCGACTGGTTCATTGAAGGACCGCGCGAGCGCTCTGGTGTTGGCTCGCGCCTTGCAGGCGGAATACAAGATTGTGAGCACCGCCAGCACCGGAAACGCGGCGGCCGCCTTGGCTGGGCTGGGCGCGGCCTTGCCGGGAATCGATGTGTTGATCTTTGTGCCCGCCAGCGCGCCGGCGGCCAAGATTGCGCAACTGCTCGTTTATGGCGCGCTCGTTCTCCTGGTCGAAGGCAGCTATGACGATGCCTTTGAACTGTGTATGGAAATCTGTCAGGATCAGGGCTGGTACATAAGAAATACCGGCGTGAATCCCTTCACGACCGAGGGCAAGAAGACGGTCGCTCTTGAGATTGCCGAGCAGTTGGATTGGCAGGTTCCGGATGTCGTGACGGTTAGCGTCGGCGATGGCAGTATCATTAGCGGTATCCACAAGGGCTTCCACGATTTGGCTGAATTGGGCTGGATTGATCGTATGCCGCGTTTGATCGGAGTGCAGGCCGACGGCAGCGCGGCGCTGGCGGATGCCTTCACGGCTGGCTTGGCGCCGGAAGCAATGGAGCGGCAGCCTGCGAATACGATCGCGGACAGTATCGCGGCAGAATTGCCGCGCGACCGCGCCAAGGCCCTGCGGGCGGTCCGGCAGACGGGCGGCGCCTTTCTCACCGTCTCGGATGACGATATCCTGGCCGCCATACCTAAGCTGGCGCAACTGAGCGGCGTTTTTGCCGAACCAGCTGCGGCAGCCAGCTTCGCCGGCTTGGCCCGGGCGCGGCGTGCTGGACTTATTGACAAGGATGAGACCGTGTGCCTGGTGAGCACTGGAAACGGTCTTAAGGATATCGCCAGCGCGCGGAAGTCCGTAACGGGCGCATTAAGCGTCGCGCCAGAAATTGGCGCGGTCAAAACGGCATTGAATGAACTCGGGGTCTTATGAGCGCGCGTCCCACAGTTTCGATCGTGGCGCCGGTATATAACGAAGCCGGCAACTTGCGGCGTTTCAGCGAGGAGGTGAGGGCGGCGCTGGAGGGCGCCGGCGTAAGCTGGGAGTTGTTGCTGGTCAATGACGGCAGTACCGACGGCTCGCTTGAATTGATGTTACAATTGGCTGATGCTGATCCGCGCTTGCGCGTGATCAGTTTCGCGCGGAATTTCGGCCATCAAATTGCCGTGACGGCCGGCGTCGACTACGCTCGCGGATGCGCGGTGATCTTGATTGATGCCGATCTGCAAGACCCGCCGGCGGTCATCCCGCGCTTGATCGCCAAATGGAAAGAAGGCTACGACGTGGTCTACGCGGTGCGTTCCGAGCGGAAAGGCGAGAGTTTCTGGAAACGGTTCAGCGCCAGGATCTTCTATCGCTTGATCCACCGCATCACGGATATTGATATACCCGTTGATACGGGAGATTTTCGCTTGATGGATGAGCGCGTGGCCGCTGTTCTGCGGCAAATGCGCGAACATCATCGTTTTGTGCGCGGCATGACGAGTTGGGTCGGCTACAAGCAGACCGGCATCGAATACGTGCGTGAGCAGCGCATTTGGGGGGAAACCAAATATCCCTTGCGCAAGATGATCTCGTTTGCGCTGGACGCCGTGACCAGCTTCTCCTTCTTCCCCTTGCAGATCATGATTTATATCAGCTTTATTTTAGCCATACTGTCTTTGCTGGTCGGCGTCGTGATTTCCGGGCTGCGGCTGGTTATGGGCGAAGAGTTCTTCGGGGGCCAGGCGACCACGATCATTTTGTTGCTGCTTCTCAGTTCTTTTCAGTTGTTTTTTCTCTTTATAATCGGTCAATATGTCGCGCGTACCTACGACGAGTCGCGCGATCGTCCACTATATGTCGTGTCGTCGACCTACGGTTTGGGCGAACCGTTGGCGCCAAATCAACGCATCGGCCTTGCGTCCGGCGGTCGGGCGGGCGATGACTTAGTCGATCAAGAGACGGTGGAGGTGGCGGGCCATGGCCGCGTCTGAAGGCAAGGACCTGCAAATGGTCCGTCAGTATCGGCAATTGGTGGAAGATTATGAGGCGATCGACAGCCGCATTGACGCGTTGATTATGTCAAACAAGGGCAAGAGTGAAGACATGTCGGCCGAAGATCGGCGACTTTACCGCGATTTGGCGCGAAAGCGCAGCGAAATTCTCAACGAAATGCGATTGTTGGAACGACAATTGAATCTGATGGAAGACGACGCGCCCGGCGCCAAATGAGGAGTGCAAGATGGTCACAGGTCCCAGCTTCGAAGAAATGTTGCACCCGCAAACAATTGATCCGAAAGTACGCGCCGATGCTCTGGCTGCCTTGGAAAGCGATCCGCTCAATCCGCTGAATCTTTATAACATCACTTGGCGAGATCCGCAGAATCAGGTCTATCACATTGTTTTGCCCAGAGAACTCACCGGCGTTGACGCCAATATCGTTTTGATATACGGCATGCATTTCCCTTCGGGCAGCCACAAGGTCGGGGCGGCCTATTCGGTTCTGCTGGAGAAGCAACTCTTAGGCGAGGTCGACCCGAATGCGCACACGCTAGTTTGGCCCTCGACCGGCAATTATGGGATCGGTGGCGCTTTCATCGGCTGCCGCATGGAATACGACAGTATCGTCGTATTGCCGGAGGAGATGAGCCAGGAGCGCTTCGACCGTATTACCCGCTACGGCGCGCGGATCATCCGCACCGCCGGCAGTGAGAGCAATGTCAAAGAAATTTACGATGAGGTCAAGCGGCTGCGCGAAAGCGATCCCAAGATTCGCGTGCTCAACCAATTCGAAGTGATGGGAAATTATCGCTTTCACTACCATGTGACCGGGAATACCTTGGTAGAGTTGGCGGCTGAACTGCGGGATGAGGGCATTGGCGCGGGAATGATTTCGGCTTATGTCTCGGCCATGGGCAGCGCCGGCACCATCGCCGCTGGCGACCGGCTCAAACAGGTTTGGCCCGATCATAAAATCGTCGGCCTGGAGCCGATCCAATGTCCTACGCTTTACAACAACGGTTACGGCGCGCATGAGATTCAGGGCATTGGCGACAAACATGTAACCTGGATCCATAACGTGTTTAATATGGATGCGCTCATGGCGATAGACGACATGGATGCTCTGAATGGATTGCGAATATTGGCTGAGGAAAGCGGCCGACAGGTCTTGCGCGAGCGCTTTGGCTTGGCGGAAGACATGGCCCGGCAGCTTTCGCAAGCTCTGGGCATCAGCGGAATCTGCAATATTATCGGCGCCATCAAAACAGCGAAGTTTTACAATTTGGGGAGACAAGATGTGGTGGTGACAGTCGCCACCGATGCCATGGAGCGCTACGGCTCGGTTATGAAGCAACTCCGCCATCAGCACGGTCCCTTGGACGAGGCGAGGGCGACGGCGATTATCGACGGGGTCTTTCATCGCGCCGGCACGGACTGGGTGATGGAAGGGAACCGCGAAGCGCGAGAACGCTGGCATAACCTGAAGTATTACACTTGGGTGGAACAGCAAGGCAAGACGGTCTCTGAGCTCGACGCACAGCGCGATCCGGCTTGGTGGATCGATCATCAGGAGCGCGTCGCCGAGATCGACAATCGCCTCCTAGCGCAACGCCGGCAATAAGCGGGAGACACAGGTGCGATGATGTATGCTGATGACCGGGTGCTGGTCGGCGTCATAAAGCGCAAGAAAGATTTCCAGATCGCCCGCCGCTGTAATTGGTATCGGATTCCACAGCGCCAATTGCCGCGCGGGCTGAACGCCGAATACATCGCCTTGTTTCTGAGCGGCAAGACCTTTCGCGAGTGCAGCGGCACCATCGCTTACTTCGCGCGAATCACCGGCCTGGAACTGGCCCGGCGGGGCGATCTGCTGCCCGATGAAGACCGGCGGACAAATGAGATCTACTACAAGGTGCAGTTTCGTCAACTGATTCAACGAGACCCGCCGATAGCCAATTTGCCGGCGCGGTCTATTAGTTTCATCCGCACGACCTGGGATCGTTTCATCTGCGCCGAGACTGTCGGCGACTTGTACAGCGCCGCCGACTTCTATGTCGACCGTGTTTATCACGCGCTGCGCAACTGAAGCGCGGGAGGTTATGCTTATGTCCGATATGCTCATCGTAAACGGGACGCTTGTTACCTTGGGCGAGGCCCCGCGCATACTGCCCGATCATGCTCTGCATATCGCTGACGGACGGATTGGAGCCTTGGGCAAGCGCGCCGATTTGGCGGCGCTGCATCCCAATGCCGATATTGTGGACGCGCGCGGACAATACGTGATGCCCGGCAACATCTGCGCCCACACACATTTTTACGGCGCCTATGCCCGCGGCATGGCGATACCCGGCCCGGCGCCGCGTGACTTCCCAGAGATTTTGAGCCGTTTGTGGTGGCCGCTGGATAAAGCCCTGGACCGAGACAGTGTGCAAGCGAGCGCCTTGGTCTGCCTTGCCGACGCGGTCAAGCACGGGACGACCAGCCTGGTCGATCATCACGCCAGCCCAACCTTCATTGAGGGCAGCCTTGATGTCATCGGCGATGCCATTGACGCGGCCGGCCTGCGCGCTGTCTTGTGCTACGAAGTGACCGATCGCGATGGCATGGACAAGATGCGCGCCGGTATCGCCGAAAACCTGCGCTTCATGACGAAATCAGTGGCCCATCCGCGGATACGCGGGACCTTCGGTCTCCACGCCAGCTTGACGCTCAACGATGAAAGTCTGCGCGCCTGCGCCGATGCCATACCCGTCGACGGCGGCTATCATATCCACGTCGCCGAGCACGAGGCGGACGAAGAGGACAGCCTGCGCCGCAGCGGATCGCGCGTGGTGGAGCGGCTGGACCGGTATGGAATCTGGTGCGATTCTACCATCGCCGCGCATTGCGTGCATATCGACGAAGCTGAGCGAGATATCTTGCGCGAGCGAGGCGTCTGGGTCAGTCATCAGCCGCGCTCCAATATGAACAATGGCGTTGGAGCGGCTGATATTGATGGCTTGCTTGATGCCGGTATCAAGCTCTGCCTCGGCAATGACGGCTTCAGCAATAATATGTGGGCGGAATGGAAAGCGGCTTATCTCCTGCATAAGGTTGTCAATCGCGATCCGCGCCGCGCAAATGGCGTGAACATCGCCCAAATGGCTTGGCGGAACAACGCCCGCTTGATCGAGCGATTTTTCCCGGGAGAGACCATCGGCGAGATTGTTCCGGGCGCGGCCGCCGATTTGATCTTCGTCGATTATCAACCCTTCACGCCGCTTACCGCCGGCAATCTGCCCTGGCATCTGCTGTTTGGCTTCGAGGCGTCGATGGTGACCACCACGATCTGCGCCGGCCGCCTGCTTATGCGCGACCGAGAATTGCTCACGCTGGACGAAGCCGAGATCGCGGCGGAGGCCATGACGCTGGCGCCAAACGTTTGGGAAAAGTATACGCGAAACGCCCAGGATACTTTACAATCCTAGAAATCTGCGACGAATGGAACAGAGGCGGATATGAAGACACTGGCGATCTTGGGTGGCACTGGCAAGGAAGGCGCTGGCTTGGCCATGCGCTGGGCGTTAAAAGGATATCGCGTCATCATCGGGTCGCGCGCGGCGGAAAAAGCCGAGAGGCGCGCGAGAGAGATGAATGCCGAACTCGGCGACGACTTGCTGGCCGGCTCCGCGAACGATGCCGCCGCCGCCGTCGCCGACATCGTGATTCTTAGTGTGCCTTACAGCGCGCATGCTCCCACGCTGCGCGGCGTGCGCGAGCAATGTCACGGAAAAATCCTGGTTGATTTGACCGTGCCTCTCAAGCCGCCCGAGATCATGGCGGTTAATCTGCCGGAAGGCATCGCCGCCGCAATAGAGGCTCAAGCTATCCTCGGCGACTCAGTGTCCGTGGCCGCCGCCTTTCAGAATGTCAGCGCGGTCAAGCTCCGGCAGCTCGATCGCGATGTCGATTGCGATGTCCTGGTCTGCGCCGATGACGCCGATGCCAAGTCGGCGGTCATTGAATTGGCGGCCGCCGCTGGCATGCGCGGTATCGATGCCGGGCCGCTGAAGAATGCGGTAGCGGTTGAGTCTTTGACGCCGATACTCTTGCATATCAACCGCGCTTACAAGGTCAAGGGCGCCGGAATTCGCATAACCGGCTTGGAAACGTCAAAATGAGCCGCGCGCCAAGATTAACCGCCTTCGCCATTCCGGCTATCCCGCTCATCCGCTCGGGTGATGACATTGTTGGCATAATTCTGGCGCGGGCGGCTGCGGCGGATATGCAAATGCAAGATGGTGATATATTGGTCATCGCGTCCAAGATCGTTGCCAAAGCCGAGGGACGCTATTTGCGCTTGTCAGAGGTATGCTCTTCGGAGCGAGCCGATGCGCTGGCAGCCGAGACGGGAAAGGATCCCCGCTTGGTCGAGTTGATCTTGCGGGAGTCCAACGCGATCTCGCGCAAGCGCCTGGGCGTACTGGTCACGGAACATCGTCTGGGTTTCGTCTCGGCCAACGCCGGCATTGATCAGAGCAATATAGAAGCAGGTGATGATGCGGCGCTGCTTTTGCCGAGCGATCCGGATGGCGCGGCCGCTGCGATTCGCGCCGATATCAAGGCGCGTTGCAGCATTGATGCCGCCGTCATCATCAGCGATACACACGGCCGGGCCTTTCGAGTGGGCAATATAGGCGTCGCCATCGGCGCTGCCGGCTTGCCCGCAGTCAAGGATCTGCGCGGCAGCCGCGATCTCTACGGTCGCATGCTCGAGGTGACGCAATTGGCTTACGCCGATCTGGTTGCGTCGGCGGCGCACTTGCTTTCCGGTGAAGCGGACGAAGGTTTGCCGGCGGTCGTGATCCGTGGGCTGGATCTGAGCGCAAGGCACGGGCGCGCGGCTGATATGATCCGTTCGGCCGAGCATGATCTTTATCGCTAAGTCAGCGATGAATCCCGACGTCCTGTTGCAATTCATCCGCGAGCGCCGCTCACTGCGACGCTATGAGTCCCGCGCTGTCCCTCCATATTGCATTGAGCAATTGCTGGAAGCCGCCAATTGGGCGCCGTCCGCCCATAATCGACAGCCTTGGCGTTTCGTGGTCATAGAGGCGCTTGCTACCAAGGAGCGGCTGGCGCGGGAAATGGGCGCGCGCCTGCGCCGCGACTTGCAGGCGGATGGTAAGTCGGAAGAGTTCATCGAGGCCGATGCCGGGCGATCATACGCGCGCATTACCTCGGCGCCGCTTTTGATCCTGCTCTGTATGAGCCTTGGTGATATGGATGTCTATACGGACGAGCAGCGCAACGAGCACGAGGCGACCATGGCGCAGCAGAGCGCGGCGATGGCGGGCCAGAATATATTGCTGATGGCCGCCAGCCTCGGCTTGGGCGCTTGCTGGATGTGCGCGCCCTTGTTCTGCCAGGGCTTAGTCGCATCAGTACTGGATCTGCCCCCTGATTGGCGACCGCAAGGCATGATCACGCTGGGTTATCCGGCGCAGATCCGAAAGCGAAGCCGCGACCCTTGGGAAGCGAAAACATTGTGGCGATAGACAGAAACCTTGTTGTCCTGATCGGCGGCGTCGGCGGGGCCAAGCTGGCGCTCGGTTTGAACCAGGTGGTACGGCCCGAGAGGCTAACCTTCGTCGTCAACACCGGCGACGATTTTTGGCGTCTCGGCCTAAAAATCTGCCCGGACCTCGATACGTTGATGTATACACTGTCCGGCTTGGTTGACCCCGCTGCCGGCTGGGGCGTCGCGCATGACTCCGATACGGTATTAAGAAGCCTGCAGGAAAATTATGGCTTTGAACCCTGGTTTCGGCTTGGCGACAAAGATTTGGCCACGCATCTCATGCGGACGCAAATGTTGCGATCGGGAAACACGCTGACCGAAGTGACTGCGTGCTTGACTGACCGCCTGGGCATTCGCGCGCGCTTGCTGCCGATGTCCGATGCCGAAGTGCCAACGATCGTGGATACCGCCGAAAAGGGCGAGCTCGGTTTTCAAGAATACTTCGTGAAACATCGCTGGCAGCCGACTGTCAGATCAATACGGCATCAGAATTGCGAAGGGGCGCCAGTTTCGACGGCTGTCCAAATGGCCCTGGCTGCCGCGGATATCGTGCTGTTTGCGCCATCCAATCCCTGGCTTTCGCTGGCGCCGATCCTGGCGGTTCCTGGTCTGCGCGCCACCCTCAAAGACCTGACCTTGCCAATTGTGGCGATGACGCCGATTATTGCTGGCGACGCCGTAAAAGGACCGACTGCAAAGATCATGACTGAACTTGGTATTGATGTGTCAGCGAAGTCGGTGGCCGATTACTTCGGCGCTTTGATCAACGGTTTTGTTGACGACATTCGCAACCAGCCCTTTGAAGATGACAGGCTGCGCCTGGCGCGAATGGATACGCTGATGACAGATCTGCCGGCCAAGGTCAGCCTGGCGCGCGCAATTCTGGCTTGGATTGAGGGCTGGGCGTCATGAGCCTTTGGGCTATCATTCCGGTGAAACCTTTGAAAAACGCCAAGAGTCGCCTGGCGCCGGCCCTGCTGCCCAATCAGCGATTCGAATTGGCTCAAGCGATGTTTCGTCACGTGCTCTCGGTGACCGCCACAATCCAACAGGTCACGGGCGTGCTGGTGATTTCGCGTGATACCAAGGCCCTGGCAATAGCGCGGGAATTCGGCGCCAAGACCTTGCAAGAAGGCGCCTTCTCGAATCTTAATCCGGCGCTGCTGCGAGCGACGATGGTGGTCAAGAGCTGGCGCGCCGATGCGGTTCTAATCCTGCCGGCGGATCTGCCTTTCATCAACGCGGAAGACATCCGCGGGATGATCCAACTGGCTGATGAAAATTCTCTTGTCATCGCCACCGACCGCGAACGCGATGGCACCAATGCCCTGCTGGTTCGCCCGCCCGGCGCGATCGAATACCAATACGGCGGCGGCAGTTATGCGCGGCATATTCGCTTGGCGGAGAAAGCCGGTCTGCGTGTCTCCACCTATCAATCTGACCGAATGGCCCTGGATATTGATGTTCCGGAGGATCTCAGGGATTATCAGGAAATCCTGGCGCGCGGGCAGTTCGGGCACTTGCCGTCCTTCCCGCTGGCGCTCGGAGCGAGTTGAGGACCTTCTCCTTTGTCAAACTGCCTTTTGCGTCAGCCGATCCGGTTTGATATTTTGTATGAGCAAGGGAGCCACAGTTGTTGCCGCCGAGCGGCCATGATTTGCCTCAAGAGGCGATGATGGTAGATAATATCAATGATAAGGTATGAACTAGCGAACTGGAGAGTTCTCATGGCTGATCGGGTAGCGCTTTATCTGCAGGACGCGCACAATTTGGCTGACGCGATCGAATATGTGAAATATGCTGAGTTATGCGGTTTTGAGGCGGTCTGGCAAGCCGAAAGCCGCCTGGTCCGCGACGCGATCGTGCCGATGGCCGCTTTCGCCGCCGTCACCTCGCGCATCAAAATCGGCTCGGGCGTGATTAACAACTGGACGCGAAACGCCGCCGTGATCGCCGCTACCTTCCTCACACTGGATGACCTGGCGGAAGATCGTATCTACTGTGGCATTGGCGCCTGGTGGGATCCGCTGGCGGCGAAAGTCGGCATTACCCGGCGCAAAAACCTGCTCGCCATGCGCGAAGTGGTGACTGTGGTCCGCCGGCTGTTAAACCGCGAGCGCGTCAGCTTTGATGGCGAATTTGTTCAGATGGATGATGTGGAACTGGATGTCGTGCATGGGCGTAAAGCGCCGCGCAACGTGCCGATTTACATCGGCGCGACCGGGCCGAAGATGATGGCGCTCACAGGTGAAATCGCCGACGGCGCCGTGCTGAATTATTTGGTCTCTCCCAAATATAATGAGATGGCGATGGCGCAGTTGGAGATCGGCGCGAAGAAAGCGGGCAAATCGATCCACGATGTGGATCGGCCCCAGCTTGTCGTCTGCTCGGTGGACAATGATCGGGCGAAGGCGCTCGACGCCGCTCGCAAACTCGTGACGCAATACCTCGGCCAACAGCCGCATATCATGAAAGCCAGCGGCGTCAGCCAAGAATTGCTCGATGAAATCGGACAAGTCTTGACCTGGCCCGCTACCGAAGAGCAGATCCTGGAAGCGATGAAGCTGGTGCCAGACGATGTCGTGCAGATGATTACCGCTTCCGGGACGCCGGCTGAAGTCAAAGCCAAAGTGCGCGAATACATCGCGGCGGGCGCGACCTGTCCCATTCTCTACCCGCTGGGCGAGGATGTTCGCCTCATGATCGATACCTTCGCCGGCGGCTACTCGTAATAGACTCGACGCGGCAATAGAAGAACGCGCGCAGCAGAAAGCTATCGGCGGTGTGAAGATCCTCTGTGTAAGCGATATCGAGATGCCGCAATTGCATAACGCGGTGAACCTGCGCCGACAGTACAACGACATTGACGTCATTATTAGTTGCGGCGACCTGTCACCCGGTTATCTCGATTTCATCACGAGTATTACCAGTGTGCCGATGTTTTACGTTCGCGGCAACCACGATGAGGCCTATGATCATGAGCCGCCCGGCGGCATCAACCTGCACCAGCAAGTAGTCGAGTATAACGGGATCACCATGGCCGGCTTGGAAGGCTCGATTAAGTACAACAAGGGGCACATCCAATATACTCAGTCGCAAATGCAGCGTATGGTCTTGGGTCTCACACCGGCGATTCTTTGGCATCGTTGGGTGCGCAAGCGCGGCATCGACCTCTTCGTAACACATTCGCCGCCGAAAGATATTCACGACGGTTCGGATGTCGCTCATCGCGGCTTCAGCAGTTTTCTTGTCTTTATGCGCTGGTTCCAGCCGCGGTACATGCTCCATGGGCATGTCCATACCTGGGATCGGCGCAAGACGGTGCGGACGGAATTCGCATCGACCTGCGTCATGAATATTAATCCCTTCACGGTCTTGGAGCTTGACCCCGTTTGAGCGAAGGCCGCCGAGATTAAGCGATTGGAGGCACAGACTGAATGTGGCGAGCTTATTACAGTGTCAGCAGCATTGATGAAGCGCTCGCGCTTTTAGATGAGCATCAGGCGGCGGCGCGTATTGTGGCCGGCGGCACCGACTTGATCATCGAGATGGAACGCGGCGGACATCCTCAGCTAAAGGCGCTCATCGATATCACTCGCGTGCCCGGCCTCGATCAAATCCGCCTCGAAGACGACACGATCGTTTTGGGGCCGCTCGTGACCCACAACCATGTCGTCGGCAGTGAATTGATCCGGCTGCGGGCGCTTCCGCTGGCGCAAGCATCATGGGAAGTCGGCGCGCCTCAAATACGCAACCGCGCCACTGTCGCCGGCAACCTTATCACCGCGTCGCCCGCCAACGATACCATCACACCGCTGATCGCCATGGACGCCGAAGTGACCCTGGCTTCGGCCGCCGGTGAACGGACGCTGAAACTGGCCGATTTCTATAGCGGCTTCCGGCAGACCGTCCTGCGTCCGAATGAGTTGCTAGTTTCCATTCGCATTCCCGCGCTGGAAGACGATCAACGCGGTGTCTTTCTGAAATTGGGCCTGCGGCGCGCCCAGGCCATTTCTGTTGTGGATGTCGCCGTAGTTTTGCGTCGCGACAAAGATGAGCGGGTTGCGGAGGCCCGCATAACGCTGGGCAGCGTCGCCGCTACTATCATTCGCGTGCCCGCCGCCGAGCAATCCTTGCTTGGCGAGCGGCTAACGACGGCGGTGATCGCCGAGGCCGGGCGCCTGGCCAGCGCGACTGCTACGCCGATCGACGATGTGCGCGGCAGCGCCGAGTATCGTAGTGAGATGGTCAAAATCCTGGTTGCGCGCGCGCTGCGCCAGTTGGCGGGGGCTGAGCAAGAGACAGGCTTGCCCGATGCGCCACCCATGCTCTGGGGCGAAGATGGCGCTATCGTAAAACGCGGTCTCCCGCAGCAAATCCTTCATAGGCCCGACACACCGATCGAAACTCGCGTCAACGGCGAAGATCTAAGCATCTCCACCGGTCAACAGAAATCGCTGTTGCATTGGCTGCGCGATGATGTCGGCTTGCCCGGGACCAAAGAAGGCTGCGCCGAGGGTGAATGTGGCGCTTGCACGGTCTTCTTGGACGATGTGGCGGTCATGTCCTGCATGGTGCACGCGCCGCGGGCGCATGGCGCCGAGATCGTCACGGTCGAAGGCTTGCGGCAGGGCGAGCGTCTGCATCCCATTCAACAGGCTTTCATCGACGAAGCCGCCGTTCAATGCGGTTACTGCACGCCGGGCTTCTTGATGGCCGGGGCCAAGCTGTTGGATGAAATTCCCGAACCCGATATTGAGCAGATCAATTACAGCATCAGCGGCAACCTCTGCCGCTGCACCGGCTATTACAAGATCGTGGAAGCTTTTCGTCAGGCGAGTAAAGCGAAGGCGGAAATCAGATAAGGACGGCGCATGGATCGACGCGTTCCCAAAACAGGCAGCGAAGAAATCGAACTTTATATGCGCACCTATTATTCGCTGCTGCGCTCCAGCGATAGCATCAAGATCGAGACCTTGGTCGAAAGCCATCTGGCGATGTCATCGTCCCTGCACGAGCATGCCGATGCCGCCGAGCTGGATGCCTCCGCCTTGATGTACAGCGCTTTGCGCCTGCCCAGTTGTATCATCGATGTCGATGAGGTCTTGGTTGGGCAGTTGGAACGCGCATTTGTTGCCGCTGGCTACAAGAACATCTCAGCCTGGCAGCGTGTCTATGCGCCCGGCCGCCGCCGCCGCACACACTTCAACGGTGACAGCGCCATGGCGGTTTTCATTGTCAGCCGCTCTGATATCGATGATCTCGTGCCTATGTTGACCGCCTTTCAGATCGAATGGAACAAATTGCACCGCCTGCTGCAGGCGGAGGACTTGCGCCTTCTGCTTGAACCCTTTGCCGAGGAGGGCCAGTTGCCGGATGCGGAATTCGACGAGCTGGCGACTTGCTTGCGGATGGCCGTTAGCGACTTGCGACGCCTCCAGCTATTGTGGGGCGGCGACTTCGCGAATAACTTGCTGCGCATCGGGCGACGGCGCAAGAGCATGACCCTGCGCTTGATCTCCGGCTCGCTCGCCGATTACCGCCGCGCTACCGCCTCTTGGTGGTATGAACTCTGTGAAGAGATGGCGCTTGCTGACATAGACCTTCAGGAACGGCCCGTTTATTTTGTCTCCAGCAATACCCATTCATTGATCAATTTGCTGGCCGGTTTCGCCCGTCGCTTCGAAGAGAGCCTGGTTAACTACATCGAGCAGTTTGAAGAAAAGTCGCTGCTGACCGAGTATGAAGATCTCAAAGAGAGCTACCATAAGAGCACTGATAACTTCTTGTATTTTGTCTTGCGCCAATATCTTTCGGAAGAAGACGGTGAAGCCAAGCGCATCTTCCGCAAAGAGGAGCATCGACTTGGCATCCATCGCGTGCCCAGCCGGCACGGCTTCGAAATGGAAACACAGGTGATCGAGCTGGGCAAACTGGAAGCGCAATGGTTTGATCCGCGCTTAGGCCGGGCTGATGACCTAGAGCCCTTGCGACATAGCAACGCCATTATCATCAACATTGATTACCCGCTAGGCATGGCGTCTTATGAGCTTCTTAGCCGGATATCTCAGGGCGTTGGCCGGCTCGATGGCGTCTATGTCATGGGCAAAGCAGCCACGCTAAACGGTCGCATCGGCGATATGATGATCCCCAATGTCATTCACGATGAGCACTCGCAAAATACCTATCTGTTCCGCAACTGCTTTACCGCGCGGCATGTCCGCTCCTGGATGGAGCATGGCAACGTCCTCGATAATCAGAAAGCCGTCACCGTTCTGGGCACATTCTTGCAGAATCCGAACTATATGAGTGTCTTCTACAAGGAAGGCTACACCGATATCGAAATGGAAGGCGGGCCCTACCTTTCGGCGATATACGAGGCCTTCCGCCCGCAGCGGCATCCAGTGAATGAAATTGTTAATCTACATTCGGTGCGCTTCGATATTGGCTTCCTGCATTACGCGTCGGATAAACCCATGAATCGCGGGCAGAACCTGGGCGCGGGCAGCTTGAGCTACGGCGGCGTGGAGCCGACTTATGCCGCCGCCATCGCCATCTTGCGCCGCATCTTTTATAACGAAACGGAGAAATTGATTGAGACGACATTCGAGGCGATTCCATCGTATTGATGTGTCTGCCTCCCTGTACGCCGCTTTCCGAGGAAGAAACCTGTGTTAAATGAAACGACCGCGGTCATCAGCGAATCCATAAAGCGCATTGACGCCAGGGGCAAGGTCACCGGGGAAACGCCTTATCCCGGCGATATTGATATCGACGGCCAACTCTGGATGCGCATTAAGTTTAGCGAGCGCGCTCATGCCCGTGTGATCCGCGTCGATGCCAGCCCTGCGGAAGCGCTTCCCGGTGTCATCCGCGTGTTTACGAGCCAGGATGTGCCGGTTAACGAATATGGCCTGGTGATGAAGGATCAGCCAGTGCTCTGTGGTCCTGGCGGGGACAAAGCCGGGGCCGATGTTGTCCGCTGTTACATGGACATGGTGGCCGCGGTGGTCGCGGAAACGGACGACATCGCCAGGCGCGCGCTCGACTTGATCCAGGTTGAATACGAAGATCTGCCCGCGGTCTTTGATCCTGAAGACGCCATGGCGGAGTCAGCGCCGCAATTGCATCCTGAGCATCCTCGCAATCTGGTGACGCAATACCGCATCCGCCGGGGAGATATGGCGGCTGGCTGGGCAGCGGCCGATGTCGTCGTCGAAGGCGAATACGAGACCACCTGGCAGGAGCATGCCTATCTCCAGCCGGAAGCCGGTCTCTCATATATCGACGAAGAAGACCGCGTCACCGTGGTCGTAGCCGGCCAATGGACGCACGAAGACCAGGAACAGATTTATCATGCGCTGAACCTACCGCCGGCGGATGTGCGCGTGATTTACCCGGCGATTGGCGGCGCATTTGGCGGCCGCGAAGATATGTCGGTGCAGATCGTCTTGGCGCTGGCGACCTGGAAGCTGCGCCGCCCGGTGAAGATCCAGTGGAATCGCGAAGAATCCATTCTCTATCATCACAAGCGCCATCCCATCAAAATCCGCGCGAAATGGGGGGCGACTCGGTCCGGCAGACTGACCGCGATTCAGGCCGAGGTCATCGGCGACGCCGGCGCCTATAACTACACTTCCAACAAGGTGCTGGGCAACGCGCATCTCACTGTCAGCGGACCCTACGAGATCCCAAACGTCCACATCGATACCTATACCGTTTACACCAATAACATTCCTTCCGGCGCCTTCCGCGGCTTTGGCGCCCCCCAGGCTTTGCTGGCCGCCGAAGGGCAGATGAACCGTCTTGCGGCGGCGCTGGATATAGATCCCCTGCAAATCCGCTTGATCAACAGCATTCGTGAAGGCAGCATCGGCACAGTCGCTACGCCTTTTCCCGCCGGCGTGACTATGCCCGAGGTCTTCGAGGCTTGCGGCAGAGAGTCCTGGTGGCGGCAGACGAGCGCAGGCTGGACGTTGCAAAAGCCGGCACAGCTAGCTGACGCCAGCAAACGGCGCGGCCGCGGACTGGCGGGCGGCTTCAAAAATGTCGGTTTCAGTTTCGGCTTCCCGGAGCATTGCTGGGCCGGCATCGAATTGCAGGGCAGCGCCGAGATTGAGGCGGTCATCCTTTACCACGCCGGCGCCGATGTGGGGCAGGGGGCGCATACCGCCCTTTCGCAAATGGCGGCTGATGCCGTCGGTGTGCCATTTGACAAAGTGCGGATCGTCGCCTCCGACACCGCCACCTCCGAATCTTCAGGCAGCGCTTCCGCCTCGCGACTGTCGTTCATGTCTGGCAATGCCATTCGCGGCGCCGCTGAAATCGCCTTGCGCAAATGGCTCGAAGAAGAGCGGCCCGCCAAAGGCGAATTCATGTATCACCCCCCGCCGACCACCGCTTTTGACCCGCAAACCGGCAGGGCGGAACCTAACTTCGCCTATGGCTATGTGGCGGAAGCGGTCGAAGTTGAAGTCGATATCGAAACGGGTCAGGTGCAATTGATCGATGTGGTTTGCGCCAACGATGTCGGCAAAGTGATCAATCCGCAGCAACTGGAAGGTCAGATTGAAGGCGCGGTCATTCAGGCTCAAGGCTATGCGCTGATGGAGTATCTGGTATCGCGCGAGGGCAAGATCCTCAATCCCTACCTGTCGACCTATCTCATACCGACTTCGCTGGATGTGCCTCCTCGGATAAAGTCGGTCTTGCTGGAAAACCCCGACCCGATCGGTCCCTGGGGGGTTCGCGGTATGGCTGAGATGCCCTTCCTGCCGCTGGCTCCAGCTATAGCCGCCGCTATCTACGACGCCACCGGCGTCTGGGTCGATTCCCAACCCTTTACCGCCCAAAGGGTCGTCAAGGCGCTGCGCAAGCATGGCATTGGCGCGATCTGAGCCTGCGCTAGCTGGCTACTGTTAGCCGCTTTGCGTTACTCTTTCTTGATGTCTTGCTTGGTCCAACTAAGGCGCGTCCCGGTGCTTTCGTGTTATCATTGGGGTGGATTCAGCTTTCTGGTTGCCGCCGCTCGGCATTTTGGCGAGGTGCGGCTTGCCTAACCGACGGAGTAGTGATGAAATTTGCCCAAGCCTTCGATCTGGTGCGCGGCGATGTTGTCGCTTTCGTCGGCGCCGGCGGCAAGACATCGCTCATGGTCAGCTTGGGTTATGAACTCGCCGAAGCGGGCTGGCGTGTTTTAGCGACCACTACAACCCAACTCGCCAAAGATCAGTTGACGCTCTTTCCCTGCGCCTTGCCTGCTAATACTAATGCCCGCGCGATTTCGCAGGCGCTAAGCGAAAAGCAATTCGTCTTGTTGCACGACGAGGTCAGCGGGGGAAGCGTTTACGGGCCGGCGCTCGCGTGGACGCGGCAAATACTGGATAGCGTTGATTCCGATATCTTGCTGGTAGAAGCCGATAACGCGCGTGGTTTGCCTTTCAAGGCGCCATTGGCGGATGAACCGCAGATTCCGCCGGAGACATCGTTGGTGATTATAGTAGCATCGCTTAAGGCCCTGGGCGCCCCGCTGGATAATGATCATATCTACAATCCGCGAGCGATGATCGAGAAGTACGGTTTTGTCGAGAACAGCCCGGTCAAATCTCCCTGGCTGGCGCAAGTCCTGCGTGATGAGGATTTGGGCTTGCGCGGCGTCCCGCAGGACGCGAGAGTTTTGATCTTTCTCAATCAAACGCCGGAACGCGGTTACGTCCGCGGCCGGGCTCGCATGATCGCGCGCTTGAGCCTGCAAAGCGAGCGTATCAGCGCCGTCGCGCTTGGCTCGGTCCGCGGCGTGGAACCGGTGTACGAATTGCAGCGGGCGGTCGGCGCGCTGGTATTGGCGGCCGGCGACGCTTCTTGTCGCGATCTGGATGCCCTTTTGCAACCGACGGATACCGGTGGCTGCGCTCTGGCGAATGTCACCGAGCAACTGATGCGCTCTCGAATTGATCATATCCGCCTCGTCACTGGCCGAGGCGCCCGCGATGTGAAAAAAGCCGTGAAGCGCCTGGGTGTCAAATCAATTCAGAATCGCGCCTGGAAATCCGGAGGTCTTGTCTCTTCGCTCAAAGCGGGTTTGGGCTCCCTGCCGGATCATGTCGCTGCGGTGCTTCTGGTGCCCTGCTGCAAGGCGCGCATCCAGCCCAAGCTGATCTATCAGATCTTTTCGGCGTTTGCACGCTGCGACGGAGGCTTCATCGTTCCGCAGTTTCAGCGTCAGTGCAACCAACCGATCCTGATCGCGCGGAAGTACTGGGCCGAAATCCTCAAACTGCCGCGCCAAACCGACCTGCGCTCCATCATCAATCACTTCGAGGCTCAGGTGACCTTCGTCGATGTGGACGGCAACGGCATCTTCCGCGATGGCGATGCGCTCAACGATACGGATCACAGGCGGCGACCCGCAAGCCTAACGCGTCACGGACTCTAGCTGCCTTCGTGCTGGGCGATCAATTCACGAATCATATCGCGTGACCAACTGCCGGTGCTCATCATGTCTGCATTCAGACGCAACGTTGCCGGGCGCCTGTCTTTGTGACTGGTTGCTTGCGCCCGCAGTTCATCAAAATATTGCATCGGTGTGATAATGATCAATACCTCATGCGGCTGGATGACATGATCCGCCGATGGCGTGTAGATAAATCCCGCGCTGTTGGAATGTCGGATGCCGATAACGCCGGCGCGGTAGCGAATCGTGAGCCGCAAGTCGCGTATCTTCTGGCCGATCCAGGGGGAATCGTCTTCCATATATAATTCAGCCGTCTCCAAACCGGTAATCTCGTTGTAGAGCACATGCTGCAAGAAGTCCGCAATCTCCGGGCGCGTGGTGGACAGCATCACAAATTGCGCCGCGACGTGAAAGGGGCTCACAACACGATCCGCGCCAGAGCGTTTCAGCTTGTCTATCATGTCATCGGTCTTGGCGGTGACCGAGATTAACAATGACTTGCTGATGCTGCGCGCCGAAAGCACGGTGAGCACCGCTGCCGCTTTGTCATGGACCGAGAGCATAAGCGCTTGCGCCCGCTCGATGCCGGCTTTTTTCAAGACGTCTTCCTGTGTTGGGTTTCCGTGGATCACACTGAATCCCCGGTCGATCCACTGCTCCGCCAGCGCTTCATCGCTTGTAAGCAATACGAAGGGGCGCGAAGGATCGAGAAAGCGGACAGCGCTCTGAATAATGTGATCATTGCCGCAGATCACGAAGTGCTTTTGCATCTCTCTTATCTTTTCTTCGCACTCGGCCAAACTCATCACTTCTTCCAGGCGCTTGACCTGACGCGCTTGCGCCAAACGCTGGAAGGTGGCGAAGCGCATCTCGTTCGGGCCGGAGGGTCGGCACTCGCTTTGCAACTTGGGGATCATCTGCCCCGGCGCGACTACCAGCAGGATTTCATCTTCCGCAAGGATGCGGCTGCCACCGGGCGTATGCACGAAATCGCCTGTCTCCAGGCGGATGCCGATGACACCAGCATCATAAGTCTCGCGCAGGCTCAAGTCGCCGATGCGCTTGCCTATCCAGGGCGAATCATCCTCGAGTTCCAACTGTGTGATCTGATGATGCGTGTCCTGGTCAAACATAATACTGTTGAAGAAGTCATTCACAGCCGGGCGAAGCGTCGCGCTGTTCAGAAACTGCGACGATACTTCATATGGCGCCAGCACGATGTTGGCGCCGGACTTGATCATCTTCACTTTCAATTCTTCTTCGACGGCCGCTGCCGTAATATACAACCGGGGATTGAGATTCCGCGCCGTCAAAACGGTGAGCAGGCTCTCGGTATCTTGGTTCAGCATGACCATGATCGCTTTTGCCCGCGCGATACCGGCCACAAGCAAAGTATCATCATCGGTAGGGTCGCCATCAATAACCAGTATACCGGCGCTGCGCAGCCGTTCGGCATAGCTCGTGTCTTCGGTAACGACAACGATGAGATCGAGTAGAGTTGTGTGCTCGACGAAATTGTCGTGATAAAAAACTGAAATCCGCCTGAACAATTTCCGCATGCTTGTGAATCGGCTGCGCTCGCCCCCCCCCAACAGGCGGTTCAATAGCGCTTCCAATGGCTGCAAGATTGCGTCCCGATGCTGTGTGCGCCGGATCTCTGCGCCGTGGAGGACGTAACCAATGGTCTTGTCGACCATTTCGCCCGTCCCGCAAATGATGTAATGGCTGTTCAGTTTTTTGATCTTTTGCCGAATGCGGAACTTGTGGCGCCGCGCCATCGCCTCTGCGCTGAAGAGCAGGGCAAATGAAGACGACAAAAAGAACGCCAGGGCGCTCAATCCCGCGAAGACGAGCAGAAGCGTGAAAAACCGGCCGAATATCGTCATTGGCACGACATCGCCGTAGCCAATCGTCGTAAGTGTGATGATGGTCAGGTAGACCGCTTCAAACAGCGTCCGCTTTTCAATGATCATGTAGCCAACGATGCCGATTGGCAAGATAATCAGGATCAATATTGTTGCTGCGCGGAATTGCCTGCGGACATCGTCCAAGCCAGTGATTCTCCCCATTGTGCCAGTCTCGCTCTTGCTGTCATTATATCGGAGAACCGTAAGTTGTGATAATATGACCCGTATCAGGGCGGCTTCGGCTGCCGGCAAAGTATTAGGTTGCCAAATCCCGTCTATGCATGAATCGGAGCGAAGCAATGTGCCAGCGAGAGGAATATCGACGAGCAGCCGAGTTCATACGCGGACGCATCAACTTGCAGCCGTCGATCGGCCTGGTGCTCGGTTCGGGATTGGGGGCCCTGGCCGATACGCTGGCGCGGCGTACCGTCCTGCCCTATGCGGATATCCCCGGCTGGCCCCAATCGACGGTGGTGGGCCATCACGGCAATCTTGTCATTGGCGAGCTGGAAGGTCAGGTCGTCGCCGCCCAACAAGGGCGCGCCCACTTCTATGAAGGTTACACGCCCCAGCAGGTTACATTTCCCATTCGGGTGATGAAGGAATTGGGTATTCATTCCCTGATTTTGACGAACGCTGCCGGCGGCGTAAATCCGTCTTACAGAGTGGGTGATCTGATGCTGCTTGAGGATCATATCAATCTGCCCGGTTTGGCCGGCGCCAACCCCCTGATGGGACCGAACGATGACCAATTGGGCGAGCGCTTTGTCGGTTTGGCGCAAGCCTATGACCGCGCCTTGCGTCTGCGGGCGCTGGAAGTCGCGCGCGAGCGCAATATCCCGCTTCATAGCGGTGTCTACTTCGGTCTCTCTGGGCCGGCATTTGAGACTCCCGCCGAGATTCGCATGATACGCGCGCTCGGCGGCGATACTGTCGGAATGTCTACCGTGCACGAAGTCTTGGTGGCGCGCCATGCGGGCATGCGCGTCATGGCCTGCTCCGGCGTCACCAACGTCGCCATCGATACGGTCGAAAGTGATCTCGAAACCAATCATCTGGAGGTACTGGAAGCCGCGGAGATAATCGCGCCGCGCCTGACCGCTATACTGAAAGGCGTGCTTCGAAACTTCCCGACATGACCGCCATAATTGCGCTTATCGATCAGGTCGCAATCGGCATCTATTTTCTAATTGCCGCCGGCATCCTCTTTGCCCTGCGCCGGTATCTCATTTATGGTGAAGAATATCGCTCATCGTATTTCGAGTTGGAGCGCGACCTGGCGCGCTACCGCCGCACAAACGCTGTTACGATCATCATCTTTCTGATCGAGTTCGCCATTATCATCGTCGGTGTCCAGTTGGTCGTCGTCCCTGAGTTGGTGGACGAGCAGAGATTACAGGAACTGCTCGCCGAGACCCGCGCCGAAGATGGGGTATTTGAAACGCCTGTGCCGGCCCGGCCCGCCGCTGACCTCGGCATTGATCCGGTCGCGCTGCCCCGCTCCGTCGATACGAGCGGTCAAATTAAAGCCACGCCTTTGCCGACGCCGACCGCTGTCGGCACCATCATCCCGGCCGACCCGCCCATCGGCTGCCAGTCGTCCGAGGCGCAACTGCAAATACCGGGAAACGGCATGCGCGTCTTTCAGCCTGTGCCTGTCGTCGGCACGGTTTACACTGACCAATTCTCATACGCCTCCGTAGAGATCAACGGACCAAGCACTCGCGGCAATTTTCAGTTGATTGACGACCAGCTAAGCGAAGTCCGGGAAGCGGCGGAATTCAGCTTGTTTGTGCCCGCGGGCTATGAGCAGGGCGAGTATCAGTTGCGCCTGATGGTTTACGATATCACCAATACACTCAAAGCATCCTGCCTGGTTCACATTTATATTTCCGACCCGCTGCCCACATTGACGCCGGTCCGTTGAGGCATGGTGGAGCCAAGCTTAGATGCGTCTCTCACGCTGATACGCGACGCGCAATAGCGCCATGGCAATCCCTTTGGGCAGCGGACTGTCTCTAATCTGTGAACGATTTGGAAGTCAGTTTCGTATGTCCTGGACTTTGCGGTTAACCCGCCGGCGCCACCGGCGCGAGCGAGACCGCCACTTCGCAATACGATACTGTACATGCCGGCGTTGGCGGTTTAGAAGCGAACTGTGTTGTTCGCTCGGTTTCGGCACACCCCAGCGTATGATCATCGCCGCCCAGGTCAAACCGCCGCCGAAGCCAACCAGGGCAATATGATTCTTGTCTTGAATTCGCTTTTGCTCAATCGCGTCGCACAAAGCAATCGGGATGGAGGCTGCCGATGTGTTGCCGTAATGCTCGACATTGCTCATAAATTTCCCGATGTCGATGCCCAGCTTGCGCGAAGCGGCTTGCAGGATGCGAAGGTTGGCCTGGTGTGGAATCACCAGATCAACATCCTTCACCGAGATTCCCGCCAGCTTGCAAGTCTGCTCGATGCTCTCGCTGACAACGCGCGTGGCGAATTTGAAGACTTCGCCGCCCGCCATGGTCATCTTGTACAACTTGTAGCCGTTTGCGCCCGCTCTGGATTCATTGGCGTCAATGCTGCCGACGCTCGGTATGGCGAGCAAATCGCCGCCCGCGCCATCGGACCTGAGCACACTTGAAAGCACGCCGCCGGGAGCATCGCTCGCCTGCAAGACGACCGCGCCGGCGCCATCGCCAAAGAGGATGCAGGTGCTGCGATCTTGCCAATCGAGAATGCGGCTCATCGTCTCTGCGCCGATCACGAGCGCCGCCTGAATTGACCCGGCCCGAATCGAATCCGCCGCCATATTCAAGGCGTAAACAAAACCGGAACAGGCCGCGCTCAAATCGAAAGCGCCGGCCTCGTGCGCGTTCAGCCAATCTTGCACCAGGCTGGCGGTACTGGGAAATATATTCTCCGGCGTCGACGTCGCAACCACAATCAGATCGAGATCTGTCGGCAGGATATCCGCCACTTCCAGGGCTTGCTGCGCCGCGCGGTAGGCGAGGGTCGCGGTCGATTCGCCTTCATCGGCGATATAGCGTTGACGGATGCCGGTTCGCGCGAATATCCATTCATCGTCGGTTTCTACGAAGGTTGAAAGCTCATCGTTGCTGAGGGCAGTATGCGGCACAGCCATGCCCCAGCCAATGATATGCGCGTAGCGCCTCGCGGCTAAGCCGCCGTCCATATCGGTCCGAGGCTCAAAGGTTGCCATTGTCTTGGTATTCGCCAAATATGACCACGGCATTATGCCCGCCAAACCCGAAGGCGTTTGACATGGCATTACGAATTTGGTGACGGATCCCGACCTTTGGCACGTAGTTCAAATCACAAACCGGATCCGGCTCCTCCAGATGAATCGTCGGCGGGACGAAGCCTTCACGTATCGCCATAATGCAGAAGATCGCTTCAATCGCAGCGCCGCCGCCGAGCAAATGCCCGGTCATAGATTTGGTTGAACTGACCGGTATGTTATAGGCAATTTCGCCAAGAGCGCGCTTGAGCGCGTTGGTTTCCGCGGCGTCGTTCAAAGGCGTGCTTGTGCCGTGGGCGTTGATGTAGTCAATATCTTCGGGCGCAAGCCCGGCATCGCGCAGCGCGAATTCAACCGCCTTGGCCGCGCCTTCTCCTGTTTCCATCGGCGCTGTGATATGGTAGGCGTCAGACGTGTGCCCATATCCCATCAACTCAGCATAAATCTTTGCCCCCCGCGCCAGTGCATGGTCCAATGCTTCAAGCACGAGGACGCCTGCGCCTTCGCCCGGCACAAAACCATCGCGATTCAAGTCGAAGGGACGGGATGCCGTGGCTGGGTCATCATTGCGGCTCAAAGCAGTCATATTGTTGAAGCCGGCCACGCAAAGGGGGACGATTGCCGCTTCCGACGCGCCAGCTACCATCGCCTTGGCATCGCCCCGGCGAATAATATGCATCGCCTCGCCAATGGAATTGTTGCCCGATGCGCAAGCGGTGACGATACAGTGATTCGGCCCGCGCAAATTGTAGACCATCGATACCGTGCCCGAGCAGGAGTCGCTGAGTATCTTCGGGATGGCCAGCGGCTTGATACCCCGATGACCGCGCGTGTCAATGCTCTGCTGCGCCTCCACAAAGGAGTTAATGCCACCGACGCCTGATCCGATGATGCAACCGACGTCATACATATTGTCGGCGTTGATCGTCAAACCGCTGGTGTCGATCGCTTGACGACTCGCTTCCAGCGCGAACTGCGCCACTCGATCCATGCGCCTCGCCTCTTTCCGGCCGAAGAGCGAATTCGGATCAAACTGCTTCACTTCGCCCGCCAACTGATTCTGCGTGAGCGCTCGGTCATAACGAGAAATGAAGCCGATACCATTGACGCCAGCGGCTGTGTTTGACCAAGCGTCCGCCACATTGTTGCCCGTCGGGCAGACGATGCCCATGCCGGTAATGACGACTCTTGTCTTGTCCAAGCGCTCCTCCGATCCGGACTTTGCAGGCGCAATGACGCCACACTCATTGTAACACCATGTCGCCGCTTCCGTTGCTTTACAGGCCATGCCTAGCCACCTATAATATGGGTTTTAGCCTGCGTCGTAGCGGGAAAAGACGAAATTCTGGGTAGCCTAGTCAATTCATGATTCTTATAACTGGCGCGACCGGACTTGTCGGGCGGGGTCTGGTGCAGCGCACAATGGCGGAAGCCCTGCCCACACGCTGCCTGCTTACGGAACCGCGAACGCATCGTTTGCCTTGGGATGGCGGCAATCCACATGCGCCCGAGGTTGTCGTTGGCGCGGTCACGGACGAGCAGGCGTTTTTCCGCGCGGTTACTGGCTGCCACGCGGTAATCCATCTGGAGAACGCCATGTGGTGGGGCCGGCGGCGAGATCTGGAACAAGTGGAACTTGAAGGCGCCAAAACGCTGGCCGCCGCGGCGCGGGCCGCCCGCGTCGGACGGATCATCACCCTCAGTCACTTGGGCGCCGCGCCGTCGTCGGCCTACACCTTGCATCGCGTTAAGGGCGAAGTGGAGCATATCCTGCGACACAGCGGCGTCGCTTACACCATCATCCGCAGCGGCCTCGTGTATTCGGCGGAAGACGCCTTCATAAATCACATTGCCAGCATGTTGCGCATCAGCCCAGCATTCTTCCTCATGCCCGGCAGAGGCGAGACCGTCTTGCACCCCATCTATATTGACGATCTCGTGGAAGCCATTTATCGTAGTTTGAATCTTATCAGGCTGGTGGATACAACGGTAGAAATCGGCGGCCCTGAATATGTTTCTTTGCGCGATCTTATGCGCACAGTCATGCGCGTGACCAATATGAGGCGTATCCTGGTTGGCATGCCGCCGTATTTGCTCCGCTGGATCACCGGCGTTTACAGTCGCCTGCTTCCACGCTCGCTGATGACCAATCAATGGCTCGATATCCTGGCGGCAAATCGCACTGCTCCACTCGGCAATACCTACGATTATTTCGGTTTTCAGCCACGACGCTTTGAAGAGACCCTGTTGACCTACCTGCCGCAAAGGCGTCATTTTGTCGCCTCCTTGCGCGGCACATTCCGCCGCCGTCCGCGCGTCGCTTGATTGGCCGGATATAATATGGACGAAATACGAATCGAGCGCCTGATGCAACGAGAGCAGCATGATCAGGCAGTAGACCTGCAGAAAATCTATTGGGGCGACGACGCCGGCAACCTCGTCCCCCGGCACATGCTGCATTCCATTGCCCATTACGGCGGTCATGTCATCGGCGCCTATGACGGCCCGCAGCTTGTTGGTTTCGTCATGGGTTTCATCGGCGCCGATATTGACATCGACCACCACGCTGCCCGCCCCGCCATGGCCAACTTGCTGATCATGTCGAAACGTATGCTCGTGCTGCCACAGTTCCGCGGTCGCAATATCGGCTTTCGCCTGAAGATGGCTCAACGTGATATCGCCCTAAAGCAAGCCATTCGGCTGGTAACCTGGACGGTCGACCCCATGTTGTCGGCGAACGCGCATCTCAATATTCGCAAGCTGGGCGGCGTCATTCAACGCTTTTCGGCCAATTACTTCGGCCTGGACGAGCCAGATAGCCTGCGAGCCGATCGTCTCTTTGTCGACTGGTGGGTGACGCACCGGCGGGTCAAAGAGCGCGCCCGGGGCAAGGGCAGCAAACTGACGCTGAAGCAATATTTCGATGTCAATACGCCGATCGTCAATCGCGGGGAGACGAAAGGACCGTGGCCGCAGCCGCGGCCGATGACCGGCGTCCCCAATTCGACATTCGCGCTTGTGGAAATCCCGGCCGATTTTCGCCAGCTCGAAGCGTCTGAACGCGGTCTCGCCGATGCCTGGCGCTATCACATCCGCGATGTATTCAGCCGGATGTTCGCGGCCGGCTATATCGTCACCGACTTTGTCTCCGACCATTATGATGGCAGCCGCCGCTCCTTCTACCTGCTCAGCCATCATTTTGATGACAACTATCGAAAGAATTAAGGTGTGACTATGGCCTTCAATGGTGAAACGATTGCATTTGTCGGCGCCGGTGTTATGGGCGAAGCGATGATCAAAGGCTTGCTGCATCAGGAATTATTGCAACCGGCCCATATCATTGCCTCTGATCCACGGGCCAAGCACCTCGAGACTCTGCGCGAGCGCTACGACATACGGGTCACAACCGACAACGTGGAGGCGACGCGAGGATCCGATGTCTTGGTCCTGTCCGTCAAGCCGCAAGTGATGAGCAAGGTCCTGCCCGAGCTTCGCGGTCATGTCGATAGCATTAGCTTGATCGTCAGCATCGTCGCCGGCGTCCCGCTCAAGACCATCGCGGAGAGCTTGCTAAATGTTCGAGTGGTGCGGTCAATGCCCAATACGCCGGGGCAGATTGGGCAGGGCATTACCGTTTGGACGGCCGCGCCCGAAGTCGGGGGCAACCAGCGCAAACAGGCGGAAATTCTCTTGGGCGCGCTAGGCGAACACATATACGCCAATGACGAGAGCTTCCTCGATATGGCGACGGCGCTCAGCGGCTCCGGACCCGCCTACGTCTTTATGTTCATGGAAGCCATGGTTGATGCCGGCGTCCACATGGGTTTTGCCCGCCGCGATGCCGAAAAGCTGGTGACACAGACCTTGCTCGGCTCTGTCCTCTACGCGCAGCAATCGGGATTGCATCCGGCGCAACTGCGCAACCAGGTGACGAGCCCGGGCGGCACAACGGCGGCCGCCTTGCACGAGATGGAAAAGGGCGGCTTGCGCACCGTACTGTCCGAAGGCGTCTGGGCCGCTTACCGGCGATCGCAGGCTCTGGGACAATAAATGTCTTGCGCGTCCTGATGAACGCTTTGCGTTTCGCCCGTTGCCGCCATGCTAATGTCCTGGCAAAATTAGAGCGCAAGCGACAGAGAACCGGAAACTTGCGCCCGTGAAGGGCAAGATTTCTTTCGAAAGAATCCGTTTGTGAAATAATGGACAAGCGCCGTTATCTACGCTACAATTGACTGGATTCGGCGGAATATGTCAGTTGGTCGCCGCCGGAAGGCGCAGTCGATGAAATCAGCAGTGTTCTTTCCGCATAAACATTGGACCACATTGAATTATTTCCGAACCCGCATTTGCTTAAGCTGAGGCAAGGAGCCTGCGAATGGCAGACAATATCTACGAATCGATTTTGGAGCAGATAAAAGAGATCGAGCTTGGTCAGCTTGAATCGGTCGAAGTCGGCTATGTCGAAGAAGTCGGCGATGGCATCGCCCGCATCTCCGGCTTGGACAACGTCCGCTATAACGAATTGGTGCAGTTCGACAATGGCGTCGCCGGGATCGCCTTCAACCTGGAGAAAGACAATGTCGGCGTCATCATCATGGGCGCCTACGATGACATCCAGGAAGGCGACACCGTCAGCGCCCTCGGGCGAATCGCTTCTGTCCCGGTTGGTATGGGGCTGGTCGGCCGCGTTGTCGATGCCCTGGGCCAACCGATCGACGGCCGCGGACCGGTTCAGTTCGACGAATACTACAACATTGAGCGCATCGCCCCTGGCGTGATGGAACGCCGCAGCGTCGATCGACCCGTTCAGACCGGCATCCTGGCGATCGACACCATGATTCCCATCGGCCGTGGCCAGCGCGAGTTGATCATCGGCGATCGTCAAACGGGCAAGACCGCCTTGGCGCTTGACACCATCGTCAATCAAAAAGGCGAAGACATGTATTGCATCTACGTCGCCATTGGCAAGCGGCGTGGGGAAGTGGCGCGCATCCGCGAAACACTCGAACGCGAAGGCGCCATGGAGTACACGACCCTCGTAGTCGCCTCCGCTTCCGATGCCGCCGCGCTGCAATACCTTTCGCCGTATTCGGGCTGCGCTATTGGCGAATGGTTCATGGAAAACGGCAAGGACGCCCTGGTCATCTATGACGACCTTTCCAAGCATGCCAACGCCTATCGCCAGGTCTCCTTGCTTATGCGCCGTCCGCCCGGGCGCGAAGCCTTCCCCGGCGATGTCTTCTACTTGCATAGCCGCTTGCTGGAGCGCGCCGCCCAGTTGAGCGACGAACGCGGCGGCGGCAGCTTGACCGCGCTGCCTGTCATCGAAACCTTGCTCGGCGATGTCTCCGCCTTCATTCCCACCAATGTCATCTCTATCACCGACGGCCAGATCTACCTCGAATCCGAACTCTTCAACGCCGGCCTGCGCCCGGCACTGAACACCGGCATCAGCGTCAGCCGCGTGGGTAGCGCTGCGCAGACCCGCGTCATGAAGGATGTCGCCGGCGGCTTGAAGCTGCAAATGGCGCAATTCCGCGATTTGGCGGCTTTCGCGCAATTCGGCTCCAACTTGGACAAAGCGACGCAGCAGCAGCTCGACCGCGGCATGCGCCTCACCGAGCTTTTTAAGCAGGTCCAATATCAAACCCTCTCGCTGGACGAACAGGTCGCGCTGACCTACGCCGGCACCAGCGGCTTGACCGACGATGTGCCCGTTGAGCGTATGCTCGCCTGGAAAGAAGAATTCCTGCGCTCTTTCCGCACTCAATTCTCGGATACCGGCGAATTCATCCGCGAGAATCGCAACGAGCGCGCCAAAGAACAGATACAGGAAAAGCTGGATGCGGCCGTCAAAACCTTTAATGAGGCCTGGTCATAGTGTCACCATCGATTGAAGAGAGGAGACACTAAATGCCCACCCTCAGAGAAGTCAAGAACCGCATTCGCAGCGTCCGCAACATCACACAGATCACGCGCGCCTTGGAAGCGGTTTCCGCCTCACGCGTGCGCCGCGCGCAGGCTCGTGTTTTGGCCAGCCGCGCCTTCGCCGAGAAAGCCTGGGAAATCCTGGTCAATATTCAAGCCGCCAGTAAGAACCTGCCACTCCATCCTTTGCTGACCGAGCGCGATGAAATCAACCGCGTGATGGTGGTGGTGATCACATCTGATCGCGGTTTGGCCGGCGCCTACAACGCCAATATCTTGCGCGTCGCCCAACGCTTCGCCACGCGGCTGGGCAAACCGGTCGATTACGTCACCGTGGGGCGCAAGGGGCGTGACTCGCTTGCCCGGCTCAATGCCAATATCGTCGCGTCTTTCACCGATATATCGGCGGAGCCGAAAATTGCCGATGTCTCGCCCATCGCACGCATCGCTATTGATGCCTACCTCGGCGGCGAGGTCGACGAAGTGTTGATCGCCTATACCGACTTTATCAACATGCTGGCGCAGCGTCCCGCTGTCCTCGGCTGGCTGCCCTTGACCACGCATAGTATCGCCGAACAGGTGGCGGCCGAATACGTCAAGGATGTCGCGACAGTCAGCGGCGGCATCCAAAATTACGACTACGAACCTAACGCCGAAGCGGTAGTCGATGAGATCGTGCCGCGCTTCACCGAGTTGCAACTCTACCAGGCGCTGCTCGAAGCGCAAGCCAGCGAGCATGCCGCGCGTATGGCGGCGATGAGGAACGCCACCGATAACGCCACCCAACTGACCGCTGACCTGACCCTGCAATACAACAAAGCGCGTCAAGCGGAAATCACGGCGGAAATCCTTGATATTGTCGGCGGCGCCAACGCCTTGCAGCAGGCAATCGACAATACCGCGGATGACCTTCTCAAGGCAGACAGCCCAAGAGGACAATTGCAGGACGCTTGAGCCGAGCGCTCGGCGTCGCTGAGACTGACATAAGGAGCGATGAAAATGGCAGAAATTCAAGGCACGGTAACGCAGGTGCTGGGCAACGTGGTCGATGTCGAATTCCCCGCCGGGCAATTGCCTGATATCTTCGATGCGGTCGAAGTCCCTCGCGAAGATGAAGATAACCTGATCCTGGAAGTCGAATTGCATCTCGGCGATAGTTCCGTGCGCACGGTCGCCATGGATTCGACCGACGGTCTGGCGCGCGGCGTCGCCGCTTACGCCACTGGCCAGCCAATCGCTGTGCCTGTCGGCGCGCCCACCCTAGGGCGCATCTTCAACGTGCTTGGGCGCCCGGTTGATATGGGCGATCCGGTGCCGGATGATGCCGAACGGCGTCCAATCCATGCCGACGCGCCCTCCTTTGAAGATCAGTCGCCCACCATCGAAGTCTTCGAAACCGGTATGAAAGTTATCGACCTGGTCGCGCCTATGACCAAAGGCGGCAAGACCGGTATCTTCGGTGGCGCGGGCGTCGGCAAAACCGTGACGATTCAGGAGTTGATCAACTCCATTGCCACCCAGCATGACGGCTTGTCCGTCTTCGCCGGCGTCGGCGAGCGCACTCGCGAAGGCACCGACCTCTACCACGAGATGAAAGAGGCCAACGTCCTCGATAAGCTGGCCATGGTCTTCGGCCAAATGAACGAGCCGCCCGGCGTCCGCCTGCGGGTCGGTCTCTCCGGCTTGACGATGGCTGAGTACTTCCGCGACCAAGGCCGCGATGTTCTCATCTTCATCGATAACATCTTCCGCTATTCGCTGGCTGGCGCGGAAGTTTCCGCGCTGCTCGGCCGGATGCCATCGGCCGTCGGCTACCAGCCGAACCTGGGCGAGGAGATGGGTATGCTGCAGGAACGCATCACCTCGACGCGCAGCGGCTCCATCACGTCCATGCAGGCGGTTTACGTGCCGGCCGATGACTACTCGGATCCGGCGCCCGTCGCTGTCTTCACTCACCTCGATAGCACCATCGCGCTGGAACGCTCGATTGCCGCGCGCGGGCTTTTCCCGGCGGTTGATCCCCTGGCGAGCACCAGCAACATTCTCCAGCCGGAAGTCGTCGGCGATGATCACTACTCCACCGCGCGCGAGGTGCAGCAGGTGCTGCAACGCTATAAAGACCTGCAAGACATCATCGCCATCCTGGGCGTGGAAGAGCTCTCGGATGACGACAAGGTGTTGGTCGCTCGCGCTCGCAAGATGGAAAACTTCCTCAGCCAGCCAATGTTCGTCGCCGAGCAATTCACCGGTCAGGCCGGCCGCTACGTCCCCATTAAGGACACCGTCCGCGGCTTCCGCATGATTCTCGACGGCGAAGTCGACCACATTCCCGAGCAGGACTTCTATATGTGTGGCGCGATCGAAGATGTGCTGGAACGCTTCGCCGAACGTCAAAACGCCTAGGAGGTGATCATGCCGATTCATATCGAGCTGGTCACGCAGGAACAGAAGATATTCGACGAACCGGAAGCGGACATAATAATAGTGCCCGCTGTCGAGGGCGAGATGGGTGTCCTGCCCAATCATGCCCCGGTTTTGACTACGCTGACCTTCGGCGAATTGGTCGTGCGCAAAGGCGAGGCGGAAGAGCGCTTCGCCATCTACGGCGGCGTCGTCGATGTGCGGCCCGATAAAGTGGTCGTTCTCGCCGATCTTGCCGAGTCGTCCTACGCCCTGGACCTGGAACGGGCGCAAGAAGCGCGCGATCACGCCCGCGAAGTGCTGGAACAAGGCCCGCCGGATGCCGTCAATCGAGAAGCCGAATTGGCTCTCCGCCGCGCCAACCTGGCCGTGCGCATCAGCCAGAAAATCCGGGGCCGTGGCTCCGCAATTCGTATTATCGACGAGCATGGCGACGAGGCCTAAAGCCTCAATCCTACCCGCGTTTCACCAGTAACATCCACGCCCGGCGCTGCTTCTGTAGTCCGGGCTTTCGTTTTGCAGTAAAATATCCTTAGCGTTCATAGCTAGCATCACCGGTGAAAAGCATGCCTCGCTTCGGAAAACAGCTCGGCGTCGACCTCGGCACCATCAACGTCCTCATCTACGACAGCGGCCGCATCGTCCTGCAGGAACCCTCGCTCGTCGCCTTGTTGGCGGAAGAAGAGCGTATCGTCGATTTTGGCAACCCCGCGCGTGAAATGCTGGGTCGCGTGGATGATGAAGATATTCAAGTCATGCGTCCGCTGCAAAACGGAGTCATAGCTGATTACGAAGTGGCGGAAGCTATGCTCGAGTATTTCTTCAGCCGCATCGCGGGGCGCTTGCGCTTGTTCCGTCCCTCCGTCATGGTCGCAGTACCCTATGGCGCGACCAGCGTCGAGAAACGCGCGGTTCGCGAGGCGATCCTGGCGGCGGGCGCTCGTGAAGTGCAATTGATATGGGAGCCGCTGGCGGCGGCGCTCGGCGCTGGCTTGCCGGTGAGCACGCCGGCCGGCGGCATGGTGGTCAATATCGGCGGCGGTATTACCGAAGCGGCAGTGTTGACGATGAACAACATCGTACGGGCGGAGAGCGGACGAGTCGGCGGCTTGCGCCTGGACGAGGGCATCGTCAGTTACGTCCGCCGCAAGTACAACTTGACGGTGGGCCAACCCACCGCCGAATCGGTCAAAATCCAGATCGGCGCCGCTGTCGATCAGCCGCAAGAATTGGCGATGGAAATCCAAGGCCGCGACAATGTTTCAGGCCTGCCTCGCACCGTCCGCATTAGCACCGGCGAAGTCGTTGAGGCTCTCGCCGAATCCCTCGGTCAAATCGCCTCAGTGGTGAAGAACGTCCTGTCCACGACACCACCGGAACTCTCATCCGATATCATCGATCGCGGCATTGTGCTTTCCGGCGGCGGCGCATTGCTGCGCGGCGTCGACGCTTATTTGACGCGGGAAACCGGCGTGCCGGTCTATCAAGCCGATAATCCCCTTATCAATGTGGTCGTCGGTTGTGGCAAGGCCATGGAAGACCCGGCGATACTGCGCCGGCTGGCGCAGACCAACTACTACTAAAGTATCAGTGACTACGCCCTACAAATAATAGGTCATATGCTGCAGGTGCGTCACCGGGTCAATATACTGGATCTGAATAGTCCCCGGCACATTGATGTTGATCGGCGCGTAATTCAGGATCGCTTTCACGCCGGCTTCTACCAGTTGATCCGCCACCGTCTGCGCGTGTTCCGCCGGCACCGCCAGCATCGCAATCTTGATGTCGTCTTTGCGAATCGTCTCTCTCATTTCGCTGACAGGAAGCACCACAAACGCGCCTATGCGCTGCCCAACTTTATCCGGGCTGATGTCGAATAAATGAGCGATACGGAATCCGCGGTCCTGAAAGCCACGATAATGAGAAATCGCGCTGCCGAGGTTGCCCGCGCCGATTACCGCTACCATCCATTCTTGATTGACCTGCAGCACCGCCTGCAAGCGCTCAATGAGAAACTCTATCTGATATCCGGTTCCCTGCTTGCCGAAGCCGCCAAAATGCGACAAATCCTTGCGGATCTGAGCCGAACTGATATCCAGCCGCCGGCCCAATTCATGCGACGAGGTGACTAGCTTGCCTTCTTGCCGCAATCGCGTGAGCGCCCGCAAGTACAGGGGCAGTCGCCCGATGACGATATCTGGAATAGCCGGCGTTGATAAGCTTGACATCAATACTGATCCGTGAAGAGAAGTTTGTGAAACTTTCTACAATTATCATCTTACCACCCCCCATAAATCCACGCCATAGAATCATCTTTCGCCCGATTCCGCTATTGCGCTGCCGCCCGCCTCCGGCGAGGATGTTCATAGCCTCCTGCTTGATAGCCGATTGCCGTGATGTTAAACTGACGGTGGCAATATAAACTGACGCTCACTTTCCGCAGGCCTTTATGGATTCCTCGACCGATCACGACGATACAACTCGGAACACCCCGCTGCAACATAACAGCGAACAGCTCGGCGATGATCGATTGCTTACGGGCGATCTGCAAATTGTCCACGACAGCATGTTGGACGGTTTGGGTCAACTCGCCGATTATTTCGGATTTAGCAAGGTCATGGGCCAGCTTTATGGCAGCTTGCTGTTAAGTGCCGAGCCACTGTCTCTGGACGATATGATGGCGCGGCTCAGCATCTCCAAAGCCAGCGTGAGCACCAACATCCGCGCCCTGGAACACATGGGCATGGTGCGGCAAGTGTGGGTGCGCGGCGGGAGCGGCCGCCGCAAGTACTTCCAGGCGGAGACTGATTTCTGGCAGATCTTCTCCAATTTCCTTAGCGGACGCGAGCTGCGCGATCTAGAACACGCGCTCGCGGTTATGGAAGAGAACCACGGGCGGATCACCGCTGCCCTGGCGGATTTGCCGCCTGACCAGAAGATGCTGGCGCGCCTCTACCTCGATCGCATTGCCCAGATGCAAGCGCTCTTCCGTTTCGCCCAACTCATCATCAGCAGTGTGCTCAACCAGGTCAGCGGCCGCGATGTCTCCGATGTTTCCGGCGTCGAGCTTCAGTAGCTTTCGCCCCTTGTAGGCATTCTGCCCCCTGACTATAATTTCACCTAGTTCCTAACCCTGAGGAAGTGGCGGAATTGGCAGACGCGCATGACTTAGGATCATGTCTCTTTGAGGTGAGGGTTCGAGTCCCTCCTTCCTCATCATCAATGCAACTCCGGGGCGCAGAACGCGCCTTTCGACTTTCTAGTGTATGATCTGCTTGGCAGATCGCCGGCTCGTGCCACAATGAGACTAAGAGAACTGAAGGAAGAATCTTGAAACTGCAAACAGAGCGTATCGACAACCACCGGGCGCAATTCACCATTGAAATTGATACGGAACGGCTGGAAGACGCCAAGCAAAAAGCGGCGCGGAAAATCTCGCGCCAGGTGCGCATCAAGGGTTTTCGCAAGGGCAAGGCGCCTTATCGCTTGGTCGCGCAACATGTCGGCGAAGGCGCGATCCTGGAGGAGGCCCTGGAAGCGCTCGGCGATGTCTTGTACAAGCAAGCGCTGGCAGAGTCCGACATTCTGCCCTATGGCCCCGGCGCCTTTGACGACTTTGAACTTGAGCCGGCGCCCACCTTCGTATTCTCCGTGCCGCTGCAGCCCGAAGTTGATCTCAAGGATTACCGCGAGACCCGCGTCGACTTTGAAGAGCCTGCGGTCAATGCCGACGAAGTTGAACAAGCCTTGAAACAAACGCAATTGCGGGCGGTTGAAGTAACTGATGATAACGTTCAAGTTGCCGCCGCTGGCAACCGAGTCACAATCGCCGTCGAAAGCGAGTTTGTCGATGGTGAGTCCCGTGATGAATCGGCCGAAGCGGACACGGCGCCTTTGGATCAAGATTCGCTAACTGGCGAAGATAGCGAGGAAGAAGACGGGGAGGCCGCCCCCGCGCCCTACATCCCCAAAATGGGTGATACGTTCGTCAATGACGAAAACGCGATTATCATTCTTGACCCGAACGAAGATCCGTTTACGCACGGCTTCGTGGCGCATCTGATCGGCGCTGAGCTGGGCAGCGATGTCGAATTTGAATTGACAATTCCAGATGACGACGCCGACGAAACGATTCACGGCCGCCGCGTGAGATTCTTCGTTTCCTTGAAAAATATCGAAGCGATTTCAATCCCCGAGTTGGACGACAGTTTCGCCCGTCTTGTCAGCCGCAACCGCGGCGATGAAGAAATGGACCTGGCCGGCCTGCGCGCGGCGACCCAGGAAGAGCTCGAGCGCTCGGCGCTTGCGGAAGCCAAGTCCCGCTACAGTGGCGAAGTGCTACAGAAGATTGTCGACGGCGCCGCCATCGATTATCCGGAAATGATGCTTGAAGAGCATATTGACGATATGATCGGTGATTTCGAGCGCAACCTCGCCCAGCAGCGTATCAAGCTCGAAGATTATTATCGGCTGACCAACAGCAGCAAAGACGACTTGCGCGAGCAGTATCACGATCGCGCGATCCAATCGCTGCGGCAATCGCTCGTCCTGCGGGAAATCGTCAGCGCGCAAGAGATCGACGTGAGCGAGGACGATATTGAATTGCGGCTCGACTTGGTCACGGCCGGTTACGGATCCGGCCCGGAAATCCGCAAGCTCTTTGATACGCCGCAGATGCGCGGAAATATCCGCAATGAGTTGGTGATGAACCACATCAACGAACACCTCGTCGCCATCGGCCGCGGGGAAGATCCGGCTGCCGCTATAGAAATTTTTCGCGCCCAAATGGCGGACGACGCCAAGCGCGCTGAAGAACGCAGCGAACGATTGCAGCGCTACCAAGCGGAGGATGAGGCAGTCGCGCCCGCAGAAGAGCAATCAGGCGACGCGGAATTGGAAGTTCTTTCGGAGGCGGAAACTGCTCCGTCAGGCGACGAATCGACCAGCGCCTAGCTTTGCGCCATACTATAATCAGACTCCTTAGCCCAGCGAAAGGATGCAATAGCGAATGAACCACTTTCACAATGTTATCCCTATGGTCATTGAGCAGGGCAGCCGCGGCGAACGCGCTTATGACATTTACTCCCTGCTTCTAAAAGAGCGCATTGTCTTTGTCGGCTCCGGCATTAACGACCAAATCGCCAATCTCATCGTGGCGCAGTTGCTCTTTCTCGAGCGTGAAGGCCCCGATCGCCGAATTCAAATGTACATCAATTCGCCCGGCGGGGCCGTTTATTCCGGCTTGGCAATCTATGACACTATGCAGCAGATTGCGGCGCCGGTCAGCACAGTTGCCGTCGGCATCACCGCCAGCTTCGGCACCGTCCTCTTGACCGCCGGCGCTCCTGACATGCGCCTCGCCTTGCCCAATGCCACCATCCACATGCACCAGCCCCTTGGCGGCGCGCAGGGCCAGGCTTCCGATATCGTGATCCAGGCTGAAGAAATCGTTCGGCTCAAGAAGCGCATCATTGATATCTTCGTCAAGCACACGGGCAGAACTCCGGAAGAAATCGAACGCCTCACCGACCGCGATGTCTACATGACCGCCCAGGAAGCGGTCGATTTCGGCTTGATAGACAACGTGCTCGTCGGTGAAGCGCGTGAGCTAGAAAGGGCATAACTTGAGCTTCTCGCCTATCAAACATCGCTGCAATTTCTGTGCCCGTACTCACGACGAAGTCGACCGACTGATCGCCGGTCCCGAGCATATCCACATCTGCAACTTCTGCGTGGAGCTCTGCCACAACCTGCTGCTCAAAGAGGAAGCCAACGAAGTAAGCGTCGCAGGCGGTGTTGAATTTGAATTCTCTTTCTCGCCCCGTCAGATCATGCAGCGGCTTGATGAATATGTCATCGGGCAGCGAGGCGCCAAACGAGTTCTGAGTGTCGCGGTATACAATCATTACAAGCGCATTCAAGCGGCCGATGAGCCGCTGGATGTGGAGCTGGACAAGAGCAATATCTTGCTCATTGGTCCCACCGGCTGCGGCAAAACCTTGCTCGCGCAGACCCTCGCGCGCATCCTGGATGTGCCCATCTGCATTACCGATGCGACCGCGCTAACGGAAGCCGGCTACGTCGGTGAAGATGTGGAGAACATTCTCCTGCGTCTGATTCAAGCCGCCGACGGCAATATCCCGCGCGCCGAGCGGGGAATCATCTACATCGACGAGATCGATAAGATTGCGCGCATGTCCAATTCCAATCCGTCGATCACCCGCGATGTCTCTGGCGAAGGCGTGCAGCAAGCGCTGCTCAAGATACTGGAAGGCACGGTGGCCAACGTGCCTCCCCAAGGCGGGCGCAAGCATCCCCATCAAGAATTCTTGCAGATCGATACCCGCAATATCCTCTTCATCGTCGGCGGAACATTCTCCGGCCTGGACGAGGTCATTCGCCGCCGCGTCGGCATGAAGAGCAAGATAGGCTTCGGCGCCCAGCAAGACGCAAACGAACAAGACGAGACCGACCTGCTTAGCCTCGCCTCGCCGGAAGACTTGGTCCAGCACGGCATGATCCCCGAGATGGTCGGGCGTCTCCCGGTCATCGTGGCGCTTCAATCACTGGCGATGGATGATCTGGTGCGGATCATGATCGAGCCAAAGAATGCGCTCATCCGTCAATATGAACACCTGCTTTCCTTGGACGATGTTGAGCTGGTCTTTGACGAGGCGGCCCTGCGAGCGGCCGCTGAACTGGCGATTGAACGCGATACCGGCGCCCGCGGTTTACGCTCCATCATTGAGTCCTGCCTGCTTGATGTAATGTTTGAAGTGCCCAGCCGCGAAGAGATCACTCAGGTTGTGATCAGCGATGCCGTTATCCGCGGCGAGGAAAAACCTCGGATCCTTACCGGCGACGGCAGCGTCATCAACTTGTCAGGCGAGATCGACTCGGCCGCCTGATGCGCCATTTCACTATGGGTTAACCGGCAACAGCAGCACCTCGGTTGTGCCTGTCACGCGGCTCCTGAAACTCTGAGCGTCCAATTCTGTCGCTTCCGCGCCGGCCCCACCCCAATTGTAGGGAATCGCCCAGGCGGGTTTCATCATGTCCAGCAGTTCCAGCCCCGCCTCCACCGACAGCCGGCCGTAACCATCAATCGGCAACAGGATGATGTCGGGCTTGAAATGTCTGACATCCGGTATAATTTCCGATTCACCGACATAATATATATCGTACAGGTCCAGCGATATCAGGAACCCCAACCTGCCATCCGCTGCCGAAGCGGGCATGGACCGCCTCGCCGCCGGTATCGCCGTAATGCTCGCCCGCTCAATGCTGATGCTCTGCCACTCCCGTAACACCTTGACGCCCGGGATGACGCGCGCGGCGCTCTCGCTGCCGATCACAACTGTGTTCTCGCCGCGGATCTTCTCGACATCGGCCGGCGAACAATGATCGAAGTGATCATGCCCGATGAGAATTACATCGGGCGGCTCGGCGCTCTTGACCACCCGCCAGGGCGCGATCTGAATCAAGGGCTTGCCTTCTAAAGCAAAGCTGCCGTGGCCCTGCCAACGTATGCGATCGATCAAGTTGCTGTCCTTCGCGCTGCCACTTAATCCGGTTGACTTACGTAAACTTAACTTTTCCCTGCGGATTATAGTTGACACAGTTCCGCCACGCTATGATCTATACAGGCGCTGGCAGTCCTTCCCGCAGTCATTCAATCTACTCGCCTGTCATAATCTGCTGTATGCTCAAGCCGCGCAAAAATTGCCACCAATCGACGGTCATGCGGCAATGCTGGTTGATGAAGCCAAGATATTTGTAGCGAGCGGCAAAGGCGGCGATGGGATGGTGTCCTTCCGCCGTGAAAAATATATCCCGCGCGGCGGCCCCTCGGGCGGCGACGGCGGGCGCGGCGGCGATGTCCTGCTGAAAACGGACGCCAATCTCAATACCCTCTTTTTCTTCCGCAAACGCGTTCACTTCAAAGCCCGGGCCGGCGGCAAAGGCGGCTCCGGCAACAAGACCGGCGCCGATGCCGACCGGCTTATGGTGCCCGTGCCGATGGGCACCGTCGTGCGCGATGCGGAGACCGGCGGCTTGATCGCGGACCTGGTCGCGAAGGATGCCGAAGTCGTGGTGGCGCCCGGTGGACGCGGCGGCCGAGGCAATGCGCGCTTCAAGACCTCCGCCAACCAGGCGCCTCGCCTGGCGGAGAAAGGCGAACCCGGCGTTGAACGCTGGATCACCCTCGAGCTCAAGTTGATCGCCGATGTCGCCCTTGTCGGCTTGCCCAACGCCGGCAAGTCCACGCTGCTCTCGGTCGTCAGCAACGCCAAGCCCAAAATCGCCGATTATCCCTTCACCACCCTTGAACCGAATATCGGCACAGTGGTATACGACAATAAAGACCTCGTCTTCGCCGATGTGCCCGGCCTCATTGAAGGCGCTCATCTCGGTGTAGGCCTCGGCCATTCGTTTCTCCGGCATGTGCAGCGCACTTCTTTGATCGTGCATCTCCTTGATGGCGCCGCTGCCGATCCCTTGGCCGATTACAATCAGATCCGCGCCGAGTTGGCGCTCTTCGATGAACGCTTGGCGGAAAAGCCGGAAGTTGTGGTCATCAACAAAATTGACCTGCCCGAGGCGCGCGAATATCTGTCCATGATAGAAGATAGCCTCGTGGAACGAGGCATCGAGTCACCGCTGGCGATCTCCGCCTTGACGCGCGAAAATGTCGACCGCCTGATACAGCGCGTTTTTGCGCTGGCCGCGACCTTGCCCAAACAGCCCGAAACATTGCTGGAAGAGACGCCGATATACGATCTGGACGAAGACGCGGGCCCGCCATTTGAACTGGCGGTGGAGGACGGCGTCTATTATGTCAGTGGTGACCGAATCGAGCGCGCCGCGGCAATGACATACTGGGACTATGACGAAGCGGTTACGCGCTTCCAAAGAACCCTCGACGCCATGGGCATAGCCGATGCGCTCAAGCAAGCCGGTGTGACAAACGGCGCTACCGTTTTCATCGGCGACTTCGAATTGGAGTGGTCGGAATGAAATGCCAGCGTATCGGCATTCTGGGCGGGTCCTTCGATCCGCCGCAGATCGGGCATCTCATCTTGGCGGAATACACCTGCGAAGCGCTGGATATTGATCATATCCTCTTTGTCCCGGTCGCCGACCATCCGGTTAAACGAGACGACCTTCGCCTCCCCGTCGCGCATCGGCTTGCCATGCTGGAATTGGCGATCTGCGGTAATCGCAGGTTCAGTATCTCCCGCGTCGATATTGAGCGCGCCGGGCCGCATTATTCGGCCGACACGGTGAAACTGCTGCGCGACCAGCATCCAGGTGCCGAATTGTATTTCCTAATGGGCGGTGATAATCTGCGCGATTTGCCGACCTGGGAGCGTCCGCGCGAGCTTTACCGCTGCTGCCGGCTCGCAGTCATGAAACGCGCTGATGAAGATATTGCGGCGGATATGCACGACGATATCCTGCCGGGCTTGTCCAGCCGGGTCAGTCTCATCGATGTGCCGATGCTCAGTGTCTGGCTCTCTTCCAGCTACATCGTCAGCCGCTTGCGCGCGGGCCTCAGCATTCGTTATCTCCTGCCGGATAGCGTCCTGGCCTACATCAACGAAAACAATCTGTATCGCTGAATGCCTATGGCTCGCAACTCTCTACTGATACTGGCATGCCTTCTCGTTTTGATGGCGGTACCGCTGCTGCGCGCCCAAGACAGCCCGCCCGTGCCGACCTTGACCGTCCCGACGCTGGTGCCGCTTGAAGCTGCCGCGCCGCTGGACGCCTTGCCCGCTGTCTCCGCCGTCGCGGAAATCGCCGACTCCGGTGTATTTCGTGTCGGTGTGCTCTACAACGATCCGCCTTATAGCGAACTCACCTTGCGCGGCCAACTCAGCGGTCTCGATGTGGACCTGCTGCGCAAGATCGCCGCTGCCTGGGAAAGCGAAATCGAGTTTGTCCAGGTGACGCGACTCAACGCCCTCGACAAACTCAACGCTGGCGCAGTGCACGCGGTCGCTTCCGCCTTTGTGCACTATCGCGACCTTGACGCGGAAATGGACTTCAGCCAGACCTACTTGCGCGGGGCGCAAGCGCTTATGGTGTCCGCTGGCAGTCCCATCACAACTCCGGCCCAAGCCAGCGATCAAACCATCGGATACGTCCTCGGCACGCGCGCCGAAAAAGCGCTCGCCATCTGGCAGGGTCGCCTGGGCCGGGAATTGAACCTGCGGCCCTTCCTCACTTTGGATAGGGCGGTCGCGGCTTTGACGCGCGCTGAAATCGCGTCCTTGATCGCGGAGGAGCAGGCGCTGCTGCGCGTCACTGCCGATTCCGCCGCCAGCGCGACCCTGCTCGAAGAACCGGTCCTCCGCGAGGCCCATGCCTTTGCCGTCCGGCGTCAAGATGCGCCCATGCGGCATTTGCTGAATCGCTCGTTGCAATCCCTGGCCAGTGACGGCGAACTTGATGTGCTCTTCCGGGAGTACTTCCCCGATGCCGACTACAACGGCGATGTGATTGCGCTTTGGGCGGGCATTGGCGATGAACTGCGCCCGAACCAATTTCCGGCCGAAATCCGCTACCAGTCGTCCTATGCGCTGCCCCGCATCACCTCACGTGGTGTACTGCGCGTCGGTGGCATTACGGATGCCGACCAGGCTGCAACCGCGGGCCAACGCCGCCTCGCCGATTTGAACCGCGCCCTGGTCAGCGAGATTGCCGCGCGTTGGGCTGTGAGCCTTGAACTCATTCCAAGCGATCCGATATCAGCCGCCGAGCTGTTGAACAGCGGCGCGGTTGATATTGTTGTCGGGGTCAAGCCCGATTGGAGTGAGGCCGCTGCCCTGGAGTTCTCGGCGCCTTATCTCCTGCACGGCGACCGGCTGATGGTGCGCGCGAATTCCGGTATCGCCGGATTCAACAACCTGCGCGGTCGCTTCGTCGGTATCCTGATCGGCGATGCCACCGCCAGAGAGCGGGCTGAGGCTTGGGCCGATAGCATCAATGCTACCGTGCGCTTTATCCGGACGACAGAAAGCGGCGCGGCGCTGACGCTGCTGGATTACAACAATGCCAATGCCATCTACGCCGACAGCCTCGCGCTGCTGGCGCATTTGGAGGCGAATCCTGATTCGCTGCGCTTGACAGACCGCTGGTATAGTCGTTCCTTCTATACCTTTGCCTTGCCCTATAATGACCCGGATATCCGGCTTCTGCTGGATTACACGCTGCAAGAGTTCATTGGCGACGGCACTCTGTACCGCTTGACCGCGCCACTGATCGTTTCTGACGAACTGCCCGATTTCGATATCATTCCCGGCGCGAGCCAATTCGCCGGCATTGAACTGTCTAGTGGCTCGACCGATGTTGCCCCCTGAGTACAATCATCACGCCCAGTAGCAGGATCACAGCGCCGGCCGCCTGCCAACCAGTCGGTATCTCGTTGAAGATAAAGTATGCCCAAGTAGCGCTCAAGACAGGCACGGTTTGAACAGACATCGTCAAAGTCGTTGGCGACATGAACTTAACCACGTAATTGAGCGCGCCGTGACCCATGATCTGCGCCAAGATTGCCAACAGCAGCACCCAGAGGTATCCGCGCGGGTCGTAGCCGATGAACGATACGCCGCTGATCGCAATGATGAATAGTGTGACAAGCCCGCCGCCAAAATATACCAGCCAGATATACGGAACGAAGGAAACGCTGCCCCGCAATCTCCGACCGACAATAATATATAGGGAAGCCGAGCAGGCGCTGGTTACCGCTAGCAGCACGCCAAATGTTGGGTTGCCGCCGTCCGTGATGGCAGGTTCCCCCGAAGTGGCGAACGCGATCATAAAACCGCCGACAAATGCGGCCAGAATGCCGACCCAAACTGCCTGGCCGAGCTTCTGTTTGAGCAGAGTCACCTCGAGAAAGGCAACCCAAATCGGGATCGTCGCGATAAATGCTTGATTGACCATTACACTGATATGCTCGAGGGAGGCAATCATTAGCAAGATATTGGTGCCGGATAAAACGCCGGCGCCTATCGCCAGCCACAGTGTCCTGCGAGGCATCGCGACTATCTCTCGCTGGCCTTTGTACCAGATGTAAGGCGCAAACATGAGCACTCCCGTGATCATCCGCCCGAATGAAACCAGCGCAGGCGGAATGTCATATTGAAACGCATAACGCACACAGATGGGACCGAAGGACCAGGCGATGGCTGATAGCGCCACAAGGATCCAAAGTTGGGCGATGGAGGGCGCAGCCAAATTAATTCGCATCGGTCTTACTCGCTTCTGATTGGCGAATCTCGCCCCGGCTCGCCAATATCACGCCAATTATGATGATTATGCTGCCCGCGATCTGTTGGTCTGGCGGCAACTCGCGGAAAAGAACCAGCGCCAAAATCGCGCTGCCGATGGGCTCCAGCTGTGAGAACATGCTGACGATTGCCGCGGGAAAGTGCTCAAGCAAATAATTCAACGACGAATGGCCGATTAATTGCGGCACCAAGCCCATCGCCAGCAGTATCAGATAGCCTTGCGCGCGAAAGCCGGCCACAGGCGTCGCCGTGGCAATCATGACAGCGAGCGCGCAGATGGAGGCCGCGCCATACACCAGCCATACATAGGGAATCACCGGCAGGCTCGCCCGCAGCTTGCGCCCAATCAGCATATATACTGAAACGGACAGGGCGCCCACCCAAGCCAGCAAGGCGCCGATTGCAGTCGCGCTGAGGTCGGCAGCGTTTTCGGCGGCCAGCAAGGCGCCTCCGTTTATGGGTACGCCTATCAACACTCCGCCGGCCAGCGCGGTCAAGAGACCGGCTACCACCAAGCGCGACAGCCGAATTTTGAGAAAGAAAACTTCCAGTATCGCTACCCAGATCGGTCCGGTAGATACGATAACCACGCTCACCAGGACGGTGGTGTATTGCAGGGAGGATACCCAGGCGGTGAAATGCAGCGCCAGGCACATGCCCGATACGGCAATAAGCAGCCACTCCCGCCTTGAGAGCTGAGCCAGGCGGCCCCGATAGCCCCGCAGCGCGAGCGGCGTCAGCGCGACGGTCGCCACCGCCAGGCGCGCGCCCGCAATCAGCAGCGGCGGCATCGCCTCGTCCAAGGCGTATCGAATGAGAATCGCCGCGGACGATGTCGCCACGATGGCGACCAAAATGACGAAGTAGGCTTTCAGGGGAGTTGCGCCGGTGGGGGCTTCTTGTCGCAATTTCAATGTCAACTCTCCTGAGCGAGGCGGCTTAATCATCATTGGATTCGCCCAAAATACAAGTCACAATCGTCAGCGCGCTTTGCGCTCAAAGCAGATGCGCCGACAGTCTATGAAGATCGCCCCACATTCGGTACAATCGCTGCATGTGCATCGCTGGCCTTCGCCGCTGGTATTGGTCATCTGGCCTATTGGCGTGTTAGAATGTCGGCGGACAACCTTCGTTTGCTATAGTATCTAAGGAGCAAGTTGAATCATGGCTTTTGAACTTCCTTCTCTTCCGTATGCGGAAGACGCCTTGGAGCCGCATATCGACGCCCGCACGATGGGCATTCACCACGGCAAGCACCATGCCAGCTATACAGCCAATCTGAACGCGGCGGTCGGCGGCACCGAGCTCGAGGGCAAATCCATTGAAGAGATCCTCGGCGACCTGTCGGCTGTGCCGGAGAACATCCGCACGGCGGTGCGCAACAACGGCGGCGGCTATGCCAATCACAATCTGTTCTGGCAGATTATGGGGCCTGATGGCGGCGGCGAGCCCAGCGGCGCGCTGGCTGACGCGATCAACAGCGCCTTCGGCAGCTTCGGCGAGTTCCAGTCTGCCTTTTCCGCGGCGGCCGCCACGCGCTTTGGTTCGGGCTGGGCTTGGCTGGTGGCCGATGGCGGCGCCGTCAGCGTCACTTCCACGCCCAACCAGGATACGCCGCTGATGGACGGCGGGACGCCTATTCTCGGTCTCGATGTCTGGGAACATGCCTACTACCTGAACTATCAGAATCGCCGTCCCGATTACATCGCCGCATTCTTCAACGTCATCAACTGGGACAAGGTGGCCGAGCTTTACGCGGCTGCCGGTTAGACTTTCTCGATATGGAGGCCCGGCGGGCTCTAAGCTCGCTGGGTTTTCAATCATACACGTTCCATTTAGTCGGGAGACGGACAGGCTATGAATGACCGGGGCGGACTGAGTCGGCGCGATATGTTGAAGTTGGCCGGGAGCGGTGTGCTCGGCGCGGCAATGTCCAGCGTGCCTTACGCGGATGATTGGACGTTCAAGCTGCCGCCGCTGCCTTACGCCGAAGACGCGCTGGAACCTTATATCGACGCGCGCACCATGGGCATCCATCACGGCAAGCACCACGCGGGTTATACCAACAAGCTGAACGCGGCGATCGAAGGCACGGATTTGGTCGGCAGGTCGATTGAAGACATCCTTGGCGGTCTGAATGCGGTTCCGGAAGACATTCGCATTGCCGTCCGCAACAACGGCGGCGGCTACGCCAATCACAGCCTCTTCTGGCAGATCATGAGCCCCGACGGCGGGGGCGAGCCGAGCGGCGCGCTGGCTGACGCGATCAATAGCGCCTTTGGCAGTTTCGGCGCTTTCCAGGATGCGTATTCGGCGGCGGCGGCGAGTGTCTTCGGCTCGGGCTGGGCTTGGCTGGCGGCGGAGGGCGGCGCGCTCAGCATCAGCACGACGCCCAACCAGGACAGTCCGCTGATGGAAGGGAAGACACCCATCCTGGGCATCGATGTCTGGGAACATGCTTATTACCTCCACTATCAGAATCGGCGCGCGGATTATATCGCCGCCTTCTTCAATGTCATCAACTGGGACAAGGCAGCGGAGCTATACAGCGCGGCCTCGTAAGCCCGCTTATCGTTCTCAACGCTCACAAAGGGCGCTACAATGGTGGCGCTCTTTTTTGTTTGCGGAATCACTGACGGGAGACATCCGATGACCGAGTATCGTATCGAGGTGGATTCGCTGGGCGAGGTGCGGGTGCCGAAGGCGGCGCTCTACGCGGCGCAGACGCAGCGGGCGCTGGAGAACTTCCCGATCACGGGCATGCGGCCCTGGCCGGCGTTCATCTGGAGCATCGCGCTGGTCAAGCGGGCGGCGGCGGAAGTGAACATGGAGCTCGGCTTGCTGGACGCGGAACTGGCGCGGGCCATCATGCAGGCGGGGGAGGAGATCCTGACGGGGCGGCATCACGAGCACTTCGTCGTCGATCCCTTCCAGGCGGGCGCGGGCACCAGCCATAACATGAACGCCAACGAGGTGATGGCGAATCGGGCGAACCAGATCCTCGGCTACGCTATCGAGGCGAGCGACAAGCCGGTTCATCCCAACGATCATGTGAACATGGCGCAATCGACCAATGACACGATCCCGACGGCGATACGGCTGGGCGCGCTCTGGCGGCTGGACGAGTTGCTTGGCGTACTGGAGCGCTTCGTCGCGGTGACGCGGGGCAAGGCGGCCGAGTGGGACGATGTGGTCAAGAGTGGGCGGACGCACTTGCAGGACGCGGTGCCGATTCGCTTGGGGCAGGAAGCAGGCGCCTGGGCGACGGCGATTGAACGGGGCGGCGACAAGGTCAAGTTCGCGGCGGAAGGGCTGCGGCGGCTGGGCATCGGCGGCACGGCGGCCGGCACCGGCTTGAACGCGCATCCGGAGTATCACGGGCGGATGGTGGCGAAGCTGTCGGCGTTGACGGGCATCGCGCTCTACGAAAGCGATGACCTCTTCGAGTCGATGCAATCGATGGGTGACGCGGTCTTTTTCAGCGCGGCGCTGCGCAACCTGGCGATGGACTTCACGCGCATCGCCAATGATGTGCGCTTGCTCTCGGCGGGACCGACGACCGGCATCGCCGAGTTGACTTGCCCGACGGTGCAGCCGGGTTCGTCGATCATGCCGGGCAAGGTGAATCCGGTGCTGGCGGAGATGTTGAATCAGGCGATGTATCACGTCATGGGCAATGACAGTGCCGTGAACCTCTGCGGCGCGGCCGGGCAGTTCGAACTCAATGTCATGATGCCGGTCATCGCGCATAATCTGAACGAGATGATGCAGGTGATGATCGGGGCGGTGGCTGCGTTCACGGAGAAGTTGATGGCGGGTTTGGCGGTCAATCGCGAGCGGGCGGAGAGCTGGCTGGCGCGGAATCCGATTTTGGTGACGGCGCTGAATCCCATCATCGGCTACAACAACGGGGCGCTGGTCGCGAAGCGGGCGCTGGCGGAGGGGAAGAGCGTGCGCGAGGTCGTGCTGGAGCTGGGCTTGATGGAGGCGGAGGCTTTGGACGCGGCGCTGGATGCTTATGCGATGACGGAGGGCGGGATTGCGGAGTAGGGCCCCTCACCCCCGGCCCCTCTCCCACAAGGGGAGAGGGGTGACTTGCTGCCGAAACTCGCGTCGAGATTTGGCTGATGGCCGCGGGGAAAATGTTTTTTTGGCAATCTGGCAATCTGGCGCGGGACGGGCGCTCGGAATTTATGATAGATGATTGTCATGACAGGGGGGAACTTTTTTCTATCATAAAGCCGGTTTTGTGATAGGCGGCTGGTGTATGGGGGGCTGTTAAGGCGCACGTGAGATCAGGGTAGCATGGGTTGGGGCGGGGTGTCAAGAACGTATGTTTGGGTATTAGGTTTTTCACCACGAGGCACAAAGGATTTTTACCACCGAGTACACCGAGTACACCGAGGGCACGGAGATGGATATGAGGGTTGGTAAGGCGCAGGTGGGGTCGGGGTGGCGTGGGTTGTGGTGGGATGGGGAGTGGATGGTCGCGGACTTTTCTTTGAATCCGTACCGCAATTATATGCGTTAATGTCATGGTACAATGTGATAGATTTGGGAGGTTGTAAGCGAGTATGTTGATGTCGTATAGCACCGAGTTTGTGGAAAACCTGGGGTTCAGCGAAGATCCATTTGCACGTTACAACGCTGATCAAGAAACCCGTCTATCTGAATACTTCGTACCACCACCTTACTTTGCAGATGTCTTTGGGGATGCGCGTGATCCGCAGTCATTTTTTGTATTCGCCCCTAGGGGAGGCGGTAAATCTGCACAGCGTATCATGATTGAGAATCGATGTGCGGACGAGGGTGTACTCTCTCTCACGTATGATGACTTCGACCTATTTCCCGTCAATACCGCAAGTGCCATCTCATTGGAACACCATGTAATGAGAATCTTGAGAATCGGCTTTCTTGGACTGTTGGTGTCACTAGCCGATGATCCTTCCAAAGCCGCTGAATTGAGCAAAGAAGAGAAATCGTTGTTGGCGAAGCGCATTGAGATTCATGTAGAAAGTCTCTCGCTAGCAGAAGTCGAATCTACACTAAAGTCATTGCGAAGCATTACAGACAAGATCAGTCGGTTCTTTGACAAGTATAGACCCCTGGTTGGCACAGCTGCGAACGCGATTTCGCAACAGGTTCTCGACACAAATGCGCTACTTCCCCATCCGGCATCGGGGCGCCAAGAGAAATTCAATCCGAAGTATGAACTCGGGCTTCTCGCCAGGTACGCACGTAAAATCGGTTACAAATCTGTCTATGTTTTGGTGGACAAGGTTGACGAATCTGAGCTTACTGGCAACAGCGCGATAAAGTCATTTGAGCTCTTAGAACCGATGGTGCGGAGCCTTAATATCCTTGAAACCGAAGGCATCGCATTCAAGTTTTTCCTCTGGGACGCCATAGAGCCGAAGTTTGCGCAAGTTACCCGTCCAGATCGCATCAAATATAGGACGCTTAAGTGGGACAACAATACATTAAAGACCTTGCTACAGAAACGCCTTATGGCATTTAGCAACCGTACGGTACGCAAGCTGGATGCGATAGCCGAAAGTCTTCGACCATACGATTTGGACGAACTTGCTGTAGTTTTTGCAAATAGGTCACCGCGGGATCTCATTCGCGTTTGTCAGAAAATTGTGGCTGAACAACAGCAAATTGACAGTGGAGCATATCTCTTAGGTAAGACAGCAATCTACAATGGAATCGACGAGTTCTGTAGTCAACGAGTTTCGGAACTTTACGAATCAAATCACATTAAACAATTCCGCATTATCGGATCGCATTCGTATCAAGTTGATTTCACGATCAGGTACTTGTCTACTGAAATCTATAAGCGCGAGCCGAACGCTATTCGACCCAAGATAAAGAAATGGCGAGACGATGGATATATTGAAGACTTGGGGTATATCCCTAGTGACAGAAACCCTACGGGAAGACACGTGAAATTGTTTGGTGTGTTCGATATTCGCCTTGCTCGCGTTATGACTCTCAGTGTTTCAACTGCTCAATTCTTGGACGACAAAGTAAAGATCTGCGAAAATTGTAACGTATACGTAGTGCGGGATTGGGGGCAAGGGGACTCCATGAGTTTCTGCCACATATGCGGCTATAATTGGGAGACTCAGTCCATAGACCCGGATTTCGTTCCCATCTCAGGTGACGATACAGACGTAGACTTTCCGCAGCAATGGCAACTCCTTTAACTACCAGTGACTTGAAGAATCGGTTTAGATGATTACCAAGACTCAACTGCGCGACTACAAGGAAAACAACATTGATGCTCTTTATGCGAGCTTGAAGTCGTGTACGTCATCCCTTGAAGCAAGAGTGATTCTGGAAAATCTTGGCAGATTGCCCAAGGACTTCGACGGCGAAGTTCTCATACCATTCCTGGGCGATGCGATACGTGATACTCGATACTGGGCGGTTAAGAATCTTGGAAAGCTCGAGGACGTGAGTTTTCTTCATCAATTAAGTGATGTAGCGCTAAATGATAAAAGCTCAATAGTAAGGCGCGAAGCAGTGTCAGCAATCGGTCGAATGCGAAACAAGCGCACAATTCCAACCTTAGTGCGTTTCTTGCAGGATGATGATCCGACCGTTGTGCTTCAAGCAATAAGAGGGCTGCTGGTATTCAAGCAACATGACCGAGTACGTGACAGTATTTTGGCCTTGACTGACCATCCCAATGAGCAGATTCAATATGTGCTTCAATCCGAATTCGAGCCAAAGCCGCCTATCACTGACTACGGTATGCATTACGAAACGCCTGACTATATGAAGAATGTAGTGGTCGAAGGCGATACGCGGGAAGTAATGAAGCTGCTGCCTGATGGCTGCATTCATCTGACTTTCACTTCGCCCCCTTATTACAATGCGCGCGACTATTCGATATACAAAAGCTATCAGCAGTATTTAGACTTCTTAGGCGAAGTATTCGAGGCTGTGCACCGCATAACTAAAGAGGGGCGGTTTTTACTGATTAACACTTCGCCGGTGATCTTAGCGCGTTTCAGCCGCAAACATGCCAGCAAGCGATATCCGATTCCCTTTGACTTGCACAATATCGTCAGTGATTTGGGCTGGGAGTTCATCGACGACATCGTTTGGGCAAAGCCAGAAGCGTCGGTGAAGAATCGTAACGGGGGATTCCAGCAACATCGAAAACCGCTAGGGTATAAGCCAAACATGACAACCGAATATGTGATGGTCTATCGAAAGAAGTCGTCGAGGTTAATTGACTGGAATATGCGACAATACTCTCAAGCGGTCATTGAAGACAGCAAGGTTCTCGGTGATTTCGAGACGACGAATCTCTGGCGAATTGACCCTATGAGCGACGCAGTACACACTGCGGTTTTTCCGCATGAATTGTGCGACAGAGTAGTTAAATTCTATTCTTATGTAGGTGATCTCGTCTTTGATCCATTTGCAGGCAGCGGCACATTTGGGCAGTCCGCTAAGCGGCTAAATAGGTTTTTCTTTCTTACAGAGCAAGAACCCGCGTATGTAGCCAGAATGCGTGAAACGATGCTGCGTAACAAGCTGTCTGAACCTGCGCCGAGATTCTTTTCTAGTAGCGAATTCAGTGTTTCCACCGAGGAGGCACAATCATAATGCCATTGGAAGGCAATGCGCTGCGCAATGTGTTGCGGATGATTCTCAAGGGCGAGCATTATCGCAAGGCAGTCATCAACGAAATCAGCAATGACTTCATGCGGTTCACGGTCGGCTTCTTCAAGGATGTCTGCCTTGCCAAAGTACAAGGCATTAACATTGAAGAGGACTGGTACAAGCGATATTTTCTCAGCGGCAGCTTCTCCAAAGACGAAACCGCCATTTACACGGGACTGAACAATAAAACAATTACAAATATCTACGGTAGCGCGGCGCAAAAGGTTGTTTTGCAAGTCGCGCCAGAATACTATGACGAAACAATGCAGCGTGTGCAATCGCTCATCTCCCAGGAATTTGCGGACATTGACCTCGAAATGACTATCCGCTACCGAGGTTGCAGCGCTCATCTCAGCTTCCAGGAAACTCTCATCGTCGTCAACACGCTGGCCGCGAAACACGCTGAAATCCGCGGCGGCGCTTGGAGCGGTCTCGGCAAGCGTCTTGAGCTTCCGTTGATGTTGGCGGTCGCAAAGCTGTACCAAGTTCCGTCAAGCCACTACGCCGGCAAGGGCTTGACAGGGGAAAACAGAGAAGTCGATTTCCATTTCTTGAACCGGTCACGCGATCAATTCTTTTGCGAAGTCAAACTCATGGGCAAGGGCAACCCGGAAAGCGCCGATAGCACGATTGCGCGGCGGTCGAATATCTTCATCGCGCAGACCTTATCCGATAAGAATAAGAGCCAACTGACAAATCGGGGTCACCATTGGGTGGAACTAGGCGCGGCGGACGGCTACAAGCGGATGTTCACCGTTTTTACGTATCTTGATATTCCTTGCGTCGAGTTTGACGGCGACTTGGATGCTGCGTTGGATGAGATCATTCCTGAAGTATTTCAAATGATCGGATAGCGCCACTCCACCTCAAAAGATTCGCCATGCTCAACTGAAGCCGCTATAATCTCGCCAACCGTCATCAGCGCGGAACTCTCGTTACAGCCTATTTCGATCCGCTCAGCCGGGGAGGTGACTATTGCGATTCAGCTAGCGGGGCATTTCAACTTGTTTTCGTGCAAAACTATCATCAAGTGAGGTAGGGAAATGAAGAAAGCATTACTATTTCTGTTCATCGTGGCACTGCTGCCGCTGGGCGGCGCGCTGGCGCAGGACATGCCCCATGCCGGGGCGGAGATCGTCGCCACTTACATGCAGTCGGGCACCTATGATATCGGCGCGGAGAATATTGAAGGCGCCTTTGAGGAAGCGACCGGCATCGAGCTTGAGTTGGTGGCGTCGCCCTGGGCGGTGCTGAACCAGAATCACATCACCGACTTGACCACGGGCACGGGCGAGTTTGATGTGATGTCGGGCGAGTTCTGGATCGCGAGCGTCTGGGACAAGATGCTGCCGCTGGAGGATTTTGTCGAGCGCGATGAATACGGCGGTGATTTCATCCCGACGATTTGGCAGCCGGGTCCCTCCGGTCATTACGATGGCAAGCGGATCGGCATCCCCTACAGCGCCGATGCTTATGGCATTGTCTACCGCACCGACATCTTTGAAGAAGCCGGCATCTCGGCGGATTGGGAGACCTGGGACGATTACATCGCGGCGCTGGACCAACTGGAGATGCACCTGGAAGGCAGTGATATCGCGCCGAGCGTCTTCTCTTGGGGCGCGTCGGAGCAGACGCCCATGATATTCCTGGGCATGTACGATGGCTATTTGGTCGATGCCGACGGCAATTACGCGCTGGATGAAATGAGCGCCTTGGCGTCGCTGGAGAAGATGGCGAGCCTGCTGGATTACAATCCGGAGGGCGCGGCCGGCTTGAGCATAGACGAAGCCAATTCGGTCTTCTTGACGGGCAATGCGGCGACGATGATTTGCTGGGTCAGTTTCATGCGGGCCGCGGCGCAGAATCCAGATTCGTCGTTGATCGTGGACAACTGGGCGGTTGCGTCTTTCCCGGGGCCTGGTTTCCCCTTCATCTCCGCCTGGAATCTGTTCATCTCCGAGTACAGCGAGAATCCGGACGCGGCTTGGGAATGGGTCAAGTTCTACATCAACAGCGAGCAAGCGACGGAGCGCTTCGTCGAGCTGGGTGTGGGTTCGCCCTATCTAAGCACCTATGAAGATCCGGAGTTGATGGAAGCGTACAGCCACGACTTCCCGGGCATGGTGGATAATTTGAGCCGGGCGCAGTCGGTGCCATGGGTCTTTGAAGCCTTTGAGATATTCTTCCGCAATACCAGCGAGTTGGTCATTGGTTCGATCAGCGCGGAAGAGGCGCTGGCGAATACGCTGGCGGGCTGGTCGGAGGTGACGGTGCCGCCGGCGCTGGTGCAATCGGCCGCGGCGCAGGGTCAGCAGCAGGATATGTAGCTGGCGGTTTAATGGCGGCAGCGACTGTGAATGCGCGGACCTGAGCGATGTTGAAGAAGCCGGCAACCTGGCACCGCAGGCACGATGTGCCTTGGCTGATAGCCTTTGTGTTGCCGGCATTTTTTATTGTCGTTGCCGTGCAGTTTTACCCGTTGGCTTATTCCGCTGTGCTGGCGGCGCAGGAATGGACGCTGACCAAGTCGCAGGAGCCTGAAGGCTTTGTTGGGCTGGACAATTTCGTTGAGGAGTTGGGGGACGAGACTTTCAGGCGTTCTGTGCGCAACAGCGTACTGATCACGGGCGGGGCAGTCATCCTTGAAATGATATTGGGGGTCTGCCTCGCTTATTTGACAATGGGTTCAAGCTGGCGAATGCGCGCCGTTCGCACCTTGCTGATCTTGCCGATGGTGATTGCGCCGGTGGCGGCTGGCACTTTATGGCGCATCCTGCTGAATTATCGGGCTGGATTGGTTAATCATCTGCTCGGTCTGATCGGCGTTCAGGGGCCGGAGTGGCTGGCGTCGCCTGATTGGGCGCTCGTATCGGTAATCCTTCTCGATACCTGGCAGTGGACGCCCTTTGTGTTATTGGTTGCTGGCGCGGCGATCGCCAGCATTCCCGGGGATCTGCTGGAGGTGGCGGCGATAGACGGGGCCTCGCGCTGGAAGACCTTTTTGTATATTGAATTGCCGCTATTGACGCCGCTGCTGTTGTTGACGCTGGTCTTCCGCATGTTGGAATCGCTCTTGTCGCTGGATTCGATCTATTCCTTGACATTTGGCGGGCCCGGTTACAGCACCTATACCATGACCTTTTACATTTATACGCAGGGACTGCGGAATTTCAATTTTGGCGCGGCGGCGGCTTCGTCATGGATCTTCATGGCCTTCGCCAGCGTATCGATCGCGCTGGTCTTTTGGTTTCAGCGGAAGGACTGGTAGCATGGCTGGAATCGTCAAAGAAAGCTTGATATGAGAAGACGCAAGTCCTTCAAACAGCGGATTTATTCTGTCATACACGGTATTGTGCTAGCAGTTGCCTGCCTGGTGGTGATTGTGCCGCTGGGTTATCTGATCATCAACAGTATCAAGTTGCCGCGCGAATTTCTGACCATTCCGCCGACGATTCTGCCAACGGAGGTGACTTTTGAGCATTATCAAGATCTCATTGACGACAAAAAAACGGTACGCTATTTTCAGAATAGTTTGACTGTCGCGGTTTGGACGACCGGCGTCACCATATTGACGGGCACCCTGGCTGCCTACGGACTGGCGCGCATGCGGCTCTCGGCCAAGATATTGGCGCTGGTTACATTCATCTTTCTCTTCATTCGCTTTTATCCGCGCGTGACTACGGTGATACCGTTTTTCCTGGTGATGCGGCAGTTTGACTTGCTGGATACGGTATGGGCGATAATCATCGGGCAGCTAGGCATCACGATTCCATTTGTGACTTGGCTGATGCTGGTCGTTTTCCAGGATTTGCCGAGCGAGATTGAAGAAGCGGCCGTAGTGGATGGCGCGAGTGTGTGGCAGCGGTTCTCGCGCGTGGTCTTGCCGATAGTTATGCCGAGCGTCTCGGCGGCGGCAATCTTGACGGCGTTTCTATCCTGGAACGAATTTCTGATTGCTTCGAGCGTCGCCCGGCGCAAGGCGAGTGTATTATCCATCGCTGTAGCGAGTTTCGTCAGCGACAAGGGCATACAGTGGGGACCCATGGCAGCCATGAGTGTTGTGATGATCGTGCCGATGATCGTCTTTGCTTTGTTCGCGCAAAAATATCTGATCCGCGGGATCACGTTTGGCGCGGTAAAGGGCTAATTGCGCGAGCCATGCTGGCGGCGGGATCATGAACGCAGCCGCAGGATAGAGGAACGGTCAATGAGAGTTCATGGTCTCGGCATTGACATACCCGACCAGCGCGTTGACGGGCGCCGCCAAGTCCTCGTCGACGAGTTGGCGCAGGGGCAGGAAGCAGGCTTCTCGTTGGCGGAACTGTCGATCCCCAGCTTGAACGTCATCATCAACGGCGAACTGATTCCGCAGCGCGTGGAAGCAATTCAGCAAATCACCGCGCGCTTTGACTTGCGTTACTCAGTTCACGCGCCCGGGCGCAGCAATCTGGCATTCGGCGCCGACCCGGGCACGGAATATCGCGTGCTGGAAGCGTGTCTGCGTTTCTGTCATGCGATTAATGCGCGGGTATTGGTCTATCACAGCGGATTGCAGGCCCTGGACGCCGCGCGCACGGGGACGGCTTCCTTGCCCGGCGATGCAGAATTGGCGCGGGGCGCTGAACGCGAAGTGGCTGCGCTGCAAAAGCTGGGGGCGTTGGCGGCCGATCTGGGTGTGATTATCGGCATGGAAAACGGCGACCCGCATCTTTGGGAATACGCGGTGCTGAAGCGGGAAGGGGAGCGCCCCGACGCGCTTGCGAAGTTCCACGCGCGAATGCGGACTTCGGCGATTGTCGCGCAGGCTGAAGCGGTGAATCATCCGAATGTCGGCATTACGCTGGATTTGGCGCATCTGCATCTGGCGACTCAGGCGCTGGGCGATGACTATCTTGAGGCGATTTCGGCCGCGGCGCCCTGGGTCCGTCATGTGCATATCAATGACAATTTTGGCAAACTGGATGCGGGCGTCGATTACGAGGGTTATCGTTTGCCTTATGGAGAAGCCGACCTGCATCTACCGCCCGGATGGGGCAGCATTCCTTTCGCGGATGCCTTTGCTCGGTTGCGGGATTATGAGGGCGATATCGTTCTGGAGATCAAGGAACGGTATCGGGATCACCTGGGCGAGGCTTTGGAGAATACGATGCAGATTCTGCGCGATAACCGTCATCAACTTCGTGGCTGAGGCTATTGTCGCTTCAGGCGAGATTTGTTCGGGATTGCAATACGCCGGATATCGAGAAGACTAGGGCGAGACTCGCATCACGGCTTTGGAGGTGTAGGAACTTGGACCGAGAGACAGCTTACGACATCGTCTGCGAATTCGTGCAATCCGACTCGTTGCGCAAGCATATGCTGGCGGTGGAATTCGCCATGCGCGCCTACGCCGAGCACTACGGCGAAGACCCCGATGCCTGGGGACTGGTCGGCTTGCTGCATGACTTCGACTGGGAGATCCACCCGTCGCTGGAGCAGCACCCGATGGATGGCGCGCCGATATTGCGGGAGCGCGGCCTGGGCGAAGAAGACATCCGCACGATCCTGAGTCACGGGCCGCTGGCGGCGGATGACCGCGTCACGCTGCGGGACAAGGCGCTGTACGCAGTCGATGAGCTGACCGGTTTGATCACGGCGGTGGCGCTGGTGCGGCCGAGCAAGGATATCCGCGATGTCAAGGTGCGCAGCATCCGCAAGAAGTGGAAGGACAAGGCTTTCGCCGCCGGCGTCAATCGGCAGGATGTGGTCGATGGCTGCGCGGTGCTGGGCGTCGATGTTTGGGAGTTCCACGTGCCGCTGGTGCTGAAGGCGATGCAGGATCACGCCGCCGAGTTGGAGCTCGACGGCGCGAAGTCTTAGCGCGTTAGTAGCGGACGTGCACGGGTGTGCCGACCGGCGCGAAATCGTAGAACCACTTGGCGTCGGCGGTGGTCATGTTGACGCAGCCATGGCTCATGGGCGTGCCGAAGTTGTTGTGCCAGTAGGTGCCGTGGATGGCATAGCCGGCGAAGAAGTAGCTGACCCAGGGCACGTTGGGCAGATCGTAGCCCGGCCCCACCATGTGGCGCGTCGGCAGCTTGCGCGTGATTCTGAAGTCGCCTCGGACGGTGGGCGTATCGGGCAAGCCGCTGGAGATGATGGCGCTGCGCTGCAGGACGCCGTCTTGGTAGGCGTAGGTTCGTTGGGTGCTGAGCACGACCACGATTTCCCGCCCGACGCCGATATGCGCGCCGGGGTCCAGATGCACCGGCAGGACGGGACCATAGCGCGCCGCTTCTTCCGCCGTGGGGATCTGCAGCACGGTACCGGCATAGACTGTGTCGGGATTGCTGATGCCGTTGACGGCGGCGATGGCCAGCCAACTCATGCCGAACTTGTTGCCGATGGTCGACAAATATTCGCCGGGCAGCACGGTGTATGTTTCGCGGTTCGCGTTTGGCGCTGGCGCGGTGATTGCGCCTTCCGATTGCGCCGGCGCTGCCGCTTCCAGATTGCGGATGCGCAGGACGAGGCCGGAGTGGACGCGGCGCGGATCGGCGATGCTATTGGCTCGCATCAGCAGGTCCACCGGCACATCGTATAGCCGGGCGATACTGAAGAGTGTTTCGCCGCGCTGGACGGTGTGGGTATCGGGCTTTGCCGCGGGGGGCGCGTTGACGGAGATTGTCGGCGGATCGGCGGGAGCATTCGCGGGCGGGTCAACTGGTGGCGTCCCGCCGGCTGGGATGGCCAAGACTTGTCCCGGGTAGATGAGGTAGGACCAGATCTTGTTGAGTTCCTGCAAGTCATACAAGCTGACGCCGTAGCTTTTGGCGATGGAGCCAAGCGTCTCGCCCAACTGCACGGTGTGGGAGAATTCGCTGGTGATTTCCGCTTGCGGCGATGTCTCGGGTGGGGTTGTGTCCGCCGGTGTTTCGGCTTCGGGTTCGCGCCCTTCGACCGGGAGGGCCAGCTTGTCGCCCGGATAGATGAGCCATGTCCACAGGTTGTTAAGCGCTTGCAGCTCGAACAAATCGATGCCGTATGCTGTGGCGATAGAGCCAAGCGTTTCGCCGGGCTGCACGATATGACTGCCGACTGCTTCAATTTCCGCGAGGAGGGGGGCGGCATCGGCAGGAATTGTGAGTTGCTGCCAGGAATAGACGATGTGGGCATTGTTGATGCCGTTCAGCGCCGCGAGTTGGTAGAGATTGACGCCGTAGCGCTTGGCGATGTGACCCAGGGTCTCGCCTGGCAAGACGACATGGGTGACTTCCGCGACCGGCTGGGCCTGGGCCGGCAGCAGTGAAAACAGAACTGCGCATAGCGTAAGGAAAAGCCCGGATATGTTTTTCATTTTGCCCTGCCTGCGTCTTAAATCGAATTGCCGGACACATTACCAGATTAAGGACTGGCAGCGAAACGCCCTATTGCTAATTGAAGCGGGTTGAATTTGACTGTAGAATCATCAATGTTCCCTCGTGATAATGTCGGATTCTTGACATCACGGTTGATTGCGAGGGTTGGCATTAGAGCGCGGGTCGCAATGTCATCGTACTTGCTGAACTGGCGGCGTAGTCGAAGCGTGGGCTGTTCGTGTGGCGAGCGTTTCGCTAAGCGGATACACTTCGTAGCGAGACCGCAACCGGGCTGGGAATGGATGGAGGGGTCAGCATGTCCGAATCAAAACTGAATTGGCGGAGGCAATGCGCCTGGCTGCTCCTGATTCTGGCGTTTGTGATGTTATGGGCCTTGCCTGGGGTGGCGCAGGATGGCAGTCGCCTGCTGGCGGCCGGGACAACCTTGTCCGACTCGCTGGGCCCGGATGCCGGCGCGGTCACTTATGTCTTTGACGCTGCGGCGAATTCCACGGCGAGTCTCTCGCTGGAGAATGTCAGCGGCGGCGCATTGGCGCTTCATGTCAGCGACATAAACGGCGACATGATCTTGCAGTCGAGCGCGGCGCAAAGCCCTGGCGCGTCGGTGGTTGTCGATGCCTTGCTGAGCGCCGGCGGTCGTTATTTTGTATTTATCTATTTGGCGCCCGGTTCCGATTCGCAGGCCACGACATTTGATCTGGCTTTTAATTTGGCAGCGAGCGAATTGGCAGTGGAGGCGGCCGAAGCGGCGCCGGTGCCCGATCAGATTTTGCTTGGCGCGGGCATAGAGGCGCGCTTGACCTGGACGGGGGCGGCTGATCTGGACCTGGAGGTGCGCGATCCTTTGGGGCAGACTTTGTTCTGGAATTCGCGCAGTACCGAGAACGGCGGCAGCTTTGGCTTTGACGCCAACGGTTTGTGCGATGTCATTAGCCAAAATCCGGAAGAAACGGCCACCTGGCAGCCGGGGTTCTTGCCGACGGGCAGTTACGAAATCATCGTCTATTATGAGCAAGCCTGCGACGCCTTGACGGCAACGGTACCATTTCAGGTTGATATTATCATTGATGGCGTGAGCAGCGGCGCCATTGCCGATGTCTTGGCGCCGGGCTCGGCAGGCCAGCAGAATGTTTACGTTGGAAGATTCGTGCTTGGGGCTGACGCAACTGCCGATGTTGTCCCGGGCGGGCTTTATCCGCCGTCCAGCGTGACGCGTTTGCCGGGGAGCTACAATTTTGCTGCCGATGTTCCGACGCCGATCGTGCGGGATGTGCCCGTAATCGACCAGATCAACAATGCGCAGCCTTACCTCACATATTCTTTTGAAGGAGTCGTGAACGAGTTGATATCCGTTGATATGCAGGCGCAGAGCGACAGCCTTGACACCCTCGTGCAGATTGTGGATCCCAGTGGCGCGGTGATTGATGTAAACGATGACGCGGTCCAGGGAGAAACGACAAATTCACTGGTGGCGGACGCGCGCCTCTTGAATAGCGGCACCTACCGGATCATCGCCACTCGCTACGGCAAGGAAGCCGGCGGCACCTTCGGTCAATTCCAGTTGACGTTGACGGGACCCAGCGGCAGCGCCACGACGGCCCTGAGTCAGTTGGACCTGCCGCAGGGGGACATTGAGGTCGGCCTGTTTTGGAGCACGAGCGCGGATTTGCAACTGCTTGTCCGCGATCCGCTGGGCGAATCGGTCTTTGATGACAATCCGGCGGCGACAAGCGGCGGCATCCTGCAAGAAGCGGGCAACGCGAATTGCGTCGCGGCCAGCGGCGCGCCGGTGTCTTATGTTTATTGGCCGGAGGGTTTCCTGCGGCCGGGCACCTATGAAGTGGAAGTTTGGTATCAGGATCCCTGCGTCGACTTCGCGCCTCCGGTGAACTTCACGCTACAGATTGAAGTGGACGGCGTCGTGGTCGCCCGTCAGCGGCAATTCCCGCAGCCGGGGCAACGCTTTGTCACCAACTTTACCGTGCAGCCTTCCGGATTTGCGCTGGCAGGCGAGGCGGGTTTCATTGACGCGGGCAGTGGCACCCTGGACTATCAGGAAGAAGCGCTCAGCGCCCCGACCATTGAAAGCGGCGTGCCGGCGCGGGGGACGATCTCGCCGGGCAATGCCTATGATGTCTACCAATTTGAAGGGACCGCCGGCGAAACTGTCAGCCTGAGCATGTCGGGCGTGACAGTAGTCCTGGATACAAATCTGTATCTGATCGGGCCGAGCGGCGCAGAGTTGGCGAGCAATGACGATGGCGACCCGGTTGAGCTGGGTTTGACCGGCCGAACGACCGATTCGCGGATTAGCGGCTTTGTCTTGCCGGAGAATGGTCCGTATACGGTCATCGCTACCCGTTATGGCAATCAATACGGCGGGACGATCGGCATTTACGAACTCACGATGACCAAGACCTAGGGCGAATGGCGGCGGTACTGTACAATGTCTGGCGCCTTTGCTATGATGCAGGCCTGTAAACGATCTGACATGTTACGAAAGCGAATGCGGATGAAACGCGGCTGGCTCCTCTTTTTAGTTTTGCTTGCGGCATTCGCGTTGGCCGCATGTTCACCCGACATCAATCTGCTCAATGACGCCATGCTCAGCGACACCAGCCTGCTAAGCGGCGAGCCTTGCGCGGCGCCCTGCTGGAACGGCATTGTGCCGGGCGAGACCCTCTATCGCGATGCCAAGCTGATCATCGAAAGCGACGAGCGCTACAAGCTGGGCGATGAGCCGTCGCCGGAGGATGGCAGCACAGCGCGCAGTTTTGCCTTTGGCGAGGGCGACGAAGGGCCGGCTTGCTGCCAGGTTGTGAGCCGCGATGGGGAGACGGTTTCCAGCTTCCTCTTGCAGACGGCTCCTGTGATGACTTTGGGGCCCCTTTACGACATTTTTGGCGAGCCTGATTATGTGGCGGGCGAGCAAGTTAGCGAAGAACAGGGATATGCGGCGCTGATCTACGCGGATGTGCCGCTGATACTATACGCTTATGTCGCCAGTCCAGCGACCGGCGAGGTATCGGTGTCCAGCCCGATCATTGGCACGATGTACCTGATGTCGGGAGAAATGGGAGAATTGCTGGTATGCGCCAACCTGTATCAGTGGCGCGGTTTCACGAGTTTCACCACTTACGCGGAAGGTGAATTTGATTATGTTGGCGACGGTGTTGGCGATGAGGACCTTTGCCCAACCGGCTAGTCTGGCGGGCGGCGGTCCAGTGTTCTTTTGAGGGGGAGCGATAGCACGATGGTTGGAGAAACTGTGGCGCTGACGGTCGGCGCAGAAGTAAGGGGCCGGGTCAGGCATCTTGGCTTGTACGGCGCGTTGGTGGATATCGGCACTGGGCAGGATGCCTTGTTGCATATTTCCCAGTTGAGCGGCGGCGAGACCCGCGCCTTCACTGAGGTTGTGCAGCCGGAAAGCGAGATTAGCGCCTGGGTCTACAAGACCCGCCGGGATGGCCGCGTCGCGTTGACGCTGGAGAAACCTCCCGCTGTCCCCTGGCAGACGATCAAGCGCGGCAATACCTATACGGGCCAGGTCATTCGCGTTGAGGATTTCGGCGTTTTTGTCGACTTCGGCGCGGAACGCCCGGGCATGGTGCATGTCTCGGAAATGGCCGATGGCTACGTGAAATCGCCGGGCGATGTCGCTGCCATCGGGCAGGAAGTAGAAGTCCGTGTCATCAAGAAGAACGGCCGTCCGCGTCAGATAGATTTATCGATGAAGTCGGCCGTGCAAGAGTTGGAAATGGTTGATGACGAGGACGAAGAGGACGATCTGCCGACTGCGATGGCGCAAGCTTTCCAGCGCGCCATGCAGCAAGACGGAAGCGCTGAGGAGCGGGCGAATCATCAACAGGCGTCGGCGAGCAATCATCGGCAAAAGCAAGAGGAGATTCTGGCGCGGACGCTGCGCAACTCGCAAGCCTAAAGCAAGCGACACTCTCAAACAGACTGGGGTTGCGATTGCGCGGCCCTTTTTTATTGCCTTGGTTTAGAGTCGTCGATCGTGTCGCGGTAGACGCGATATACGATCGTGATGAAGAGTATAGTGAAGTTCGTCTCGTGCGTGAGGCACCAGGGACAGGCCGCTTCGAGCAAGCCGAATTGCACATAGACCAGCCACATCGAGAACAGCCAGGCGAACAAGCCGATGCCAAAGGCGATCAGGCCGCCGTACTGGTGCAGGGCCGGGCTCCGGTTCTCAAGCGTCAGGGTCAGCCCGATGACGACATAGACGGCGAAACCCAGGTAGGCGATCGGGATGCCGGCCAGCTCGGAATACTGGCTGTTCAGCACGACATCACAGTTGAAAGGGCCGGATTGGACGCAGACGGCGGGGGCGTCGGCCAGCTTGAGATAACTCAAGTAGCCAGATACCAGAAGGCCGATGAGAACGAGCAAGAGTTGAAAACGGCGCAACATCGGTTTGCGGATGCCAGTTTCGGCGATCGTTTGGCGAAGATCTGGATTCATCATCTGCTCTCGGGATTCAATCGAAATCGCGCAGCGGCAAGACGGATAGTTCTTCGCCGGCGGATACGCGAGTTCGGCCCTCCGGTATGATGGCCAAGCCGTCGGCCAGGACCATGGACATCAGCGCGCCCGAGCTTTGGATCCCGGTCGAGCGGGCGACGACGCCATCCTTGTGGCGGGTCAGTGTGACGCGGTTGTAGCTGCGGCGCCCGTCCGATGTCAGGTCTTCCGCGATGGCAGCCTTTATGGCGCGCGGCTTGCTCTCGCGCCCGGCGAGTTTTTCCAGGGCGGGGCGGACGAGGACTTCGTAGGTCACCATAGTCGAGACGGGGTTGCCCGGCAGGCCGAAGAATGGCAGGCCTTGCAGCGTGCCGTAGGCGAGGGGCTTGCCCGGCCGCATATTGATGCGCCAGAAATCGATGTCGCCGAGCTCGTCCATGACCACCTTGACGAGATCGGCCGCGCCGACGGAGACGCCGGCGGTGCTGATGATCATGTCGGGATTGATTTCCAGGGCGCGCCGATACAGCGCTCGAATGGCGTCCAGGTTGTCCTTGGCGATCGGCAGGCGAATGGGCAGCCCGCCGGACTGGCGGACGAGGGCCGCCAGAGTGTAGCTGTTGGTATCGCGAATCTGGCCGGGCTCAAGCGCTTGATGCACATCCACCAGTTCGTCGCCGCTGCTGAGTATCACGACTTTCGGCTGGCGGACAACGTTTACTTTGGCGCAGCCTATGCCGGCCAGCATGCCGATCTCGGCTGGCCCGAGGGATGTGCCGGCCTGCATTATGGTTGCGCCTGAGGCGATATTTTCGCCCGCGCGGCGTATGTTTTCGCCGTAGCGCAGAGTTTTGCCGATGCGCAGCTCGGGCGGGAGCGGGCTCGCTTCCCCTTTCTGCCAGTCGTCATCGGTGTCTTCGACCGGGATGACGGCGCTGCAGCCGGCTGGGATGGGCGCGCCGGTCATAATACGGGCGGCGCTTCCGGGTTCCAGTTGTCCGGCCGAGGCGGCGCCAGCGCGGATGTCCAGGCTGACGGTAAGGGTCACGGGTTGCTCCTGGCTGGCGCCTTCGCTGTCCTCGTGGCGGATGGCATAGCCGTCCATCGCCGAGTTGTCGAAGGGCGGCAGGTCAAGCGGCGAGACAATGTCGTCGGCGATAACGCGGTTGAGGCATTCGGCGAGCGAGATCGTCTCGGCGGGCAACTCATGCAGACCGGCGAGGATATTCGATCTGGCGGTATCAACATTAAGCAATGGCGTCAAAGTCACCCTCCTGGAAGATAAAAAACGGGGCAATTATAGCATAGAGGCAGATGCCTGCTTGAGGCCAATTCTCTCAGAAGCGTATGAAAATCGCAGGAAAACGGCACTCGGATGTCGGCGGCGATCCGCCTTG
>JAJEBE010000034.1 GCA_022822545.1 Anaerolineae bacterium
CTGGACAATGTGCTGGAGCGCGAATTCTCGCTTCTTCACAAGTGGCCCCGCTTCAGAGTGTCAAGGGAAAGACTGCATGACAGCCATTATTTCGAGGTGCGGCAGCAGGGCAACAACTGGCTGCCGGAGCGTGTCGTCACCGGCACAATCCGCCAACTGGACGACCATAGATCTCTTGTTGAATGTGAAATCAAATCTGCCGAACGCTATTTGCCCGGATTCGAATACGCTGCTGTGGGCGTATTGATCGCCGCGGTGTTAACAACTCTAGACGGCTCGGGTATCAGAGAGATGGCGGTTCTGCTTTGGATGCTTTTGGCCATCGCCACCGTGGGCGTCGTTTGGCTGCGCCGGCGGTTGCGCAACCGAAACGATCCATTAATCGAGCGCATCCAAAAGACCCTGCAAGACTGAGCCAAGCAAAGGTACGGCTATTAGAGAAGGACGAAGCGATCTCTATCAGCGGGGATAACCCAGCGCGTCAATGGCGGCGGCAGCGGCGAAATCCTTTGCCGAGAGCTTGTTGCCGGCATCGTGCGTCGTGAAGGACACATGCACCCGCCGCCAGCCGATGCTCAAGTCAGGATGGTGATCCAGGCCCTCGGCGATCACGCCTACGCCTGATGCGAAGGCCAGGCCTGCCAGATAATTGTCAAACCGGAATTCCTTGACCAGCGTATCGCCTTCACGCGACCAGCCCTTGAGTTCAGCCAGGCCAGCGCTGATTTCCGCTTCACTGAATGCTTTTGTCATGTCATCCGCCTCCTGTTTATCTCCCCGACAGCATAATGCGACCTGACATGAACGGCAAGCCTTCGACTGCCCGCCGATATGTCCGCTAGCTTGTCAAGCCTTCGCCGCGCGGGTATGCTACAATTCCCCTGAAACAGACGAACGGATTGAGAGGCGGGATGGCCGATGGCAGTTTCTTCATCGTAATCGAAGGCATTGACGGCGCGGGCAAGACCAGCATCGCAGAGCGTCTCGTGCAGGTCTTGCGGCAGACGCACGGGGACGACGTTCTGCTAACGCAAGAGCCTCATGATAAATCGCTGGTCGGCACCGAGATCCGTCAGGCGCTGAAGCGGGAGATTGCACTAAGCTCGCTGGAGTTGGCGCAGGCATTCGCCCTTAATCGCAGCCATCACCTCAGAACGCACCTCGAGCCACACCTTCAGGCCGACGGGCGCATCGTCATTTGCGATCGTTACATGCTCTCCTCGCTGGTGTATCAGTCGCGCGATGATATCGACATGGAAGATGTCTACAGCTTGAATCACCGGGCGCGCAAACCGGATTTGACCATCGTGCTGCGGGTATGCGCCGTAGAAGCCTATCACCGCATGGACCGGCGCAAAGCTTCTCTCGAATTGTTTGAGAACGACTTGCCGACTCGGCTTCAAAAATACCAAGAAGGTATCAAGCTGCTGCGTGGACAAGGACATGCCATCGTCGAGGTCGATGGCAACGGCGAAATCTCAGGTGTGTTCAAACAGGTGGTAGAAGCGGTCAAGCAGAACAAGCCCTCCTGGCTGCGGATTCAGCCGCCGCTCCTGCTCGACTGGCATGAGAGCGAATCGGCGAAGTAGTTCCCTCCTCACAAATAAATTCGAAATTGCTCTAAATTGCGCTTGACAATAGAATACATGTTCTGTATTATAGGAGCATGGCTGGAAGAACTGCGTACGAAACCCTGACCAAGCTCTCGCAAATGGGCGATATCACCTTGCACGAGCCGGCTGGCGACAGCCCGCAGGCAGAGCGCAAACGCCGCTCGCGCAAACAAGAATTCAATCTCAACGATTGCATCAGCCACCTCAGCACACCCCGCGGGCCCAAAGCCGTGATGAAGTCGATGATGACAACCGCCTGCGAGCGCAACTGCAACTACTGCGTCTTCCGCGCCGGGCGGGCGAAAACCAAGCGCGTGACATTCCAGCCCGATGAGATGGCATCCGCCTTTCAAACGCTTGAGAGCAGCGGCAAAGTCGATGGCCTCTTCCTCTCCTCCGGCATCATCAAAGGCTCGGTGACGACGCAAGACAAGCTCATCGACACGGCTGACATCATCCGCAACAGGCAGCGCTACCGCGGTTATATCCACCTCAAGATCATGCCGGGCATCGAATACGACCAGTTGTATCGCTCAATGCAATTGGCGGATCGCGTCTCGGTCAATCTCGAAGCGCCGACCAGCGGACGCTTGGCCGCATTGGCGCCCAAGAAGATCTTTATCGAAGAACTGGTGCAGATGCTGCAATGGGCGGAGCAGATCCGCCGAGAGCACAGAGATGAAAAACTTGCCAGCAGCGTCACGCAATTTGTCGTCGGCGCCGTCGGCGATACGGACCTGGAATTGCTGTCCATGAGCGACAAACTCTACAGCCAGGCGCAATTGGCGCGCGTCTACTACTCCGCCTTCGGTCCCGTACCGGGTACGCCTTTCGAAAATTTGCCCGCGACCGAAGCCATCCGCGAATTCCGCCTTTATCAATCCAGCTTTCTCCTGCGGGATTATAAGTGGGATGTGGAAGAACTGCCTTTCCTGCGCGATGGCAACCTGCGCACCGATGTCGACCCCAAGCAAGCCTGGGCCGATGTCAACTTGATTCACCAGCCTGTTGAAATCATGCAAGCGGAGCGCGAGCAGTTGCTGCGCGTGCCGGGGATTGGCCCCATCGGCGCGAACGCCATCATCAGCGCGCGCCGGCGCGGCACACTGAGCGAACTGCTGCATCTTAAGCAGATTGGCATTCGCACCCCGCATAAACTGGCGAAGTATGTGCTCCTTGACGGCAGGCAGCCCGCGCATCAGCTCGGCCTGTTCTAAGCGTCAATCTTCAGCGTCCCCAACCAGGGACTTGTCGCTCGCCTCAACTTACACGGCGACATTGTCTTCTAAATCGCTCCGGGCTAAGATAGCGGCGCCTCCGCTTCGGCTGGCGCTAATCGCGCGGGAGAACTGAATGACATCAATAATCCGAACGCTGATAGTTCTGACAATATGCGCCGCCGTATCGGCCGCTTCCGCCGCGCAAGACGGCTTCCCTGACGGGACGGAAATCAGCCTCTTGCAGTGGAGTCATTTCGTCCCGACCTACGACGAGTGGTTCGACGCCTATACCCGTGAATGGGGCGCGGCCAACAACGTTTCTGTCACTGTTGACCACGTCAACTTCACGGAACTGCCGACATCCCTCGCCGCTGAAATCGACGCGGGCCAGGGTCACACCATTATCGAATTGCCGTCCTCGCCCGCCTCTCTGGTTCAAGGTTTGCACGATTTAAGCGACATCAACAGCCAGGCGGACGCGCTGTTTGGCGAGCGTCGCCATCACTGCAAAGCGGTGACCTATCTCCCGTCTGTCGGGGTCTACTATGGTTTTGCCGCCGGTTACGCCCTCAACCATGGCAACTATGACATCGAACTCTGGGCGGCGGCTGGTTATCCGGAGGGGCCGAAAACTTATGAGGATCTGCTCGCTGGCGGACGGGCGATCTTTGAAGCAACCGGCATACCGGTTGGCATCGGCATCAGCCCGGAAATCGACAGCGAAATCGCCAACCGCGAGGTTATCTGGAGCTTTGGCGGAAGCGTTCAAGACGAAAGCGGCAACGCCGTCTTCAATAGTCCCGCGACAGTCGCAGCGGTCAAATACCTGGCGCAATTGCAGAATCAAGCCATGACCGCCGAAGTCTTCGGCTGGACGGGCGCCAGCAACAACCAGGCTCTGGTCGCCGGCGCAGCCAGTTTCATCCTAAACCCCGACTCGGCTTACCGCAGTCTGCAAAAAGTCGACCGGCCCGCTGCCGCCAATATCGGCTTTACACCGGCGCTTGTTGGGCCAGCTGGCGCCTTCGGCGGGACTCATGCCTTCATCAGTGTAATACCGGCCTACGTTGAAGGCAGTCAGTTGCAAGCCGCCAAGAAATTCCTCCTCGACTTGGCCGCCAATTACAGCGAAATCACCTACCATAGCGAACTATTCAACCTGCCATGTTTCCCCGGCACGGTCACAGAATTGGATAGCTGGCTTGACGATGATCCCTTCGGCTCTTCACCGGCGGACAAATTCGCTGTCCTGAAGACAGCAATCGATCGTTCAGTGAATTTCGGCTTTCCCGGCTTCAGCAACCCGGCTATTGCGCAAGTCTATGCTGAACACATCATCCCGAAAGTGATCGCCCAAGTCGCCCTGGGCGAGGCAACTGCCGAAGACGCCGTCGCCCTAGCCGGCGAGCGCATAGAAGAGATTTTCGCTCACTGGCGGTCCCTGGGGCTTGTCGGCAGCGGCGGCTGAGCCAGCGAGCGCGACGCTTCCTGCGCGGCGCATTAGAATCATTGCCAAGCAAATCACTGTTCGCTAGAATCGAAACTGGAAACCGGCCGGAAGGCTGGTATGAAGACTTTCTATGATTTAAGGAGACTGTTTCATGAACCGAGCAATACGCTTGCTAATCGTACTCAGCATTTTGGCCGCCCTCGGCGTCGGCGTCAATGCGCAAGGCGACTATGCCGAAGGCACCGAAATCAGCCTTTTGCAATGGAGCCACTTCGTGCCGCGTTATGATGAGTGGTTCGATGTTTATGCCGCCGAATGGGGTGAAGCGAACGGCGTCGGCGTGACCGTCGATCACGTCAATTTCACCGAGATCTTTTCCACTTTGGCGGCGGAGATCGACGCCGGCGATGGTCATACGATCGTCGAGGTGCTTTTCTCGCCCGCGTCATATATTGACGGTCTGCATGACTTGCGCGACATCAACGAAGCCGCGGCCGCGGCCCACGGCGAGCGGACCTCCACCTGCCACGCCGCCTCCTACTTGCCCATCAACGACACCTACTACGCCTATACGCATGGCTACGTGCCCGACCCCGGCGATTATGACATCGCGCTCTGGACGGACGCGGGCTACCCCGAAGGCCCCAAGACCTATGACGACTTGCTCGAAGGCGGCCGCGCCATTTATGAGGCGACCGGCATCCCGGTGGGCATCGGCATGAGCCCCGAGCTTGACAGCCGCATGGCGAACCGGGCGGCGATCTGGAGCTTCGGCGGCAGCATCCAGGACGAAGCTGAAAATGTCGTGCTCAACAGCGAGGAGACAGTCGCGGCCGTCAAGTATCTGGCGCAACTGCAGAACGAAGCCATGACCGACGAGGTCTTCGGTTGGACGGCGGCCAGCAACAACCAGGCGCTGATCGCCGGCGAAGTCAGCTACATCCTCAACTCCAATTCGGCTTATCGCAGCTTGCAGAAGATCGACGAAGCGGCCGCCGCCAATATCGGCTTCACGCCCGCGCTGGCGGGTCCGGCCGGCGCCTACGCCTCGTCGCACGTTTGGCAAATCTACGTGATTCCGAAGTATGTCGAGGGCGATGAACTGGCGGCGGCCAAGCAATTCATCCTCGATCACACCGAGAATTACAGCGATGTCACTTACCACAGCGAACTCTATAACTTCCCCTGCTACCCCAGCACGGTGGCCGAGTTGGACGGCTGGCTGGAAGAAGATCCTTGGGGCTCTCAACCGCCCAACAAGTTCGAGGTGTTGAAGACGGTCAACGACTGGTCGGTGCATCTGGGCTTCCCGGGCGTCACCAATCCGGCCGTCAGCCAAGTCTTCGCCGAGAGCATCATCCCCAATATGGTCGCGCAGGTCGCCTTGGGCGAGCAGACGGCGGAAGACGCGGTGGCGGCGGCGCATGAGCGGATTGAGGAGATCTTCGCGGATTGGCGCGCGCGCGGCATGGTCGGCGGCGGCGATATGTAACCCGCAAAACCGGGGCAGCCACCCCGACTGAACAAGTCAAGCTAACAGCGGGTCAGCCAGTGGCTGACCCCTACAGGCATCATACACATAGTGAATTGTAGGGGCGATCCACCGGGTCGCCCGCTCAACTGGCAAACTTTAGGTCAACCGCATGAGCCTCGTCCAAATCAGCGGACTCAAGAAACATTTCGATACCGTGCGCGCGGTAGACGGCGTCGATCTGGATATCAGCGAGGGCGAATTCCTGGTCATCCTGGGTCCCTCCGGCTGCGGCAAAACCACGCTTATGCGCATGATCGCTGGATTGGAAAAGCCGACCGAAGGCGCGATCGCCATCGGCGGAGCGGATGTGACCGCCTTGCCGCCGCGCAAACGCGGTGTCTCGATGGTCTTCCAGAGCTACGCGCTCTATCCGCATATGAACGTCTTCAACAACATCGCCTTTCCCCTGCGCGCGCAGCGACGCGAGAAAAAGCTCGACAAGCGAATGATCCGCCAGAAGGTCGAAAGCACCGCCCGCCTGCTCGAAATTGACATGCTGCTGGACCGCCGCCCGCGACAGCTCTCCGGCGGGCAGCGGCAGCGCGTCGCCATCGCCCGCGCCATGGTCACGCAGCCGGCGGTGTTGCTGCTCGATGAGCCCTTGTCGAATCTTGATGCCAAGTTGCGCGCCAACGCCCGCGATGAATTGAAGGACTTTCAGCGCTCCTCAAATATCACGGCGGTCTTTGTCACGCACGATCAGATAGAAGCGATGGGCTTGGGCGACCGTATCGTGGTGATGTCTGAGGGCAAGATCCAGCAAATCGGCAGTCCCCAGCATATCTACGATGACCCGGCCAACGAATTTGTCGCCACCTTTCTCGGCTCGCCCAGCATGAATATCTTGAGCGTCGACGGCTGCCGCTTCGGCTTCCGCCCCGAGCATTTCCTGCCCAAGACCCTGAGCGACAAGCCCGAGAATTCGCGCCTCTTCCACTATTATGTCAAGCGAGTGGAATATCTGGGCTCGGACCGTCTGGTCTACGGTTATGTACAGGACCACGAGGACGAATTGACGCTGGCGAAGGTGCCGTCCAATGTGCGCGCTAGTCTTGATGTGGAAAGCGATTACGAATTCGCCGTGCGCGACAGCGATATCAAGTATTTCGACAAGCAAACAGGATTACGGATCCCGGCGCCGAAGCGCTCAGAGGTTACCTACTCATGAGCCTGCGGTTGCCGGCCTTTCCCTTTGATAATCGCCGTGTGGTCGGCGCGTTATTCCTCGCGCCGGCCCTGCTGTATATCCTCTTGATCGTTGGTTTTCCCTTCCTGCTGGCCATCGCTTTTGGCTTTTCCGATGTGACTGTCGGCAATACCGATCTCAATTTCGTGGGCTTTCGCAACTTCGAGGCGGTTTGGGACAACGCAATTTTTCGTCAGGTATTCGAAACGACCATACGCTTCACGCTCATCTCACAAGTATTCATCCTTCTATTCGCCAATATCCTGGCGATCATCTTCACGCAGGATTTCACCGGCAAATGGTTCGCGCGCTTCATCTTCATCTTGCCTTGGGCGACGCCGGTCTCGCTGGCCATGATCGGCTGGCTTTGGATGCTGGATACCAAATACAGCCCGATCGACTACCTGCTATTGCAAACGGGCTTCCTCGGTCCCGGCGGCATCTTGAGCAAGGACCGCAATCTGTTTTGGCTGGCCTCGCCGGACCTGGCGCAGATCAGCGTCATCTTCGTGCAAGTCTGGCGCATGACGCCGCTGGCGACGGTCATCCTGATGGCGGGGCTGTCGTCGATTCCCACCGATATTCTGGATCAAGCCGAGGTGGACGGCTCGCGCTTCATGCGCACCTTGTTGCTCATCAAGCTGCCGCTGATCCTGCCGATTATGGTGATCGCGCTGCTTTTCAGTATGATCACGATGTTCGGCGATATGACCGTGGTCTACGTGCTGACGCGGGGCGGACCGGTTGATTATACGCGCGTTTTGGGTTTGTATTCCTTCCAGGTCGGCATCGAAGGCGGCAACCTGGCGCAAGGGGCGGCCATCTCGCTCTTCGCTTTCCCCCTGCTGCTGGCGATGGCGATCTTCATGTTGCGCACTGCCAGCCGAGCCGAGGTGCGCTGATGGGCCTGCTGAGTTGGATTCTGACCAATTTCTGGGCGCTGCTCGTCATCGCGCTGCTGGCGCTTGTCGGCGCGCGGATCGCCTGGCGCATCCTGAAATATGGCGCCACGAGGGACGAGTTGCGTTATGTCTTACGCCGCTCGCCCTTTTATCTGCTGGTGCTGACCTTCTGCTTTTTCGCCATCGCGCCCTTCCTCATCATGTTCCTGCATACCTTCAAGACCGATGGCGATCTCTACCGCCGGCCGCAGCCCTTCATCTTCCGGCAAGACCCGACCATCGAGCACCTCGACGCGCTCTTCAACAACACGGCTTACCTCGATTTCATCCGCAATTCCATCGTCGTGGGCATCGCGGTTGTGATCATCACGCTTGTCCTGTCCCTTCCCGCTGCCTACGCCTTGGCCCGCCTGACGGGCCGCTGGGGCGAACGCGCCGGCATATTGATGTTCCTCGTTTATCTGGTGCCGCCTACCCTGCTCTTCATCCCCATGTTTCGCATCGTTGTCCTGCTCGGGCTGAAGGACAGTCCCCTCGCCCTGATCGTCGTATATCCGTCCTTCACGGTGCCCTTCAGCATGTGGCTCTTGCAAGGCTTCTTCAAAGCGGTCCCGCCGGAATTGGAGGAAGCGGCGCTGGTTGACGGCTACAACCGCGTCGAAGCTTTTTTGCGCGTGGTCTTGCCGCTTTCCCTGCCCGGCATCATCTCGACGGTCGTCTTCACTTTCACCTTGACGCTGCACGAGTTCATCTACGGTCTTGTCTTCATCGCCGACACCTCGCAGCGGACGCTGAGCGTTGGCGTGCCGACCGAGCTTATCCTGGGCGATGTTTATTTCTGGCAGCCGCTTTTGGCAGCCGCCCTCATTATCGCTATCCCGGTCGGCCTGGCTTATAACCTATTCCTTGACAGCCTGGTGCAGGGCTTTACCATGGGCGCTGTAAAGGGATAATCGTATTGTCCAAACGTAGGGGCGAGCCATTGGGCCGCCCGCAGAGAAAGAAACTGCCATGCCCACCATCAGCGTCAACCTCAAGCAAGTCAATGATGCCACCACCGCTGCCGAAATCCGCGGCCACGCCATCGACATTGACCGGCCCGAAGCCAAGGGCGGCCGCGACAAAGGCGCCATGGGCGGGGAGCTGCTGCTGGCATCGCTGGGCGGCTGCTTCAACAGCAACTTGCTGGCGGCGATCCGCGCGCGCGATCTCGAAATCGACGACATCGCCATCGAAGTCAGCGGCGAATTGGCGGAGGCGCCGGCGCGCTTTTCCGCCATCGACATGGTCGTCACATCCGCCTACGAAGACCGCGCCACCCTGGAGAAGCTCGTGACCATGTCGGAGCGGGCTTGCATCGTCGCCAACACGCTCAAGCGCTCGGTCGATCTGTCCGTGTCCCTCGGCTGAGCGGACGCTCCGTGCCCATATCCGAATACATCAGACAGCTTCGCGCCAAGATCGGCAATGACCTGCTCCTCCTCCCCGGCGTGACGGCGGTCGTCGTCAATGAGGGCGATGAGGTGCTGCTGCAATTGCGCCGCGATACAGGCACCTGGGCGCCGCCGAGCGGAGGCGTGGAGCCCGGCGAGACCGTCGCCGACACGGCCGTCCGAGAAGTCTATGAGGAGACGGGCATAGCGGTCCTGCCCGAACGAGTCGTCGCTGTGCTATCGGGAGGGGATTATGTCGTAACTTATCCGAACGGCGACCGCATGGCGACAGTCACCACCGTCTTCCGCTGTCGTCCTGTACAAACGGCTGAGCCCTGCGTCAACGACGACGAATCGCTTGCCGTCCGTTATTTCCCGCGCGATGCCTTGCCGGAGAACATGCTCCCGCGCCACAAGTCGATCCTCAAAATAGCGCTGGCCGACGAGCGGAGCGCCTACTTCGATCCCCCATCCATATAGACGGCGCGGAAATCTTCTTGACTCAAGTCGCTATGCCACTCGCCGGTGGCGCAGAGCATAGCGCCGATGCGTCCGATCTCATCGGAGGATTTGGCCGCATAACCGTTGCCCGCCGTCGCCAGGTAGAGGCGATCTTTTTCCAACTCGTCAATGTATGGCTTGCCATGGACAGAATTTGTAATCAGGCAGGGTACCGAGTGATACGAGACGGCCTTCAAGTCAGGGATCATGCGATGCAAAGCCTCTTTCATCGCCTCGGCAATGTCTTCACGGCCCTCGCTGTGAAACCAGTCCAGCAATTCGCTGTCGTTGTCAACCGCGTTGAAGAAGGGCTCCGGGTAACCGCTCGGACCCAGCTTGATGTAGGTCTTGCCATCGGGATAGGGCACGGGCGGCAGCATGTATAGCGATGCGACTGACGGATCTTCAAAGCTGCTGATGATGGAGGGCATGGCGCGCAGGCGTTCAATTTCTGATCGCGGCAATTCCGCCAGCAATATCGTGTGTCCCTTGGTCTGCATGTCCAGCTTTCTTTCGAGCAGTGTATTGCTGTAACCGCCGGCAGCGAGCAGGGCTTTCCGCGCTCGCAGTTGGCGGCCCGCGCGCGTCTCGATAGTCAGGCCATCAGCGCGGCAGTCGATGGCGGTGACAATCTCACGGATGATTTCCGCGCCCTTCGCCGCCGCGGCACTGAGTTGCGCTTCGATAAGCGAGCGCGGATTGATGTAACCGGCTTCGCCTTTTTCGTCCCAGGCGATGAAGTCCTCGCTGAAGGCGAGAAAAGGATATACCGCTTTGCATCCCGCCGCGTCCAGGCGCTGGTGTGGCGGGGCGTATGTCTGGGCGCAGTCATCGATTTCGGCGATGCGCTCGGGCAGATCGGTGGCGCGGAGGCAGCCGGCGCGATGATGAAACTTGACCCCGCTGGCAGCCTCGATTGCAGCATATCGTTTGATCGATTCCCGCGCCAGCGCGCCCCAAAGCTGGCTCGGGTCCAGGACACGGGTAATGCGACCTTGATCGTAGTGACTGGCGAAGACGCCTCGATGCGCCTTGCGGTCAGGCGGTTCGTCAGGGCCGATAACACATACATCCAACTCCGGGCAATTCACCGTCAGATGCCGCAGCGCCGCGCTGCCGATAAGTCCCTTGCCGATCACCACAAGATCGTATATCGCCATTCACGCCCCTCTTGTTGTCATACTCAGCTATCCGCCTTCATAGTAATCAGAAAGCGCTTGAGGATACAGAGGGTTTTCCTTATCCCGCCTCGACAAGCCATTGCTTCTTAGTCATTTTCAAAGCAGGATATGGTCATTGGGAATCCATAATCACGAGGGCGATCATGAGCAAACAAAGCGATCAAGTACCGGCGGACAAGCTGGCGCTTTACAAACAACTTATCGACGCCCATCCCGAAATTGAATTAAAAGGCGGGAAGAAACTGCCCTACACCTCCTATCAGGGAAATATGTTTACGATGCTGTCCAAAGCGGGCAAAGTTGGTTTGCGGATGGGCAAAGCTGAGCGGGACGACTTCATCAGCCGATTTGATAGCAAGCTGTTTGAAACCTACGGCACGGTGATGAAGGAATATGTCGAAACGCCCGACGAACTCCTGAAAAATACTGAGGCGCTGCTGCCCTATCTTGAGCAGAGCTATGATTATGTAAAGACGCTCAAGCCGAAACCGGGCAAAAAGAAAAAGTAATGCGCCGCTGTTGCCAGCTTGCCAAGAGGAGTATTTTCAGGAAAGTAATGTGAACGTATGACCCATTAAAGAAAGACGCAAAAAATCGAAATTATGGTAGGGGCGACTCCGTGAGTCGCCCGCTGGCAACATCCGCTACCGATCACTTTTTCGCACGACTAACTTGATACTACTAGGATATAGGATGCCGACAATTGAGTTGGATCTAAACGACGCAAGCCTGCACAAGATATTCGAGCCGGCTGCCGAAATCGAGACCGTCGCGGAGGGCTTCAAATTCCTTGAAGGACCGGCTTGGCAGCCTTACGAGAAACACCTGCGCTTCAGCGATATTCTGGGCAACTCCATTTGGCAGTGGTCGGAAGCGGAGGGCCTCAGCCTCTTCGAGCGCAACAGCCACCTGGCCAACGGCAATACCTACGACCGCGACGGCCGATTCCTCAGCTGCCATCATGCCAGCAGCCGCGTCACCCGCCGCGATGGCAGCGGCAACATAAGCGTGATCGCGTCGCTATACGACGGCAAAGAGTTGAACAGCCCCAACGACATCGTGGTCAAGCGCGACGGCAGCGTCTACTTCACCGACCCGCCTTATGGACGGGAGCCCAAAGTCGGCATCCCGCGCCAATGCCGGCTAGACTTCAACGGCGTTTATCGCTGGAACCCCGCCGACGACTCGCTGACATTGCTGACCACAGCCCTAAACCGGCCGAACGGCTTGTGCTTCTCCGCGGACGAGAAGCTGCTCTATATCAACGACAGCCCGGAGTACAAGATTTATGTCTTCAATGTCGCGGACGACGGCACGCTTGACAATGGTCGTCTCTTCGCCGAGACGCGCGGAGATGGGCCCGGCGTGCCCGATGGCATGAAGATCGACAGCGAAGGCAATCTATACTGTTGCGCGCAAGGAGGCCTGCATATTTTCCGCGCCGACGGGGATCTGCTGGGACGCTTGCTGATGCCGATGCAGACGCCGAATTTCACCTGGGGCGATGCCGATCTTTGCAGCCTCTATTTGACCGGCATTACGGCGCTCTATCGCGTGCGGACGCGGATCCCCGGCATTCCCTTATTCTGACGCGGGCCGATCAGCCTGAGCCGGGCAACCAGCACATCAGTTGGGAGCAAGGGCCTTGGCCAGTATGCCAGCTGCCGGCAGCCAGTAGAACATCCGCCCGGACGCAATATCACAAGTCTGCGTGATGCGCTGGCGCAGCGCGGAATCGCTCGTGTAAGCGTCAATATGAATCACGCGTTCGCCCGCCAGCGCCCGCCGCGCCATATCGCCTTCACGAGGGTCGCCAGAACGCGCAAAGTCTTCCAGCAACTGCCTTATGCGCGGCGCCGAATCCAGCCGAACCAGACCGAAGAGGATGCTGAAGCGATATTCTTCCTCCGCCATCAAGCGGTTCAAGACGACATAAGACGCGGGCGAGACATCACCCGCATGGCGTCCCTCATTGCCCGCAAGCATGCTCAAAGCCCGCGCGCGCAATTTTCGCTTGAGGCTCGTATCCCTTGCGATTGCTTCCAGCCGCGTTGCGATTGCCGGATAAGCCAGGAAATGTTGGCAGGCTTGAATCGCCACAGCGCAGACACGACGCGTATCATCCTGCAAACCGGCTAACACGCCGCGCATGGCATCCTCGCCGCGCTGGTGACGCAAACAGCGCAGCATGAGCACGCGCGCATTGCGGTCGGGATTGGACATCTGCGATAGCGCATAGGCGACCAAAGCGTCCTCGGAAGGGTTGCCGATACGCTCCATCGCCTCGTCCAGGGACAAATCTTCATAGGCGCTGTAGGCTCGGCGCAGCGTTTGAAAATCGCTGAGGCTCAACACGGGCAGGTTCTCCTGAAATGAATGCGGCGGGCAGTCTGTTCTATGCTCGACACATTTCAGAATCTTTAGCAATGATCCCCCGCCGCGCGCGCCAGCATACATGAATCCACAGCCGGTGTCTACTACATATACAACCTGCGAGAAACCATACCGCTTCAATGTCCCTCGTTGCCGTCCGAATCAGCGACCAATCTATCTGCGCCCTGTCCTGTCACGCCTCGGTCCTGCGCTCCACCGTTGTAATTCTCCGCTCGCCTTTCTACACTCTTGCTGGCGCCAATATCTCACAGGAAGACCATAAACATGACCCTGCGCGTCGCCGGAATCCAGATGCCCGTCACCTGCGATATCGACGCCAACCGCCGATATATTGAAGACGCCATCTCCTGGGCAAGCTCCGAAAATGCCGATATCCTCTTGACTCCTGAGGGTTCGCTGAGCGGTTATACACACCTATTCGATCCCGCCGATGCGCAAGCCGCTCTGCGGGAGGTTACTGCGGCGGCGGCTCGCGCCCGGATAGGCCTCGCGCTGGGAACCTGTTTCGTTGAGGGGTCCGATGGCAAGACTTACAATCAACTCCGTTTCTACCAGCCCGATGGGCGCTATCTCGGCTTTCACAGCAAAACATTACCGACCGGCGCCATGACCGCTGAGCCTGTAGGCGAGCTCAACCATTACGCGATTCGCCCATTGCAATCCTTTCAATTTGAGCGGCGCAGGATTGCCGGGTTGATCTGCAATGACTTATGGGCCAACCCGACTTGTACGCCAATGCCCGATCCACACCTGACGCATTTGCTCGCGGGGCAGGGCGCCCAGATTATCTTCCACGCGGTCAATGGCGGACGAAGTCGGGAAGAATGGTCTGATGTCAACTGGCAGTTTCATAGCAGCAATCTACGAATGCGCGCCCGCGCCAGCAAACTCTGGATCGTCACGGTAGATAGCTGTGAACCCGTGGGAATCCGTTGCTCGGCGCCATCGGGCGTGGTTGATCCAAGCGGCGATTGGCGCTGCCGAACTCGAGATACCGGCGTAGACCGCTTCGTCTACACTATTCTCGCATGACTTCAATCCTACTTCGGTATTGACCAGAGCGTTCACCGGCTTATGCTTGATGCCGAAAACTCAGTTCCGCCTATTGCGCGGACAATGCAGTAGCCTAACGACAAGCTATTTGGAACGGGAGAAAACATCTTGGCGCAATTTGGATTACTCTATGTAGGCGAACCGCAATTCAGCAGCCCCGAGGAAGGGCAGGATAATTACCAGAGGTACATGGCATGGCTCGACGGGCTTGGAGACGCAGTCGTCAACAAAGGCATGCCTTTTGGTCCCCCCACTCGCGTCGATGCTGACGGCGTATCCAGCGATGAGCGCGCCGACCGTCTCACTGGCTTGACCATCGTCGAAGCCGACGACATGGACGCCGCCCTCGAGATGGCCAAAAGCTGCCCTTATATTGAGGTCGCCGCCCTTGATGTCGTGCAAATCATGCAAATGTAAGGCTAGCCGCTACCCCGCCTGTCGGGTACGCAATTCCCTGATCCGGCAGGCAATCTCACTCCATCGCGCCCGCTATTTGTGTTGTGTAGAGCGCGGCGCTAAACTCCTTGTCGGTATCCGCTAGATCCGACTCGATAATGAGCTTGACCCTGCGCTATATGCGGCTAGGCGACATTCGTCAGGTCGCCACGATTGACGTGATGTGCTTCGACCCGCCCTGGTCCTATGACTCTTACGTTTTCGAGATCAATGAATCCACCGTCAGCCACATGGTCGTGCTGGAGGAGATAATCGGCAGGGCCCCGCCGGAACCGGTCAGACGCCGTTCCTGGCTGGATCGTCTGCGCGGGAGAGGAAGCGGCAGCGCCTCAGCTTTGGACGGGACCGGCAGCATCCTCGGCTATGGCGGCTTGTGGAAGATTGACGACGAAGCCCATGTCAGCACGATAGCGATTGACCCGAGCTTGCGCGGCAAGGGCTACGGCGAGATCTTGCTCGCGGGCATGTTCGGCAAGGCGCTGCAACTGAGAGCGCGCTACATCGTGCTGGAAGTGCGGGTGAGCAACGCGGTGGCGCAGAGCCTCTACCGCAAGTATGGGTTCAGTCGCGTGGGCCGGCGCAAGAATTATTATCGCAGCGACAACGAAGATGCTTGGGATATGCGCGTTTCGCTGGACCGCGATACGCGGCATCGCTTCGAGCGACTCTACGAGAAGCTGCGCTTGCAGCACGGCTTCCTGGATACCTATAGTCGAGGGTCGCATCCGCGAGGGTAAACGCCTTAGCAATTGCTAGCCCAATCTTCCTTAACAGCATTGACAACAGTCTGTATTATTAGCGCCATGAATTAGCGGCAATAGATGTAGCGATGCACACGCCAAGAACGATTACTGGAAAACCACTTTTCTTTGATAGCTCCATCAACAGCTTGCTCCTGACTTTAGATGAGCAAGTCAGAGATATGTGGGCTAATGGAGAACTTAGCCCACAGTTGCTACTCGAAATGTATCAGCAAGCGAAAATCGATGAACTTTATCATTCCAACAAGATTGAAGGCAACTCTCTCACCTATGGTGAAACGGTCGAGGTGGTCCAAGCCAACAAAGAGATTCAAGGCAAGCCGTTTAGAGACCAGCAAGAAGCGCGGAATCTTTCCTGCGTACTTGACTACGTGTATAGGATCGGGAGCGATAATTCGGTTAATGTGACGCAGAATGAACTGCGTCGTATCCACTCGCTTCTGCTGCGGGACATACAATCCGATGCGGGCATGTATCGTACAACGCAGATCGAAATCAGCGGTTCAAGATTCTCGCCGCCAGAGGCATTTGAAGTTTCTCGACACATGACTCAACTCAGCGACTTCGTGAAGCATGTGACAGATCCAGATACACGCTATGACCATGCGCCGATATTCAGCGCGGCGGCCGCGCATGTCTGGCTGACGCAGATTCACCCGTTCACCGACGGCAATGGACGCACAGCGCGCGCGTTGATGAATCTGATTCTTATGCGGCGGGGCTATCCGCCCTGCATCATCACAGAAGAAGATAGGCCGCGTTACCTTGATGCGCTTGAAACTTCGTGGGAGCGCGGAGACCTGACATCGTTCATTGAACTTATATACGAAAACGTTAACGAGCATCGGAAGGATCGAGGGTGGCTGCGTTCCGTCTTAGCTCGGTTGGAACAGACTGTTTCTCAAGAGATGGAAAGCGAATATCTCATTTGGCGCAACGCCATGACCTACCTAAAGAGCCAATTCAGGCACACAGTCGACAATCTTAACGCGATGAACTTGCGAAGTCAGTTGCAACTGAGATTTGTCGACTATGGCGAGCTTGACGTTGCCAAATATGGCGCCTTGCGCGGCGGGATGCCGACAACCAAAACAAGATATTTTGGTATTGAAGTCGCTGGCTCAGCCAAGCGTCAACTCTATATTTTCTTTTACGGTATCGCCAATGAGAACTTACGCGAGCGGGCGCAAGTTGCATTGATGATTATGAAAGGTTTGGAACCTGATGATATGCAGACGGATATAGTAGCATCAGCAGCGATATCGGAAATCTACCAAGTAGGTTTTGACTTGGAAGCTAGGAAGTTTGTCGTCGCATTTGGAGATCCGCCTCGTGATCAAAACGCGCAGAGCATTACGCAACAGTTCTTTGACGAATTTCTCCCGCGTGGCTTGGAATCCTAACCTACTTCTTCAACGCCCGCATCCCGTTGAGCGTCACCGCCAGCGACATGCCCATATCGGCGAATACTGCGACCAGCATGCTCACATTGCCCGTCACCGCCAGCAGCAGAAAGACGGCCTTCAAGCCGAAAGACAGCGCGATGTTCTGGCGAATCAGCCGCCGCGCGAAGCAGGCGCGCCGCACGGTCGCAGGCAATTGAGCCAGCCCGTCCGCCAGCAGGACGACATCAGCCGTCTCCATCGCCTGCGCGCTGCCGGCCCCGCCCATAGCGATGCCCACCGTAGCGCGGGCCAGCGCCGGTGTATCGTTGATGCCATCGCCGACCATCGCCACCTGCCCGTGCTTGACAAGAAGCTTCTCCACTGCCATCACCTTGTCTTGCGGCAGCAATTCGCCAAGAAAATGATCGACGCCTGTTTGCTCCGCGATCGAGGCGGCCACCGTGTTGTTGTCCCCGCTGAGCATGACGGAATGGATATCCATGTCGCCCAAGGCGGCGACGACCGCGCGGCTCTCTTCGCGCGGCGCGTCAGCCAGGGCGATCACGCCGCGCACATTGTCGCCATCGTGCACCATGACCACGCTCTGCCCTCCCGCTTCAATCCGAGCGGCCACATCGCAGAGATGCGCGGTATGGTCAAATTCGGCGTCAAAATAGCGATGGCTGCCGATAGTTACGCGTTTGCCCGCCACCTCGCCGCGCAGGCCATGCCCCGTCATCGTCTCGACAGCCGAGGCGCTCCCATAGGATAGCCCCCGCTCTTTCGCCGTCCGCAATATGGCCTCGGCGAAGGGGTGCCTGCTCTGCGCCTCAACGGAGGCGGCCAGCGCCAGAAGATCGGCGCAGGGCTCGCAGTCGGGGCCATCCGCGCAATCGTCGGTGTAGGTGTCCGCGACCTGGAGTTGGCCGCGGGTCAAGGTGCCCGTCTTGTCGAAGGCGATCATCTTGGCGCCCGCCAGCGCTTCCAGAGCCGCGCCGCCCTTGATCAAGACGCCGCGCCGCGCCGCCGCCGTCACCGCGCTGATGACAGTCACCGGCGTGCTGATGACCAGCGCGCAGGGGCAGGCGATCACCAGCATCGCCAGCGCGCGATAAAGCCAGCCGGGACCCTCCGGGCTATCCCAGAAGCTCCCCCCAAAGACAACTGGCGGCAGAAATGCCACCGCAAGCGCAGTCAGCGCCACCGCCGGCGTATAGACATGAGCGAAGCGGTCGATCAGCCGTTGGCTGGGCGCCCGGCGGGACTGAGCAGTCCGAAGCAATTCGATGATCCGGCTGAGGGTATTATCGGCGGACAAGCGGCTGACATGGATTTCCAGCGTCGCTTCGCCGTTGATCGAGCCGGCAAAAACGTCATCGCCGCTCGCTTTCGGCGCTGGCAGGCTCTCGCCGGTGATGTGGGCCTGGTCTACCGCGCTTAGTCCGGCGAGCACTGTGCCATCCATCGGGATGCGTTCGCCGGGCAAGACGCGAATACGGTCGCCAAGTTTCAGCGCTTCGACCGGCACTTCTTCAACGAGATCTCCATGGACGCGCAAAGCGGTAGCGGGTTTCAATGCAATCAGCGAGCGCAGGCTGTCGCGCGCGCGATCGGCGGTGTAGCCCTCCAGCGCTTCCCCGATGGCGAACAGAAAAATCACTGTCGCCGCTTCCAGGAATTCGCCGAGCGCAAGCGCGCCCAGGGCGGCGATGGTCATCAACAGATTGATGTTGAATTCACGGCTGACGCGCAACGCGTTGAAGCCACTGAGCGCTATCGGCTTTATCGCGACCAGCATGGCCAGGATGTAAATGAGATTTGTGATTTCCGGTTGCGGCAATTGGCTTATGTCCAGAGCGATGGCAGCCAGCAACAGCGCGCCGCCGGCGATTGCCAAGCGGCTATCCGGGCGCCCGCGCAGGTAATCCCAAAAGCCGACAACGCCGGACAGTCTGGCCGCGTCATCAGTTCCTGGATTCGCCGCGCTGTCATGGTCGACGGTCTTGTCCAGGGCTTCCACCCGCTGCCTGAGCCGCTCGAAATCGACATCGCCGATGAGATGCAAAGTATTAGTGAAATAATCTACACGAGCGGAGCGGACACCTTCCAGATTGGCCAGCGCGCTTTCAACTTCATGCGCGCAGCCCGGGCAGTCCATCTTGCCAATCTTAAATTCCCTTGTCGTCATCAAACACCCGTCAATTGATATAAAGTATCATTAGTGAGGTACTTACTTCGTCCATAAGAAGTCTACTCTCGCATTTGCTTTTTGTCAACAATATTCATCCTCGCGCCGGATCTCCCCGGGCTTCGCGACAGCTCTCGGACCATTCAAGGGTTTCAAATTGGCGACTCCCTAAACCAAAGCGGCGGCGATCAAGCTGACGCCAAACCAGGTCAGCAGTATTGCCGTCGCCAGGATAATAAAACGCAATTGCCTGGCGGGTACGCGCCTGGCGTGATGAAATACGAGCACCCAGAGGCATAAGCCGCCGAGAAAACTGCCATAGAAGGCGACCAGGAAGGCGAAAGCCTGAACCGGCGAAGCCTCCAATGCCCTGACCAGAATCGGACCATTTACCGCCGCCCAGAAGAGCCAGGGACCGGGACTGAGGAAGTTCATCAGGATGCCGGTGAGCAAGACCCTTTGCCAAGAGGCGTCGGTGGCGGTATCCTTCCGCGCCATATTGATGCTGGAACCGGCTCGGAACTGCCTGAATGCGCCCACGGCGACAAAGAGCAGCAGGCAGCCGCCTGCAAGTTGGATCAGATTGAGCAGCGTCGGCGGCAGTTGACCCAGTATGAAGGTCATCAAGACGATGATGGGAGCGTCGGTGATCAAGGGCGAGATCACGACGAGCAATGCCTTGCGCCAGCCCAGCGTCAAAGAGGTATTGACGAGGAAGGCGATCAGCGGGCCGGGGATGACGGCGGCGCTCAGCCCGAAACTCAGCGCTGGCGCGATAAACTGCTGCAGCATATCCGCTCCATCTCCCCCCTTCAATCCGTCATCACGCTAGTCAAACTCGGTAGGCAAGTCCGGCCGGCGCCAATGATCGAACCAGCGCTTGATCTGGCCCAGGGTGACGCGCCCCGGTGAAAGCAGCGGGATATCGTCTTCGGCGAACCAGTCGACCGCGGTCGTCTCCTGGCTCGTCCGCGCCTCGCCACCAACCAGCTCACAGAGGAAAGCCACCTTGTAAACCTCGTTCAGCGATGGCGGATGACGCCGCTTGCGGTCTTCCAGCGCGAGCAGCTTGACCGCCTTCGCCTGGTAGCCGCTCTCCTCCAGGATCTCGCGCTCGACCGCTTCCGAGGGCGCGTCGCCGATATCCGCCCAGCCGCCGGGCAAGGTCCACAGACCATCGACAGCTTCCCGCACCAGGAGAACCTTGCCGTCATGGAAGACGGCGCCACGCACATCCACTTTGGGGGTGATATAACCATCGTCGCGCTCCAAGATCAGCTTGACCGGCGCCGGCTCAGCATCGGCCGCGGCCGCCAGCATTTCGGCTGCGATAGCGAGCAGCTGTTGGTAGCGTTCGGTATCGTAGTGATTCTTTGAGAAGAACTGGCCGGTCTTCGCCAGTCCGGCGATCCGCTTCGCCCATTCGATCTGATTGCTCATTTGCCATCCGTCTCCCGGCATGATTGCCCGATCATTATACACCTATGTCCGGCGCCAACCGCCGCTGTAGATCGCGCGTCCCACAGAAATTGGTCTCGCGCAACCGCGGGTGCGGTGAAATCGTTGACATAATTCTTGCTCGCTCTGAGTTCGCAGAGGCGTTCTCAGATGGCTCAAAGCCTGCATTTGCCAATGCGGGCGACCTGATAGATCGCCCCGACACCCAGGTTTTCCGGAGACGGGATTATTGATCGCCTTATCCACAATTCACCACTCTCGCAACTAGCTTCGTTTGGCAATGCTTTCGCCCGCGTGCGACGCTGGGAGCGGTGAGACGTACAAATGTGGTAATATAAGCGACACAGGGGGTAGCGAGCACGGCGCAATGCCACCTTATCGCAAGATCAAACGCAACTACGGCAAACCATTCTTCGGTAGGCGCCGGCGGGGCTTGGCCGGGGCGCCGGTACTGCTCGTCTTGTCGGCCATGCTGGCGGCGATCGGGATATTGCTGGTGGCGGGGTGGGTCTTCCGAATCGAAGTGGAAACCACAGTTAACGAATTCCTGGGCACACCCCGGCCGACCGCGACGCTGCCGTCCAGCCAGTATGCCCAGCGCGGCTTCTCGCGCTTCCTCGAAGGCGAGCTGGAAGCGGCGCGGATGGACTTTGAGTTCGCGTTGACGCAGCGCCCGAAGGACATCGACTATCTCTACGAGTATGGTCAGATCCTGATCGAACTCGATGAGTACGAGATGGCGGCCGCCATTGGCGAGCGCGCGATTGAGGCGGCAGAGGAAGATCACCGCGGCCATGCGCTCAAAGCGCGGGCGCTGATGTGGAGCGACCCGGGCAGCGCCATCCCGGCCGCGGTGACCGGCTTGGAGAAGAACCCCGATTTCGCGCCCTTGCACGCGGCGCTGGCGGTGGCCTACACCAATATCGGGCGTTATGCCGAGGGCTTGCAGCGCGGCATCCGCGCCACCGAGCTGGACCCGCTCAACGCTTTTGCTCATCGCGCCTACTCCATCCCGCTGATCTACACCGGCCGCAGCAACGACGCGATCGCCGCGCTGGAAAGGGCGGTGGCCATAAACCCGAATCTGACCGCGCCCTATTTTGAGTTGGCGGCCCAGTACCGCGCCACCGACTATCAGGAGATGGCGGTCGGGATCTACCGCCGCATCCTCGAGCTTGAGCCGGACAACGCCAAAGCCTACTTGCGCATCTGCCAGACTTATGCCGAGGTTGGCGAATTCCTGGAGGGGACGCGCTTTTGTGATACGGCCACCGAGATCGATGAGACTTACGCGCCGGCCTGGCAGATGCTGGGGCAATTGCAGTACAACCGCCGCAATTACGAGAGCGCGGTCGCCTCGCTGGAGAAGTGCGTGGAATACGGCTCCACGGCGGTCGAATGTTATTACATCCGCGGCTTGGCGTATTACTTCCTCGGCGATTGCGAGCGAGCTTGGGAGACGTTGCTGGAATCCTTCCAATACACCGCTGCGCCCTCCATAATCGACATTGTGAACCGGGGTTTGCGGGATATCCGCGCCGACTGCCCCGGCTTTGAGGACGCACGGCTGCCGACGCCGATCCCGCCGACGCCGATCCCGCCGACGCCGATCGGAGGCATCTAGCGTGAAGATCAGGCGTGATTACACGCAGCCATTCTTCCGCCAGCCGAAACGCCATCCCGTTCGCAACATGTTCATCGCCGCGCTGTTGGGCTTGCTGCTGGGCTTGGCGATCTTGTGGCAATGGGACGCGGTTGGAGCCGCAATCGTGAGCCTGAGCAGCAGCCCGCCCTCGCCGACGCCCTTGCCCAGCGAACGGGCGACACGGGCGACAGAGCTCTTCCTCGCCGGCGACCTGCTGGACGCTGAAAAGTTGCTGGCGCAGGCGGTGGCGGAACGGCCCCGGAACAGCGCCTATCTGTACGAGCATGGTCGCCTCCTGATCGAGCTGGGGCGGTACCGGGAGGCGGAGGCGCATGGCAGGAGCATCACCGAGCTTGACGCGCGGGATCCGCGGGGCTTCGCGCTCAAGGCGGCGGCCTTGACCTGGCAGGGGCAGCCGGCGGTCGCCATCCCGATCGCCCTTTCGGGCCTGGAGACGAACCCGCGCTTCACGGCGCTGTACGCCACGCTGGCGCGGGCCTACGTGGATTCGGAGCGCTGGGCGGACGGCCTGGAGGCGGGGGAGCGCGGCTTGTCGATAGAGGCGGACGATGTCGATGTGATCCGCGCCTACGCCTACGCCCTGCAATCGGTCGGCTCGTACGATGAGGCGGTGAATTATTTGCAGCGGGCGATTGAGTTGCGCCCGACGTATATGCCGGTTCACTTCGAGCTGGCCGGCTTGTATCTGGCGCGGGATGAAGACCAGAGCGCCATCGACATATACAATCGCATCCTGTCGCTGGATCCGCGGAACGCGCGGGCGATGCTGCGGCTTTGCCTGGCCTATCGCAAGGTGGGCGAGTTTTCGCGCGCGCTCGGCTTCTGCGAAGACTCGGTCGCGAACGATCCGGCGGACGCGGAAGCGCAGTTTCAGTTGGGGCATCTGTATTATCGGGAGCGTCTGTTCGAGAAATCGCGCGATGCCTTTGAGCAGTGCCTGCGTTATGACGATGGCTTTTACGAGCTCTCGTGTCGCTATCGCCTGGGCTTGTCGCATTATTACACGGGCGAGTGCGCGCGGGGCTGGGCGCTGCTGCGGGATTCGCTGGGCCTGGCGCAGGCGGCGGGGGACAGCCTGACCACCGGCAACATCCTGAAGGGTTTGGAGGCCATTGAGAGCGACCCGCAGTGCATTGAAGACGCGGCGGCGCCGGTGTCGATTGAGGGTTGAGCGCGCGCTGGCCGGCGGCGATGTTCAGCCGCATTCCAGGATTGACCCGCGCCCAGCGTCGTCGTAGCCTAGTCGCGTCCACGCAAGCCAGCAGGTGAGAATGCGCGTACTGGATACCAGCCTGTGGCTCTATCGCAAGACGGTGAAACGCATCTGGCCGGCGCATAGCGCGCTGCACCGCGTGCTGAGCCGTTTGCTGCTGCCGGCTTTGGAGCGGGCGAATGATTTCCAGACGATTGCCGAGGATCCGTTCTGGTTTCGGCTGGAGTTGTTGACGCGGCAGCATGAGCGGGAGACGCGGCAGTTGCTGGAGCGGCTGGCGCAGCCGGGCATGGCGGCTTTGGACGTGGGCGCGCATGTCGGTTATTACACGCGTTTATTGGCCGAGCGAACGGGCGCGGACGGGCGGGTCATCGCCTTCGAGCCGCACCCGCGGACGCATGAGACGCTGCGGCGGAATACAAGCCATTTGCCGAATGTCACCGCGCTGCAACTGGCGGCGGCGGAGAGCGAAGGTCGGGCGGAGTTATACGACTACTTGATGATGTCGGCGAGCGGCTCGCTGCATTATGACGAGGGTTTGGCGGATCAGCAGCGGGCGCGGATGGGGGCGGGGGATCTGGCGCCGCGGCGGGAAGCCGGTTTCGAGATGCAGCGTTATGGCGTGCGGACGGCGGCGCTGGATGATTGCCTGGCCGAGCTTGGCGTGGAGCGGATTGATCTGGTGAAGATGGATATTGAGGGGGCGGAGCTGGCGGCTTTGCGCGGGATGCGGCGGACGATCGCGGCGTCGCCGGATCTGGCGCTGGTGATGGAGTACAATCCGGGGGCGCTGGCGGCTTTTGGTCATGAGCCGGTTGAGGCGCTGCGGGAGGTGCTGGATCTGGGTTTCCGGCGGATGCGGGCGATTGAGGCGGATGGTCGCCTGCGGGATTGGGGGGAGCCGGGTTTGGTGGCGCGGGAGACGGCGCGTTTGCGGGCGGGGATGGCGGTGGTGAATCTGCTTTTTGAGCGTTGAGGACTTCTTCAAGCTGATTTTCCAGATACTTGATACGAGCTACGTAGCGCAGATCGGTATCTTCCCAAGGCGGCCTGTCATAGGCCAAGTTGTTATACAGGTATTCATGGCGAATGGTCATTTCGGGGTTCAGACTGGGAAGCATTTGGTCCAGTTGATAAACCCGTTCCAATATGCGCGAGAGGGCGAGGCTGCGCCGGTTGATATCGGGGTCGTCGGGTTGGAGATTAAGGGCGAGCTGGTGGGCGTGGCGCATCAGAATGTCGCGGACTTTTTTGAAGTCTTCGAAGTTATTTGATTCCTCGTTTTCATCTTCTTCAAGCGGGTAGGGATAGATTTTACCGGGGACACCTTTGCTGGTCGGCGAAAAGAGGACACCGCCTCTGCGGCTCCTTTCGGTGATTTCGTCCAGTCGTATCTGATGCGCTCGATCGAGGTAGTCAAGCGTTGTTTCGCCGGGGAGCGGGCTGACTTGGTAACGGTCGATGTAGAAGGGATCGACCGAGCGCGCGGGACAATCATCCGATGGTTCGTCATGCGGAAGCCGCGATTCGGGCGGGTTTGAGGGGCTGGGTTCGTCGGTCGGGTCGGTAATCGATAAATGATTATCGATAGAGGGCAGACTTTTTTCTATCGTAAAATCATTTTTTTGTGACAGTGACTCTCGCCGCCAGCGGTAGAGAGTGGGTTCGGGGATGAGGGTGAGGCGATGGACGATGGGGACGTTGTTGTCGTGCAGCTGGAGGAGATCGAGGGCTTCCTGTTTTTGATCGGGCGGGTAGCGTTTTGGCATGGTTGGGGTGTCCTTTGATGTGTTGGATGGGATAGACGGCGTAATTATAGCACCGATGTTCTATTGGTGTCAAGTATGGTCGAGGGCGGGGAGCGGCGGATTCTGTGAATACATGATTTGTTCACCACAAAGAGAGAAAGTAGTTTTTCTTGGCGGAAGCGGGCGACCTGGTAGGTCGCCCCTACATTTGCCTGTTATGCGACAGGCGACACAACAGGTGTGTAAGCATCGTCCGCCGACATTCACCAGCTGTCGCCCCTACAAATCCAGAATATGACGAGTATTAAAAGACCAAGCCTTTGGCGACGCGGCTTTGCTCGGCGGACCAGGCTTGGCCGATGCGTTTGAAGCCTTCGTCGATGAGGGCGGGTTTGTGGATGCCGAAGTTGAGGCGCAGGGCGTGGTCCCCGCCGGCGCCGGTGTAGAAGAGTCCCCCGATGGCGAAGGCGGCATCGCGCTGGATGGCGGCGATGAAGGTCTCGGCGGCGCTGGGACCGTCGGGGGGCAGCTCGACCCAGAGGTAGAGGCCGCCCTGGGGGGAGAACCAGTTGCTGCCGGGGGGGAAGTAGCGTTGGGCGGCAGTGAGGGCGGCGACGCGGCGGCGCCTCAGTTCGATCCGGTTGCGCTCGAGTTGTTGGGCGAGGACGCCGCGCTCGAGCAGAAGATGGATGGTGCGCTGGTTGAGGCCGGAGGTGGAGATATCGGCGGCTTGCTTGACGCGGACGAGGCGTTCGTAATAGGGACCGCCGGCGATGAGGTAGCCGATGCGGATGCCGGGGAGCAGGACTTTGGTGAAGGCGTTGGTGTGGATGACGACATCGCTTTCGTCGAGGGCTTTGAGGGGCGGCAGTTCGTCGCCGTCGAAGCGGAATTCGCGGTAGACCTCATCTTCGAGGATGGGGAGGCGATGCTGGGCGGCGAGGCGGACGAGTTGTCGGCGGCGGTGCATGGGCATGAGGTGGCCGGTGGGATTTTGGTAGCTGGGCATGACGTAGATCAGGCGCGGGCGCAGGTCTTGGAGGGCGTTTTCGAGGGCGTCGATGCGGATGCCGTCCTGGTCGATGGGGATGCCGTGGATATGGACGCGGCGGGCCTGGGCGATATCAATGATGCCGAGGTAGGTAGGGTCGGCAGTGAGTAGAGTTTCGCCGGGGCTCATGAGCGATTGGAGGACGAGGTCGATGGCTTGCTGGGCGCCGCCGGTGATGAGCACATCTTCGAGGCGGCAGTGGATGCCGATGGCGCGGACATAATCGCGGACGGCGCCCCGAAGCGGCAGGTAGCCCTCGGCGACTTCGTAGGAGAGGGCGTCGGCGCCGTCGCGTTCGATGACCTGGTTGATGGCGTCCTGGAGGTAGCGGACGGGGAAGAACTCGCTGGGCGGCGAGCCGCTGCTGAAATCGATGACGCCGGGTTTGCGGGCGAGGCGCATCATGCCGCGGATGGAGGCAGCGCGTTGCCGGTTAGCCGGGGGCGGGAGTTGGGCGGTCGGGGCTGGGCCGGGGTCGCGGGAGACAAAGGCGCCGCGGCCGGCGTGAGAGACGAAGGTGCCGCGGCCGGCGTGGGCGCTGAGATAACCGGCGCCGCGCAACTCGTTGTAGGCGTTGACGATGCTGATGCGGCTGATATCGAGCTGGCGGGCGAGGCTGCGGCTGGCGGGGAGGCGGGCGCCGGCGGGGAGGGCGCCGCTTTCTATCTGGCCGCGGATCTGCTGGATGAGTTGGCGGTAGATTGGCGTTTCGCTCTCGCGTTGGAGTGTGATATCGAGCGGGGATTTTGGCATAGGTGGGCGGGAAGCTTTGGATATGACTGGCATAGTCCAATTTTAGCATCAAATTAGACCATTTGAAGTTCGAGGTTGCCCGAGGCGCAATTGTTGACAAGCGTCTGAAATGCGATACTATAAATAATAAGTACATATTATGACTATTATGGCTAAAGATTATGCAAACAAGTGTTGTATCTCCTCAAAAGCTGGCTGTTCTTGCGCTTGCGATCGTACTGCTCCTGGTTAGCGCGAGCGCGCTGGCGCAAAGCATTGATATCGACACACTCTGTGACGGTCGGGTGAAACTCGACTGGGGCGATGGCTCGGGGACAATCTACTTCGACCGTGTAGTCGGAAACGGGTTAGAATTGGATAATGGAGGCAGTGAGATATCCTCCGGCCCCACCAGTTGAGGAGAAATTCAAGCTATCAATTATATGTGGACTGGGGCGGCCGCACTGAGACGATATCCTTCACCACCAGCGGGGAAAAGTGCGAACGCGCAACGCCGTCCAGCAAGCCGCCGGATATAACATGCCCGTTGCTGCCGCCGAGCGTCGTGGTCAGCGGTCATGGCCAGTTCACGCAATGCAAGCAGGTGGGCGCGGCCGGCGTTGCCATTCCCGCACTGATCGCCCAGGGCATCATTGACGCGGTTGATGTATTTGGCATTGTTGATGCCGAGATGCGCGTCTGCTTCCGTCATAAAGGAAGGCTGAAGTTTCTGGACGCGGCTACAGCGCCGCGGGCGGAATCAGACCTGGCGGCAGAAAGTTTTAAGGGCATGACTTGCGGCACGATCAATCGGCCTGGGACGGTGGTGCTGCTCCAAAGCGACGCCGCCATTGACGAAGCCAGCGATATTCCGCCGGTCGCGGAGGAAACGACGGGGCCCACCTCGTCAACAATCTGCCAATTGGCCACCACCGGTTACCTAAGCCTGCGCGGCGGTCCCAGCGTCTACTATGCGCGCATAGACGCGATGCCCAGCGACACCAGGTTGCTGGGGCTAGCAAGAACCGGCGACTGGTTCCTGGTCAATTACAAAGGGCAAAGGGGCTGGGCCAGCGGGACTTATTTGGCGGCGAGCCCAGGCTGCGATGCCCTCGGCGGGTCAAGCAGGGTGTTCTTGCCGCTGGAGACCGAGCCCGCTCCAGTCCAAGCGGAAGCGCAGGAGGAGATGACGGAACCGGCGCAGGCGGAAACGATAATGCCGGGAGCGCGGGCGCTAAGCTATTGCAGTCTGAGAGCCGGCGACATTATCAATCAACGCCAGGGGCCGGGGCTCGAATATGACATCATAGCGGAGATCCCCAATCGGACGAACCTGATCGCCGCGGAAAGGACGCGGGATTGGTTCAAGGTCGAATACAATGAGGTAACGGGTTGGGTCCACATTGATTATGTCTTCCGCCATGGCTGCGGCTAAGCGAGCGCCTTGGGACGATGGCGATACGAGGCGATAGCGCCGGGCTGGAGAAGCATTATTTGCTGGACATGCTGGGGGGCGATGCCGGCCGCATCCTGGAGATTGGCTGCGGCGATGGGCGGCTGACGCGGAAGTACGTTGAGACGGCGACGCAGGCAGTCGGGATAGATCTGCCATCGGCCTTGCCGCGAGATGATGCCGAGACTCTGCCTGAGTCCACGCAAATCGCGGGAGCGAGCGGGGTCGCCCTGCCCTTTCGCGGCGGCAGCTTTGATCGGGCGATATTTTCCTTATCCTTCTGATGAATTGAGCCGGAGGGCATGGTGCATGCCCTATCGGAAGTCAGGCGCGTTTTGCGGCCGGGGGGCTCGCTGATTGATCTGCGGCCGACGGCGAGAAATCGGCAGGTTGAGTTGGAGTTGTCTGAAGCGCGGCTGCACATCGGCGAGATTGACGGGTCGAATTCCGCCGCCGAGAAGCTGCTGGCGGACGAGGCACTGCAAGCAGGGCTGGATCGGGGGCTGTTCACTGTTGAGCATCGGGCGCAATTTGAATACATCAGCGATCTGGATACGCTGGAGGACTTGCGGGAATTCGCGGCCGGGTTGCGGCGCAGCGTGATGCCGGAGGCCTTGCCGCGGCGGATCGCGGCGTTGACGGCCGGGGAACGGGAAGATTATCTCATTCGTATTCGGCGGGAGATGATCATTTGGCGTTTGCGGCGGCTGCCGATTGGGTGACAGTCGGCGGCGGAATTCGGGCGGCGCAAGCGTCGCGCTCACAGATTTTGACATAAACGCGGATAAAGTTTGCCGAGTCGCTAGAATTTGTTACACTCTGCGCAGTGGCTATCCGCCGCGCTAGAACGGTTTCATAAGACGATGCCTGGAGGAATCTATGTTCCGTAGACTACCGTTGCTTGTTCTTGTACTCGCGCTGGTTGCGTTCGTGGCGGTTCCCGCGATGGCGCAAGACGATTTGGTGGTGGGTGTGGTGCTGGTCGGCCCGAATGATGACCGCGGCTGGAGCACCTCTCATCATGAAGCTGGAGAGTATGTCGCCGCTCATACCGGCGCGACGATACTCGAATTTGAAAGCCTGAACCCGGCTGATTCGCCGGAGACGACGCTGATGGATGTCGTCGAGTTGATGGTTGATGAAGGCGCTTCCGTCATTTTCACCACATCAGACAGTTTTGAAGAAGACACCAATGTGGTGGCGGCGGCCTTCCCGGATGTGACGTTCATCAATATCACCGGCAGCAACGCCATTCAAGCGAGTTCGGTGGTCGAGGGCGAGCACGCGATTATGCATGATTTGCCCGAGTTGCCGCCGGCGAATGTGGGCAACTTCAATACCTATATGGAATTGCCGCGTATGGTCGCCGGCTGCGCGGCGGCGCTGGCGAGCGAATCGGGGCATATCGGCTATTTGGGGGCGCTGATCAACCCGGAGACGCGGCGGCTGGCGGCATCGAGTTATCTGGGCGCGCGTTACTGCGCCGAGAATTATCGCGATGACATGATGGCCGACGACATCAGTTTCGAGGTGGTCTGGATTGGTTTCTGGTTCAATATCCCGGGTGTGACGCTGGACCCGACCGAGGTGGCGACCGGCTTCCTCGATGGCGGCGCTGACGTGATTATCTCCGGCATTGACACGACCGAGGCGATCACGGTGGCGGGCCAGTACATGGCGGAGGGCGATACGAGCTACGGCGTGCCTTATGGCAACATCAACGGCTGCTCGGAAGCGCCGGAGGCCTGCCTGGGCGCGGCCTATTACAATTGGGGGCCGGCTTATCTAAGCGTGGTAGAGCGCGTGTTGGACGGCAGTTGGTCGCAAGAGTGGCTGTGGTGGGAGCCGAAGTGGGACGAGATCGGCGAAGATGGCTTTTACACCGATACCGATTACAGCGTTGGCGGTTACGTCTTCGGCGACGGCCTGGGCATGGAGCACCGCGAGACGCTCACCGCATTCGCGCAGGAGATCCATGATTTCCAGACTGATCCGATGCACGAGGGTGAGATGTTCTTGTGGTCGGGTCCGCTGAATTTGCAGGACGGGACGCAGCTGGCCGGCGACATGGAGCCGGTGAGCTTGCTGGATATTTGGTTCCTGCCGCAATTGCTGGAGGGCATGACCGGCGCGAGCGAGTAGCGCGCTAAGCATGTATTACGGGCGGTCTGAATCTGGATCGCCCGTTTTGTTTTCGTTGCCGGCCTCTGCAAACGTCATGTCTCCGAGGGGCAAATTGTGCTATAATCTCAATATACATTGAACAGATGGGGGAATGGACGTGGCTAGTGAATCAATGACGAATTCGCTATCGGACTTGACAACGCGCGTAACAAAGATCGAGGCCGGTCGCGAAGCGGAGCGCCCACACATGGCCACAAAGGCGGATATGATATCAATGGAAGCGAAGTTGATTCGCTGGATCGTAGGTACCGGTATCGCGCTGTTTGCTGCACTTGTTGCTGTCGCAACACCTATCGTGCTGTATATCATCAGCCGGCTCCCCTAAGTAGTACATTTTCCCCACTAATCAGACAGTAAGCGATGCGAAACTTGCTCCTGCTCTTTTGTCTTTGCTTGGGGATGATTCTCGGCGCTTCGGCGCAGGACCTGCCGCAGTTGCTGCTGCTCAACACCGTGATCAGCAGCCAGCCGGACGGCTTCGGCGGGCAGATGCCGGTGGTCGAGGGCGAGGTCTTCAATCATGGCGTCGAGGCTTACCGCAACATCAGCATCTTTGTTGAAGCGCTGGACGTCGATGAGACGGTGATCGGCGAGGGTTTCGGTTATCTGGTCGATGCCTGCGGGACGGCGCTGCTGGATTATGCCCTGCCCGCGAACGGGACGCAGGCTTATTCAGCGCCTTTCGAGCTATTCGCCGAGGGCGAAGTGGCGAATGTCCGGTTGAGCATCGACGCGCGCGCCACTGAGCTTGACCTGGCGCCGGTTGCGGACGCGCCGGCTGTCCAGCGCATTGCCGAGGGCGAAGTTGTGATGCTGGAGTGGCTGGATGCGGGGACGCTGATCTACGGCGTCGGCTGCGCCGATGATGTCTTCACCGAGCTGGACTGGCAGCGTTATCGCTTGGGCGATGGGAGCCTGGGCGAGATTGAGCATCCGGACGCGGCGCGCGTCACGCCGGAGATGCTGGACTTGGCGGATGTGACCTTGGTCTCGCAATCGGGCGAGCGGAATCCGGATTTATTTTACAATTCGCGGCTGACGTTTTCGCCGAGCGCGCGGCGAGTTGTTTACCAGAACGACTTGCATTCGATTTATTCCGCGGAGCCGGACGGCTCTTATCGGCGGGTGATCCACCGCAACTTGCATCGTCACAGCTTGCGCGGTTTCATTTGGTCGCGGAATCCCGGTGTTTTTCTGGCCTACTACTTCGGCTCTTATGGCGAGCCGGTGTATTATTTCACGGCGGATGTCGATGGCAATATGTTATCAGCCTGGCTGGAGAACTTGCCGCCGTCGCTGATCGCGCCGGGCCCGGCGCCTGATGGTTACGCGGCGGTGGTGGGACGGCGGGAAGGCGGGGTCAGCGGCTATTATTGGCAGGCGCTTTACGGCGATGCGAAATTGCTTTTCGAAGCGGAATTGCCGGGCAACAATTATCCGGCGCCGGTGGTGACGCGAAACGAGATTTACTTCGTTCGTCCGCTAGACGGGATGCCGGCGCTGCAATGTTACAGTCGGCGGACGGGCGAGTTGAGGACGATTAGCGCGCTGCCGTTGCGTTTGGCGCGGGGGGCGCGGGCCTGGGCCTGGCTGTCGCCGGATGGGGGGAAGCTGGCGCTGGGGATGAATGGGGTCGACGGGGGTTTGTGGTTGGTGGAGACCGGTGGCGGGTGCGCGTAATAGAAACTCAGTATTGGCTCGCTACTCGGCGGATTTCACTGTCCGGGATATCGACCGTCCGCGACTTCGCCCAAATCAGCAGCAAGAGAATGATTATCCCGTCCTTGACGCGGTAGACAACTCTAAAGCCTCCGCGCGAACCGACTCTCGCGGAGGTGTTGGGCAAGCGCGCTTTCTAGACTTCCATTCCGCCCATGTTTTGCAATCTCGTGTCTTGAGGGCGAACGCCGTGTTCCAACACGCTCAATAGGGCGAGGTCTTTATCAATTTGACGATATCTCTTTCGGAGTTGCTTGACCTGCTCCTCAAACTCAGGCGTCTGTATTAGCTGCATTTTCCTCCGCTTCGCGTTCCAAGCGCAATTCCCGCAAGAATTCACGAAACGGTCTCGTTTCGCCGCGCTCCGCTTGCTGAAAGCTCTTGTGAAGGCTATCCAACAATTCCCGCTGGTCCGCAGTCAGGTTCGGCTGGTCCGAGAGCTGCCCCGTCTTTTGGTCTTTCACTTTGTCCTGCTTGGCTGGTCTGCCCATCAGTTCGCTCCCTGTTACCGCTTAGGCAGATACTATATGATAGCGGCGGAATTCGTCAATAAAATCGCTGCGAGACTGTAAGAGAGGCGCGGCTTGTGGCGGGTGCGCGTGAAACGCAGTCAGAACGGAATGGGATGTGTACGCGGGTAATGTACAGTTTTACCACCGAGGACACCGAGGCAAAAAAGAGGGCACAGAGTTCAATTCTGGCTTTTGGCGAACGTTGAAACTCGCTTTACGCGTCAGTATGAAGATGTTGAGTCGTTGCGGATTTATTGGTTGAGATTGGCGCGAGAAGTATATGACAGCGCATTACGATGTCATCGTGGTCGGCCTGGGCGGGATGGGCAGCGCGGCGTTGTATCATCTGGCGAAGCGCGGACTGAATGTGCTGGGCGTCGAGCGCTTCGAGGCGCCGCACGAGATGGGTTCGTCGCATGGGTTGACGCGGATCATCCGGCTGGCTTATTACGAGGATGCTTCTTATGTGCCGCTGCTGCGGCGGTCGTATGAGCTTTGGCATGATTTGGAGCGGATATTTGGCGAGCAGCTTTTCTTCCAGACGGGCAGCATCGACATGGGGCCGGAAGCGGGCGAGGTTTTCAGCGGCAGTTTGAGCAGTTGCCTGGAAAATGAGCTTGAGCACGAGGTCCTGGACAGCAAGGGGCTGAGGGCGCGCTTCCCCGGTTATCGGATGCCGCCGGAGACGATGGCGGTTTTTCAGCCGCAGGGCGGTTTGCTGACGCCGGAGCGCTGCGTCCTGGCGCATGTGAGGTTGGCGGAGGCGCAGGGGGCGGAGGTTCACACCGGCGAGCGCGTGCTGGGCTGGGAGGTTCTGCCCGATGATCGGGTAGGATTGCGCAGCGAGGCGGGGGAGTATAGAGCGGAGAAGCTGGTGATCTGTGGCGGCGCCTGGGCGGGCAAGCTGGCGCCGGCGCTGGCGGGGCTGGCGGTTCCGGAGCGGCAGGCGCTGATCTGGCTGGAGACGAAGCAACCAGAATTGTTCGCGCCGGAGCGCTTTCCGGTGTGGAATGGGCAGGTGGAAGAGGGGCGCTATTATGGCTTTCCCGAGTTCAACCCCAGTGGCAGGACGCCGGGCATGAAGTTCGGGCGTTATCATCATCGGGAGGAGGCCTGCGATCCGGATACGGTGGACCGGGCGGTCTACGATGAAGATGAAGCTTTGCTGCGCCAGTTCGGCGAGCGCTATTTTCCCGCCGGCGCGGGCAAGACGCTGAACATGGTCGTCTGCATGTTCAGCAATACGGCCGATGAGCATTTTGTGCTGGACAATTTGCCGGAGGCGCCGCAGGTGTCGGTGGCGGCGGGTTTCAGCGGGCACGGTTTCAAGATGGCGAGCGTGGTGGGCGAGATCATGGCGGATTTGGCGCAGTGGGGCGAGACCCGGCATGATATCGAACTGCATCGGCTGGCGCGGTTGTAGGAGCCGCCCGCGGGGATTTTCACCACAGAGGACACAGAGGGCGCAAGTTATATGAAGACGATCGGTTTGATAGGCGGTTTGAGTTGGGAATCGAGCAGCGAGTATTACCGAATCATCAATCAGGAGACGCAGAAGCGGCTGGGCGGCACGCATTCGGCTGACTGCCTGATGCTGTCGTTTGATTTCGCCGAGATCGAGGCTTTGCAGGCGGTGGGCGACTGGGGAGAGGCGACGGCGCGCATGGCGGGGGCGGCGGTCAGGTTGGCGCGGGGCGGGGCGGATTGCATCGTCATCTGCAGCAATACCATGCATCGGATGGCGGCGGAGATCGAAGCGGCGGTGGATTTGCCCTTGATCCACATCGCGGAGGCGACGGCCGAGCCGATCGTGGCGGCCGGTTATGGGCGGGTCGGCCTGCTGGGAACGCGCTTCACGATGGAGCAGGATTTTTACAAGGGACGGATGATCGAGCGTTACGGCTTGGATGTGATCACGCCGGATGGGGAGGGGCGGGAAATCGTTCATCGCGTCATTTATGAAGAATTGGTCCGCGGGGCGGTCAACGTGGAGTCGCGGTGGCAGTATCAGGCGGTGATCGCTGACTTGGCGGCGGCGGGGGCGGAAGCGGTGATTTTAGGCTGCACCGAGATTGGTCTGCTCATCAAGCCGGAGGACAGCACCTTGCCGAGTTTCGATAGTACCGAGCTGCATGCGCTGGCGGCGGTTGAGTGGGCGCTGGCGGGTTGAGGCTGCGGCAGGCGGTCAGGCAGGTTTTCTATTAACCACAGAGGACACAGAGATTTGAGTCCCGATCGCGCCGACACATTGTTTCTTCAGCATTCAATACTGGTAAAATACGAGCGCCTTTGAAATTAGGCACGGGACGTGCTAGGCTATGCGCGCGTGCGAAATCGTTTTCGCGGGCGCATCAACTGGAAAACGGATTGCGCTTTTAGAGATGTGGATGTGGTTATGGCAAAAACAAACGACGAAAGCAAAGACATTCAGGTCGCGGCAGCGGACGAGAAGTCGCGCATTACGCTGCCGAAGAAGATCGATATTCAGTTCATGGAAGACGCGGGGGGCGCGCGGGCGCAATCGATGGCGGGCTTCAACCCGCGCTACAAGGACTTTGTCGATTGGATCATCGGCATCACGCACGAGATCTGGGAAGAGAAGGGCATCGGCAAGCTCTACGACTATTACGCGAATACGATAAAGATTCACACGAGTGACCGTATGATTTACGGGCGCGAAGCGGTTTTCGCCATGACGATTGAAGCGCTGGCGGGTTACCCGGATCGACGTCTGTATGGCGATGAGGTGATCTGGGGCGGGAATGATATCGAGGGTTTGTATTCATCGCATCGGGTGACGCATGTGGGCACGAATCGCGGCTGGTCAGTTTATGGGCCGCCGACGGGCAAGCGCGTGCGTTACAGCGGCGTGGCCGATTGTTTTTGCAAGCGGAATATGGTGGTGGAAGAGTGGATCATCCGCGATGAGTTGACGCTGGTGATGCAATTGGGTTTGGATCCGGTCGAGACGGCGAAGCAGCAGGCGGCGAAGGCGCGGGACCAGGGTTTGGAGTTGCAGATCGCCGGCGATATCGAGCGGGGCATCGGACAATATCCGCCGCCGAAGTGGGAAGGGCTGCAATCAGAGCGCTTTGATCCTGAGGCTTTCATCGGGCAGATGTTCCACGAGATCTGGAATTGGCGTCTGCTGAATAAAACGCGGGAGTTCTACGCCGAGAATTTCGTTTTCGATGGACCGTCTCGGCGAGCGTTCAAGGGGGTCAATGAGTTTCAGACTTTCGTGCTGTCGTTGTTATCGCCCTTCCCCGATCTGGCGCTTTATCCCGATCATTTCTGTCATGTCGGCGATGATGTCGACGGCTATCGCGTGGCGACGCGCTGGACGATGCGGGGCAGCCACACCGGCTACGGCATTTATGGCGAGCCGACCGGCAAGCCGATACGGATCCTTGGCGTCAGCCACCACGTGATCAAGGATGGGTTGATCCAGGACGAGTTTACCCGCTTTGACGAATTCGCCTTGCTCAAGCAGATATACGCTCCGTGAAGTCCGGTTTGCGGGCATTGGGAATGGTGAATATGTTGAATATGAGCCTTTGTCGAGGATCACAGCAAGTTTTTCACCACAGAGAACACAGAGGGCACAGAGATTTTTTGGCCAAGTACGTCGAAGTTGCCACACCCGTAGAATGCGCCACTCCCCAGCATTTTGCGCCGGACTCATCAAAGGAACAACTGAATTGAAGCAGCGGCAGAATAAAGCCATGATCCGCGACTTGTGGTCCGGACAGCGGAGCCTCGCCCCTGAGAAGTTGCGCGACGCCTTTGCCGACAATGTTGAGTATTTTGGTTTCTACCCGCTGAAGCGCTTGGCTGGGGCCGGCTGCCTGGTTGAGTTATTGTGGCAGCCGTTGCTGCGGGCATTTCCCGACCTGCGCCGGCGTCCTTATGTTCTGCTGGCGAATAGCTTCGAAGGGCGCGATTGGGTGGCGAGCGCGGGCGATTTCATCGGCAGCTTTGTCGAGGATTGGCTCGGCATCCCGGCAAATGGCGCGACGGTCAAGTTTCGCTACGGCGAGTTCTGCTGCATTCGTGATGGGAAGATCAGCGAGGTTCGCTTTCTGCTTGACTTGCCGGATCTGATCGGGCAGGCGGACCGAGCGATACTGCCACCGAGTTATGGGCGAGAACTATGGATACCGGGACCGCTGGCGGGCGATGGCGTTTCGCTGGAGGCGGCTGACGCGGCCGAGTCCGAAGCGACGCTGGCCTTGGTCGAAGCGATGATATTCGGCGGGTTGAACCGATATGACCAGAAGCATCAAGGCAGCCAAGGTTTGGAGCGCTTTTGGCGCGCGGACATGGTGTGGCACGGGCCGGTGGGCATCGGCTCGGCTTATGGCATGGACGAGTTCTTGCGCAAGGCGCAGGGTCCCATCGTGCGGGCTTTCCCGGATCGCAAGGGGGTGGGGCATCAAGCGCGCATCGCCGAGGGGGTTTACGCCGCCTCGACCGGCTGGCCCAGTCTGGTGGGGACACATCGGGCCGAGTTCCTGGGCTGGCAGCCGACCGGGCGGCAGGTGGGCTGGAATATCATGGATTTCTGGCGGCGCGAGGGCGATTTGCTGCGCGAGAATTGGGTGCTGATTGACCTGATCGACGCAGCGCTGCAATCGGGGGTCGAGTTGTATCCGGCGTTGGCGGGGTATCGACAGGGCTAATAACCACAGAGGGCACTGAGGGCACAGACATTAAAATGCAGCACCAGTAAAGGTTTCCATTCGAGAGCGAATATTCGTTTAGAAAGCTGTCGCTTCAATTCATTTGGGAAATGAGATATATGACGGAAAAAGAAGACAAGTATTTCACGAGCGCCTTTCAGTTCAGCCCGGTCGATCAGGATGAGAACATCGCGAACAAGCGCCGGGTCATGGCGATCATGGCGGCTTTGGCGGAGGAGCGGCTCGAGCGCTTGCCCGAGATCGCGCGGGAGGGCTTGGCGGCGGAGGTGGCGCTGAACGTGACGCATCCGATCAACGAGCTGCGCGGGATTGAGGCGGGGCTGGAACAGCTTTGGCGGCCGCTGCGGAGGGCGCTGCCGGATATGGAGCGGCGCGAGCATTTCGTGGCGGGCGGGCGCTACCGGGAGGGAAACTGGATCGCCTGCATGGGGCATTATCTAGGCAGTTTTGAGGGCGATCTATTGGGCATCCCGGCGACGCGGGGCGCGGTCTGCCTGCGTTATTGCGAGGGGCATGAACTGCGGGGTGGCGTCATCTTCAGGAGTTATATCTTCCTCGACTTTTTGGATCTGATGCGGCAGGCGGGTTATTTCCCGCTGGCGCCGAGCTTGGGGACCGAGATGCGCTGGCTGCCGCCGAGGACGCTGGATGGCGTGATCCTGAGTCCACAAGACGAAGCGCGCTCGCAACGGACAATCGAGACGGTGCTCAAGATGCATGCGGCGCTGGGCCAATACAGCGGGGAACCGCCGACGCGTGATGTACTGGATGAGATGGAACAGGCGAAGCACTGGCATCGGAATTTCATGTGGTACGGTCCGGCGGGCATCGGCAGCACGCGCGGTTTGAAAGGTTTTGAAGATTATCATCAGATTCCGTTTTTGGTGGCTTTTCCCGATCGGGCGGGGTCGGCGCAAGGGCATTTCATCCGCATCGGCGATGGCTCTTTTGCGGTCACGGGCGGCTGGGGTTATTTGCGGGCGACGCATACGGGCGGCGAGCTTTTTGGCGTCCCGCCGACGGGCAAGCGCATCAAGATGCGGGTGATGGATTTTTATCGCTGCGATGACGAGACGATCGTGGAGAATTGGGTGCCGATTGATGTGCCGCATATTCTCCTGCAAATGGGCGTCGATGTCTTCGGGCGGATGCGGCATCAATTCCGGCAGCGGGAGGCGCTGAGCGCGAGCGAGTGGTTGGTGGGGGATTAAGCACAGAGAGCGCGGTTGTCACACTTTTACCACCGAGGACACAGAAGTATGTCCAAGAATGTAATGCAAATTTCGCTAATCCAACGATCTGTAGGGGCGACATACCATGTCGCCCGAAACCACAAGTCGCAGCGGCGACGGGCGACCAGATTGGTCGCCCCTACAAGTCTCGCTTTTTGCATGACTTACTTGGAGCTACTGAGCAAGATTGAGGGACTAGAGAGACGGGGCAGAGAATGGCGGAGTCGATTCACAACCGGAACAAAGAGCGGATCAAGCATTTGCGGGCGGCGCTTTATGACTGCGATGCGGGGGCGCTGCGCGGGCAGCTGGAGGATATCTTTGCGCCGGATTGTCTGGTGCAGTTGGCGAATCCGCTGGAGACGCTGCCGGGCGTCGCCGGCTTGCATGAGCTGGCTTATGAGCCGCTGCTGAATGCCGTGCCGGATTTGGAGCGGCGCGACTTCATCGTCATGGCGGGCGAGTCAAACGGGGGAGACTGGGTCGGCTGCTGCGGGCATTATATGGGAGTGTTTGAGCAAGCCTGGCTGGATATCCCGCCGACGCGGCATTTGCTGGCGATGCGCTATCATGAGTTCTTTCGTTTTGAAGACGGGCAGATTGTGGAGATGCAGGCGCTCTGGGACATCCCGCAGGTGATGATGCAGGCGGGCGCCTGGCCGATGCCGCCGAGCCTGGCGGTGGAATGGCTGGCGCCGGGGCCGGCCACCAACGATGGCCTCGTCACAGGCGCTTACGATGCGGCGCAGTCGGGCGCGAGCCTGGAGTTGGTCAGGGACATGCTGGTCGGGTTGAAGCGCAACATGATCAGCGTGGCAGCGATGGAATTGGACAAGTACTGGCATCCGAATTTCATGTGGTATGGGCCGGCGGGCATCGGCTCGATGCGGCGGATATCAGGTTTTCGCAATTGGCATCAGATACCATTTTTGAGGGCGATGCCGGATCGTGACGCCTTTGTTGACAAGGGGATCTTCTTCGGCGATGGGAAATATGTGGCCTTCACCGGCTGGCCCGGGATGAATATGACAATCAGCGGCGATGGCTGGCTGGGGATCGCAGCGTCGGACCAGAAGATCACGATGCGCAGCCTGGATTTCTGGCGCTGCGAGAATGGCTTGATACGGGAGAATTGGGTGCTGGTGGATTTGCTGCATGTTTACGAGCAGATCGGCGTGGATGTATTTGAGCGGATGCGGGAACTGACGGTAGCGCGGCACGGGCGGATGCAGGTCTAAAAGCTATAAGCACAGAGAGCGCAAAGGCGGGCGACGCAAGTATCGCCCCTACATTTTCCGGGGTGATGTGATTTTTGGCAGGGCAGAAACAACCGATGTTAGGGCGGTTGGGCGGCGGTCGGGATATCGGCGATGAGGGGGTTGCTGCGGTCGCGGTTGGATAGAGCGGGCTCGGCGATGCCCCAGTCGATATTGGCTTGGGGATCATCCCAGGCGATGCCGTATTCGTCGGCGCCGCCATCGTAATAATTGTTGACGATGTAGATCAAAGTGCAGTCGCTGAGAGCGGCGAAGCCATGGGCCACACCTTCGGGGATGAAGAGGCCGAGGAGATTATCGCCGCCCATATCGATGCTGGCGGAGGCCAGGTAGGTGGGCGAGGAGCGGCGCAGATCGACCAGGCCGACGCGGAAGACGCCCTTGACCGGGAACCAGTAATCCACTTGCTTGAAGTGATAATGCAAGCCGCGCAGGACGCCGGCGCTGCTATCGCTGCGGTTGCTTTGGAGGCGGTCCCAGTTGGCTTGCGGGAACCATTCGGCGCGGAAGGTTTCCATGAAACGGCCGCGCTCGTCGCCAAAGGCGTCGAAGGGCACGGTCATGACGCCGTGGATGGGGTCGAATGGCTGGGCGGGGGAGATTGTCATTCTTGGGCTCCGGCGGACGTTTCAGCAAAACGCCCCTACAGTGTTTGCAGCAGACGATAGGCGAAGCGCAGCATAAGCTCTTGATGATGGATTTGATCGTCGGTGGCGAGCGAGCCGTGGCCGGCGTCGAACCAGACGATCTCGATAGATTTGCCGAGGTCCTTCAGTCTTTGCTCGTAGACTTTCATTTGGCGGGCGGGGCAGCGGGTATCGTTCTCGCCTTGCAGGACGAGGATGGGCGCTTGGATGTTTTCGGCGTAAGTGATGGGCGAGGCTTTGCGATGGGCTTCCGGTTTTTCTTCGGGGCTGCCGCCGAACATGCTGCGTTGGTAGCCGCGCAGGGTGCCGGCTTGGTCCTCGTACATCAACGTCCAATCGGCGATGGCGACGATCGCCATGCCACCGGCGAAGAGATCGGGGCATTTACCCAGTGATTGAAGCGTCAGATAACCACCGTAGGAGCCGCCGGTTTTGAGGATGGCGCCGGGCCGGGCGATACCGTTATCGAGCAGCCATTGGACGCCGGCGGCGACATCTTCCACTTCGAGGTCGCCCAGGTTGCCGTCGATGGCGTGTTGGAAGTCGTAGCCGAAGGTGGTGGAGCCGCGGTAGTTGAGACTGAAGAAAGCGAAGCCGTGATCGAGCCAGGCTTGGGCATCGGGCTTCCAGATATTGGTCTGCACGGCTGTTGGTCCGCCGTGGGTGTGGACGATGGTCGGGAAGGGACCGTTGCCGGGCGGGGTGGCCAGCCAGGCCTGGATTTCCGCGCCGTCGGTCGACTGATACGCGATTGGGCGCCAGGGGGCGCCACGCGGAACATCGACGCCGAGGTCGATGACATTGCGCAGGATTCTTCCGCTTTCGGCATCGAGTTCGATCAGGCGTGTCGGCGCGGTGGAGTCGCTGAAATGCACTTGCAGTTTGCCATCGTCCAGAAAGCCACTGCCAGGGAAGAGCACGCCGGGCGGGGTATCGAGCTTGCGAACGCGCCCTTCGGCTACGTAATAGACGTACAGCGTCTGCAGGGCGCGGTCGAATTGGTTGAGCAGCAGCCGCTCGCCATCGGGCGACCAGTGCCAGACTTTGACATCGCCGCTGAACAGTTCAGAGTGGATATCCTGCCGTTCGCCGGAGCGGGGGTTCCAAATGAAGGGACGATGGTAGCCGCCCGCGTTGGAGGAGCCGGCGACGCGCATGTCGCCAGGCGCAGGCGAGAAACCGGCGCAGCCCGTCCCGCTGCCGGGACCATCCCAGAGTTCGGCGATCAGGGCGCCGCTTCCCACATCGTAGGCTTCGAGCGCATATTCGGCGCTGCCGGTCTTTTCGGTCGAGGCGATGATGGCGATTTCAGCATCCTGCGAAAGGTAGGGTCCGAAAGAAAGAGCCTGTTTGGTTTGGGTGAAGACGGGCTTGGCATGGCGCCGATCGTGAATGATGAAGTGAAAGCCATTGTCGTACACGGCGGCGAAACCGCGGGCATTGCCGGAGTCGCTTTCGCTGAAAGAGTGCGAGGCGTAGTCCGGCAGGTCGGGCGTGATGTCCTCGGGCGCGCCGCCGCTGAACGGCAGGCGCACATAGTGGCCGATCTCGTCACCGCCGCGATCGCGCAGATAATAGACGTGCTCGCCATCGGCCGAGATTGAGCCATGAGGCACACCGGCGGGATCATCGGTTAGCTGCGTCAATTCGTCCGTTTCGACGTTCCAGGCGTAGAGCTGCCAGACGCCGTCTTTATCGCTGCAGACGAGGCCGCGCGCCGGGTTCTGGGCGGCGCGGGAGGATCCGGCGATGGCGGGGGCGCGGAAGCGCTGCTTCCAAGGGGCGTCAGCATTGAGGTTGAGGGGATTGAGCACGGCGCGGACCTTTCGTGATTTGCGGGCGGCGCTTATCATAAGCGGACATGGGGCGACGCGCAATATGCGGGCGGGGCGGGAAAGCATCCTAGACCTGCGCTGAATCGTCCGTCATAATATGGGACATTCCGGCGAGATTTATGGAGGTTGAGAATGGCAATTGCGGTGATGGCTGTGATCATCCTTTTGAACATCGCGCTGCTGCTGGCGGTGATGCGGATCGGCACGATGGAAGATTTCCACAGCGAAGTCGCGGCTGAGGATTCGGCGGCGGTGCTGGCGTGGCGGGCGCGGCTGGCGGCGCGGAGCGAGACGAGCGCAACGGAGGCCAGCGACGGCGACGGCGCGTAATGCCTTTCGCATGCGGATTGGACTGCTCACTTCCGACCTCAGCGCCGGGCATGGCTGGGCGAATTACAGCCTGAACCTCATCCGGCAATTAAAGGCGCGCGGGCATGAGACGACGGTCATCTGCGCCAGGAACAGCCCGACCGTCGACTTTCCACAGCAGCCCATTCTGCCCTCGGTAGCCCCACCCGAAAGATATAGCCTCATCAAGATATTGCGTCAATTGCCGCGGGCGCGGGCATTATTGCGTGACTGCGACATCGTGCATAGCGCGATTGAGCCATACGCGATTTTGGCGGGGGCTGTGGCCGGGGGCAGACCGCTTTTTGTCACCGCGCATGGCAGTTATGTCAACCTGCCCCGCATTTGCCGGTTTCCGGTCGGCTGGATGTATCAGCGGGCCTTCGAGCGCGCGCAGTTGATCTGCGTCAGCCGGCATACGGCGCAAGTGGCGCGGGCTTTGATGCCGAATGTCCGCGCGCGGGTCATCAACAACGGCGTGGACGCGGCGCGTTTCGAGCATCCGCCGCCTACCAAGGTAGAGAAGACAGCGCCGACCGTGGTCACTCTAGGCGAGGTCAAGCCAAGGAAAGGCACGCTGCAACTGGTCGAGGCGATGGCAGTTCTGCGCGAGCGGCTGCCGGGGGCGCAGTGCTTGATCATGGGAAATCCGCAAACGGGCAGCCCGTATACAGCGCTTGTGGAGCGGCGCGTTAAGGAGCTGGGGCTGGAAAATAACGTCACGTTCATGGGATTCGTCGACGATGACGTGCGGCGCGCCTGGCTGGCGGCGGCGGATGTCTTCGCGCTGCCTTCCATGAATGACGGCATGTTTTTTGAGGGCTTCGGACTGGCGGTCCTGGAAGCGAGCGCCGCGGGAACAGCCGTGGTCGGGACGGACAAGTGCGGCGTGGCGGACGCGATTGAAGACGGCGTTACCGGCGTGGTCGTCCCGCAAGACAATATCGCGGAGGCGCTGCCGCGGGCGCTGCTGGACTTGCTGGAAGATCCGGCGAAGGCGGCGCGGATGGGCGCGGCCGGGCGCGAGCGGGCGAAAGCTATGACATGGGCGGCGATGGCGAATCAGGTTATCGCGCTCTATCAGGCGGCGCTGGATTAGCCGGCCGTATTGCGGAAAGCGCTTATTCTGTTGGGCTTTGTTCAGTCATTGAAGACCACACAGGTTGATTAACCACAGAGAGCACAGAGATTATATCTTTCACATTAATTGAGTTTGCATCGGCGGCACTTGCCTCTCCCCATAATGGCGAGGCCTCGCCTTAAGCCAGTTGCCGTTTCACGACAGCCTCGTCCAACTCGATGCCCAAGCCGGGGCCGGAAGGCGGTGTGATAAAGCCGTTCTCAAAACGAATCGGCTCCTCGAGTATCTCGTAGTGCAGGCGGTCGCCGTTGTACTCCTGAATCAAGAAATTGGGCGAGCAGGCGCCGACTTGCACGGCCGCGGCGGCAGCGACCGGTCCGCAGTACATGTGCGGCGCGATCATGGCGTAGAAGGCTTCGGCCATGCTGGCGATCTTCTTTGACTCCAGGATGCCGCCGCATTGCCCGACATCAAGCTGGATGATCTGCGCCGCTTGTTTTTTGAGCAGATCGGCGAACTCGAATTTCGTGACCAGGCGCTCGCCGGTGGCGATCGGGATGCTGGTGTGGGCGGCCACGCGCGCCATTTCGTCGATGTTTTCCGGCGGCACCGGTTCTTCCAGCCAGAAGGGGCTGAACGGCTCCAGTTCTTTGGCGACGCGGATGGCGCCGGCGGTGCTGAATTGACCATGGGTGCCGATGCCGACTTCCAGTTCATCGCCGACGGCGGCGCGTATGGCTTGGAATATCTTCGCCACGTGACGTATCGTCTTCAGCGAGAAATCGCGCGGATGCGGGAACAGGGGCGTGAAGGGATCGAATTTGCAGGCGCTGTTGCCTTCTTCCACCAGCTTGATGGCAATCTCGCCGGCTTTGTCCGGGTTTTCCCAAATCCCGTCCGTTGGCATGTAGGCATAGGCGCGCAGTTGCTCGTGCATCTTGCCGCCCAGGAGGTTGTAGATGGGCTGGCTCGTGGCTTTGCCGACGATGTCCCAGAGCGCCATCTCAATCGCGCTGAGGGCGGGCGCCGCGTACAAGCCCGGATGGCGATAGTCGTGGCGGGAGGCGTAAATAGTCTGCCAGATCTTTTCGATATTGAAGGGACTTTGGCCGATGACAAACTGGTCGCATAGCTCCCGTAACAGGCTGATCTGCGAGTTCAACTGCAGGGCGTTGCCGGTGGGACGCTCGCCCAAGCCGGTGATGCCTTCGTCGGTTTGAAGCCGGATAAAGAGCCAATAGCGGCCGCCGCGGTAAGGGGCGATGTTTTCGACAAGAATGGTTTCGAGGCTGGTGATTTTCATAGCGCTATTCTCCTGCCAGTTTCAATCCGCAACTGAGAGCCATACTTTAATCGCGTGACCTTCTAAGTAGTCCCAAGAAAGTAATGAGACTTGTGAAAACGCCGCTTGTCTACCCCATCCCCGGCCCTTCCCCAACGCATTGGGGAAGGGTGACTCGCCGTTGAAGATGGAATGTTCTGCAGAATTCGCATGACTTATCTGGAATCATAATATATGCGCTGGCCAAATGTATTTGCTCACCGGGCGGGAACGGCGGGGGATCAACTCGCGCGGCGGCCGTCGGCATAGAGAAAGAAATTCTCCGTCGCCCGGACTTCGATATCAAAGCCATGATGGCGCAGGGTGTCGGCAAGTTCTGTTTGCCCGTAATAGATTTTGACAATCTCGTAGCGACGCCCGTCTTTGAGCACGCGCTGCTGCCGTTCGCCGGCGAGGTTCTCGGTTTGCGTCCGCGAATTGGCAAGGTCGGGTTCCAGCGAGTCAACAATGAAGAGGCGGCCGCCGGGTTTCAGCGCGGCCTGAACCGTCCTCAGGAAGGCGTCCAGTTTGGCCGCGGGCACATGGGAGAGCCAGAAACCGAAGAAGATCATGTCGTATTGTCGTTGCGGCTGCCAGGCGAAGAGATCGGCCAATTGATAATCGACGCGGTCGGAAGCCAGCTTGGCGCGGTTGATGGCGATCATCTCGGGCGAGGCATCCAGGGCGGTGAGGCGCGCGCCGATGCGGACGAGCTGCTCGGTCCAGATGCCAGTGCCGGGCGCTAATTCGAGGATATGATCGAAGCCGGCTTGACTATGCAGTTGGTCGCGGACGATCTGCGCTTCCGCTTCCCATTGCCGGGTATGCGCGGCGCCGCGGTCATAGCGGCCGAGGCGATAAAACCACTCGTCGTATTCGGGCGCGCGGGCGCGGTAGTATTCGATCTGATGTTGCAGCAGGTCTGACATTTTGTCCTCTGGTTGCATGCGGGCGATCTGGCAGGTCGCCCCTACAATACCATGAAGGGGTCGCGCGGCGACAGTCCATCAGGATCGTTCAGTTGGGCGCCGGGCGGGGCGGGGACGCGGCCGCGCAGGAGGGGATCGTCAGTGGCGTGCATCCAGCGGTCGAGGCGAGCGCGCAAGTCGGCGAGGGCATCGGCATGCTCGGCGTCATGGATGAGATTACGCCTCTCGACCGGATCCAGCAGGGTGTCGTAGAGTTGCTCGGGCGCGGGCGCTTGCTCGGCGAAACCATTTTCGAGCAGTTCGGATTTGGCCAAGCCGTCATCGATATTGGAGAGCACGGGCGATTCACGGTTATCGTAGCGGCGGATGTATTTGTAGCGCTCGGTGCGGACGGCGCGCTTGGGTTCGTAGGCGGCGTGGTAGTTGACCTCGGCGAAGACCTCATCGCGGATCGAGTCGCTTTCGCCGCGCAGGAGGGGCAGAATCGAAGTCCCTTGCAGCCAGGGCGGGGGCGCGATATCAAGCAGGTCGCAGAGGGTCGGGAAGATGTCGATATGGCTGACCATGGCGTCAAGCGCTCGTCCGCCGCTGAAGAGGCCGGGACCTTGCATGATCAGCGCGACGCCGATGCCGTGGTCGGTCAGATTGCATTTCATGCCGGGGAAGGCGAGTCCGTGATCGGTGGTGTAGATCACCAGCGTATTTTCGCGCAGGCCAGTTTCATCGAGGGCGCGCAGCACCTGACCGACCTTATCATCGAGGGTTTGCGCCATGGCGATGTAGTTGGCCATATCCTGGCGCGCCGACGGCGTATCGGGCAGGCAGGCGGGCGGCTGAACGTAAGCCGGGTTGACATCATGCTCCAGCGGAAATTCCCGATGCGTCTCGAAGAAGCCGACGGTCAGCCAGAAGGGTTGGGCGGGCGCGGCTTTGATGAAGTCGACGGCGGCGCTATGCGCTTGGTCGCGCTCGGTCGTCAGCACCTGGTCGTAACCGACTGCTTCGGCGCCGCGATGAAACTGCGCGCTGGTGAGATGTTGAATGCCTGCCAGCGCTGATTTATAGTCGGCTGCTTTCAGGGTGTGGATGATATGCTGCCCGAAGTCGCCCAGGACAAAGCCGCGATTCGCCAAGCCGGTCATGCCGGCGCTGTGGGCGGCTTGGCCAGTGAGCAGAGCGGCGCGGCTGGGCGAGCAGGTGGGCGCGGCGCAATAGGCGCGGCGGAAGAGCAGGCCCCGTTCCGCCAGGCGCTGCAAGTTGGGCGTCGGGATGGCGTGGCCGTAGGGCTGCAGGTAGCGGCCGGTGTCGTGGGAGTGGATGTAGAGGATGTTGGGTTTAGACATTGGCGTTTTCTTTAATTTTTTGCTGTCGAGTACAGAGAAGTAAATCCAATAAAGTAATGCAAATTTCGCTAAACCAACGATCTGTAGGGGCGACATACCATGTCGCCCGAAACCACAAGTCGCAGCGGCGGCGGGCGACCAGGTTGGCCGCCCCTACAAGTCGCGCTTTTTTGCATGACTTACTTGCTTTTGCTGAGGATACAGAGGGCGCAAAGTGTTTGACGAAGCAGAGGGCGAGCTAGGGGCGACCCAATGGCTCGCCCCGGCGACTAGCTGTGAATATTGAGTTGAAGACCACATCTCAGCCAGCTTGCTGCGGTAGCCATTTGCAGCTTACGCGGACAGCCAGGCTTCCTGGCCGCGGAAGGGCATGTGCACGGCGGGATCGAAGCTGGGCGGCTCGGCGTAGAGGTTGGCCACGCCGGGGGACTTTTGGCCGCGCAGGAAGATGCTGGCGTGGGTATCGCGCTTGACCCAGGTTGTGGTCGGGATGTAGCGCAGGGTCAAGCCGATGCGCCATTTATCGGAGGTGTTGGCTTCGCTGCCATGAATGATCTTGGGATTATGAATCGAGACATCACCCGGTTGGAGTTCGAGATCAACCACGTGGGAGTCGTCGATTTGCGAGGGGTGGATGCCGGAGGAGAGCACATTCTTGCCATCGGGCACATCTTGCAATTCGGCGCGGGAAAGCAGCTTGTTGTGCTGCGTGCCGGGCAAGACGCGCAGGCAGCCATTCTCGCGGGTGGATTCGGTGGCGGCCAGCCAGATGGTGGTGACTTCCATGGGTTCGAGGGGCCAGTAGGTGCCGTCCTGATGCCAGAGGACTTTCTGCCCGGTCTTGGGCGGTTTGGCGATATAGTGGGCGGCGAACATAGCGATGTTGGAGCCGATGAATTGCTGGACGATATCCAGCAGGCGATCATCGCCGACCAGGCGGTGCATGAAGGGATCGGTCACCAGCATGTCGTGGTGGAAATGCTCGGGGCGCGTGTCGGGATAGCGCGCCGCCAGCCAGTGGACGTGCTCGGCGGTTTCGCGGGCGAGATCGGCATCGATGGCCTCCCGGACGATGACGTAGCCGTTCTCGTCGTATTGCTGTCGTAAATCGGTGGTCATATCTTGATACCTCTGACTGCAGATGTCAATTCGCGCGGATATACGGTTGAGATTTTAACCCGCCCACAGCTAATGTCAACGCATCTAGTCGATGTCGACATCTTCCTTTTGCTTGCGCGGCGGGTATTGCGGTTTGAGCTCGAGCGTGATGCCGCCGAATAGGGGCGCGCAGACGTTGTAGAGGGAGACGGTCAGCGCGGTGGAGACGCCACCGGCGACCGCGGCGATCAGGGCAGTCTGCGCCAGCATGGGGCCGAGGACATCGGGCGGGATGATGACATCCCAGAATTTGAAGACGTAGTTGAGCAGGACCAGCAGGGCGATGGGGATGATGGCGGCGGCGGCTGAGACGACCGCGGCGATTTTGACGGCTGACATGAAGCCGATGCGTTTGAGTGTGTAGGTCATGGGATTGTCCTTCATTAACTCCAGTAGCTCTTAGGTAGTAATTTCATCTCTTGCTTGCAGTCATCAATCGGACAAATTCTCGACAGCCCTTATTAGTTGAATGCACTCACGCACATCTGGAAATTGAAAAAGCTGCGGCTTAGGATTCGCAAGATCTCGCATAACTTCCATCGCATTCCCGACATCTTGCAGCGATATTATCTTGTCGAACTTTATCCGCAAACCTTTTACGTCTCCGTTGAAGTGGAGGTGCTTGTTCGTGATTGCCATATATCCAGTATCCAGGTGTGTAATCTCGTCTTTAGAAACTGAGCGACCTGCTGTTCTCCCAACATTAAGCGAAAGACCTTTCGCTACTCGAACCCTTGCGCCTTTATTCCCGCCTTGCCAATGACGTACAGCACGAGTTTCATAATAATGAACATTAGCCCAAGCGTATAGCAGAACCTCTTTCTTCTGCATCTTAAACGGCAAACTATCTCCTGACGTTTCTACATTAGGCAATTCACCACGATTTATAGAGTCAAGCACCGCCAAAAGAGGCGCTTTTCTTTCTGCTTTTAGCTCTGCTTGGTGCTTGGATTCACACGTGCTGTGTCTATCCTTGAACATACCCGCGTTTTGTCCGCAGTAGATGCACTTTCCCATTGCTACACTCCCGCCCTTTAAGATACAGACACTAAACAAATGGCACTATCCGATATAAGCCCCTTACAAAATCTCACCCAAGTATCTGCCCCACCCTGTCGAGATCGCCGACGCTGTAGTATTTCGCGTCCGGATGGTGGGTGAAGAGGGCGACGGTGCTCTGTTCGGGTAGCCACTGCCAGGACTCGGTCAGGGACATGCCTAACTCGCTCTCCAGTTGCGGCAGCAGGCGCAGGACGATTTCGTGATCGGCGAGTTCCGGGCAGGCGGGATAACCCCAGCTGTAGCGTTTGCCGCGCCCTTCCGCGATGCCGAGTTGACCCTGAACGATGTGGGTGAGGTAGTTGGCGGTCGCTTCGGCCGCTTGCACGGCGAGACCGTGGAAGAAATAGGCTTCGCTATATTCGTTGGCTGCTTGCAGGCGCTCGACTTCGGCGGTGGCGCAATGCCCGACCGTCACCGTCTGCAAGACCATGACATCGGCGCGGTCAGCATCTATAGGCGCGAAGTAGTCGCTGATGCAGAGGTACTCGCCATCGGGCTGGCGCGGGAAGCGGAAGCGAGCGGCTTCGACCGTGTCGCCGGCGGCAGCATAGCGCTCGGCGTCCCAAACGATGAGTTCGTCGCCATCGCTGTTGACGGGCAGGTAGGCGTAGACGGCTTGGGGCTGGAGCGCCCCGCGGCGGGCGGCGTCTACCCCCATGCGCAGCAAGCGCTCTTCAAACTCGGCTGCGAGCCGCTCCCATTCCTCGCCTTGGGTATTCTTCGCGCCCCAGGAGAGGCGGAAGAGTTCCGGTTTGTGCAGGTGTTGCAGCACGATTTCCAGCGGCATGGAACGCACGACGCGGTTGCCCCAGAAGGGCGGCGCGGGAATGTCCGGCGCGGCGCGGACGGTCTTGCGAGAGCCGCCGCGACGTGAACGTCGGCGTCGGGGCGCGCGATCGACTTCGGCGTAGGCTTCGGCGAAGACATCGTCGAGGAAGCGCGCGTGCCGCTCGGCATCCAGCAGTTGGTCGACGGCAGCCAGGCCTTCGAAGGCGTCCTTGCAATAGAAGACGCCGGCGGTGTAGGGCTCACCGGAATCTTGCAGGAAGAGAATGCGCCGGCCGAAGCGCCGATTGATGGCGGCGCCGCCGACCAGCACGGGGATATCCAGGCCGCGCCGCGCCAGCTCGTTGACGATCAGCGGCATCTGCTTGGAGGTGCTGACCAGCAAGGCGGACAAGCCGATGGCGTCGGCTTCAAGCTCCAGCGCCTTGTCGATGATGGTATTGGCGGGCACTTGCTTGCCCAGGTCGTGCACGGTGTAGCCATTATTGCTGAGGATAGTCTTCACGAGGTTCTTGCCGATATCGTGCACATCGCCGTAAACCGTCGCCAGGACGATGATGCCTTTGCTCGCGCCGTCGACTTTTTCCATAAACTGCTCAAGGTAAGCGACCGACTTCTTCATCACCTCGGCCGATTGCAGGACGAAAGGCAAGATGAGCTCGCCGGCGCCGAACTTGTCGCCGACCTCTTTCATGGCCGGCAGCAGCACGGTATTCAGCGCGCCGACCGCATCCATGCGCGTGAGGATTTCGTCAATCAGCGCCTCGACGCCTTCCTTCTTGCGATGCACGATCTGCCAGTGCAGCGCCTCCTCGCTGCTCATGTCAGCGGTGGGGTCGATTTCTTCCGCGCCGGCGATTTGCACCTCGTTCTCTTCGAAATACTGGATGAAGCGCGGCAGGGCATCGGCATCGCTGTTGAAGATGAGGTCCTCGGCGACCTTTCGCTGTTCATCGGGAATCTCGAAATAGGGCGTGATATGCGCCGGATTGACGATCGCCATATCCAGGCCGGCTTTGACCGCATGGTAGAGGAAGACGCTGTTGAGCACGCCGCGGGCGGCCGCCCCGACGCCGAAGCTGACATTGCTGATGCCGAGGGCGGTCATCACGCCGGGGATTCGCTCTTTGATCAGGCGGATGCCCTCCAGCGTCTCCACGGCATCGTTGCGCAGCTCTTCTTGCCCGGTGGTCAGCGGAAAGGTCAGCGCGTCGAAGACAAGGTCGTCAGTGGTCATGCCGTATTCATTCAGCGCGATATCAGTGATGCGTCGGGCGATTTCGAGCTTTTTGTCGCGGGTATGCGCCATGCCCGCTTCGTCGATGGTCATGGAGAGCACGGCGGCGCCATGCTTGACCGCGATGGGCAGGATGCTGTCAATGCGCTCGCGGCCGTTTTCCAGGTTGTTGCCATTGATGATGCCGCGGCCGGGATAAAGCGCCAGGGCGGCTTCGGCGACATCGGCTTCGGTGGTGTCGATGATGAGCGGGACTTCGACCGCCAGGGACAGGCGCTTAACCAGTTTTTCCATCTGCGCTTTTTCGTCATCGCGCTCGGTGAGAGCGACGCAGACATCAAGCATGTGCGCGCCGCGGTTGACCTGCCCCACCGCGATCTCGACGATGCTGTCGTAGTCTTCTTCCAGCAGCAGACGCTTGACTTTGCGGCTGCCCTGGCTGTTGACGCGCTCGCCGATCAGCGTGGGACCGGGGTCTTGCATCATGCGCGCCGCGGTCATGCCGCTGGAGAGGCGCGGCTCCAATATGATGTCGCGCGCTGTTGGCGTACTTAGCGGGGCGGGGCGCTCTAGCGATTCGTCGTAGGTCAGGCCGTGCACGCGCTGGTAGAGTCGGGCGATATGCTCGGGGGTCGTGCCGCAGCAGCCGCCGACGACATTGGCGCCCCAGCGCGCGAACTCAGCGACCATCTCGCTGAAAGGGTCGGGCTGCATGGGGTAGACCGCTTCGCCATCGACATTGATGGGCAAGCCGGCGTTGGGCAAGACGCTGATGGGAAAAGGCGAGCGCTCGATCAGGTACTGGATGGGCAGGCGCATGTATTCGGGACCGGTGGAGCAATTCATGCCGAGCACATCAAGCGGCAGCGCGGCCAGGGTCGCCACAGCGCCGGTGATATCGGTGCCGAAGAGCATACGCCCGGTGACGTCGAGCGTGATCTGCACTTGCAGCGGGATTCGCTGACCGCTCTCGTTGAAATAGCGGTTGATGCCGTAGACAGCCGCTTTGGCCTCGAGGATGTCTTGCGAGGTCTCGATGATCAGCAGATCCGCCCCGCCCTCGACCAATCCCTGCGCCTGTTCGCCAAAGAGCTCAGCAAGTTCATCAAAAGTGATATCGCTGAGGTCAGGGTCATCGCCGGAGGGCAGCATGCCGCTGGGGCCCATGCTGCCGGCGACGAAGCGGGGGATGCCCGTCTCGGCTTCGATTTGGTCGCAGGCGGCGCGGGCTATCTGGGCAGCGGCGCGGTTGATTTCTATTGTGCGCTCGCCCAGGCCGTGCTCCGCCAAGGTACGGCGATTGCCGCGGAAAGTATTGGTCTCGACCGCTTCGGCGCCGACGCGCAAGAAGGATTCGTGAATCTCGCGGATGATATCGGGGCGAGTGATGACGAGGTAGTCGATGCAGTCCTGATATTGCTCGCCGCCGAAGTCTGCCGGCTTGAGGTCATAAGATTGGATGCTGGTGCCCATGGCGCCATCGAAGATGACGATATGGTCCTCGATAGCGTCGAGGTAGCGTCTGTTAGTGAAGCGCAGCGTCGGGTTTCTCATAGCGAACATGATAGCAGACGCAGCGGGATTTTCCACTATACAGCGGAGTGAGACGTTTCATTTGTCCAGATCTGAGAAGTCCGTCAGGGGATGATTCCGACCAGAATCAAGGGTACAGCGGGCACGCCACGCCCCTGCCGCAGCACGTTCAAGAGGTCGCGTTCATAATAGGGCACGCCTGAGGACATTTCCCGTTCAAGCGCTTTCATCGGCAGTATCTCGATGCCAACATCAATGATATCCGCCACAAAAAAGCTCAGGTGCTTGACAAAGAGATCATGCGCGACAAAGGCATATTTTCCAAACTGCACCTCAACGGCGATTCGGTCTTTGACGAAATCAGTCTGGTTGTAGGACATAATTGGTTGGTGGCCAGCGGCTTTAATCGCCTGACGTTGCTCCGCTTCGGGCCGGTTATATATGCCGCGCATGAGCCGCTCGTCGGCAGTGACCCAAAAAGTGTTTCGGCGTTCGGTCCATCCTAGTTTCCTGAAGTTTGCTTCAAACTCGCCATTCATATCTCCGGGCGAATACAGCAGCCTGCCGCGCATGGTCTTTTCTCTTGACACCTTGGTCTTACAGGCTTGCGCATCGACGCGCGTTATGACATCTTGAATCTCGTCCCACAAAGCCTTGTGATGAACGAGCATGTATTCCAATCCGTTCAGATGGGAATATTGCGCGGCGATTTGCATCAATGCCCGCCGTTAGGCAACGTGGGATCGTAGACCGGTTTGCCCATGGGTCGCGTTTTGAGTGTGCCGGCGTAAAATGCCTCCACGCGTTCGCGCGCGATCTCTATATACTCGTCCATGATGTCGCAGCCATAGCCATTGCGCCCGTGCTTTATCGCAGCGATGACCGACGAGCCAACGCCTACGTAAGGATCAAGCACATCGTCGTCTTCATCGGTCATGGACAAGACCAGGCGTTCTACCAATTCAATTGGGAACTGGCAGGGGTGTATCGTTTTCTCCGGGTGATTGCTTTTGACATTGGGGAAGACCCAGACATCGCTGGGGTTCTTGCCCTTTGGGTTACCGGACAACTCGCCTTTGCGCGGACCCTTGAAATGACGTTTGCCGGGATATTTTGACGGCACGCGAATCGGATCCAAATGCCAGGTATAATCGCCCCGCTTGGTCCACCAATTGATGGTCTCATAACGCCCCGAAAGTCGGTTGCGGCAATGCAATCCGTGGCCGAAGTGCCAGATAATGCGATTGCGCAACTGCAATCCAAAGTCACGAAAGATGGGAAACAACAGACTGTCCAAGGGCAGGATCTCGCCGTTTTCGGTGAAGTTGCCGACTTGCCAGCATATTGATCCCTGTGGATGCAAGACGCGAACGCACTCGCCAATCACTTTTTTCTGGTTTTCGAGATATTGATCCAGCGACGAACGTTGCTCATAACTCTTGCCGATATTGTAGGGCGGCGAGGTGACGACAAGTTTGAATTTTTCGCTGGGCTGGCTTTGCAAGAACTCGAGGTTATCTTGACGCTTCAGCACGACGTCATTGGTATGTCGATCCCCATCGTCGAGAAAAACTATCGGCAGGCTCTGTGGTTTGGCTTCGTCAACTGGGTCGGCGATCAGGCCGAGTGACTGCTGCCTTTGTTGCTGGTCAAGTGACATATCTACGGCGCTATCATGCACATCATTATTGCGAGGAATCATCGTCGGCGCCTAAGCAGACGATGCCAATACTATACTGTTTTGCCGGCGTTGACGCAAACCTGATTAGCGGGGCGCAGCGCCGGGAAAAAGGGCGCATACATTGGCAATTCGCTGAGCTGCGCTATAATCCGCTGCGAATTGACAGGCATAGATCGGCGGAACCATGACAACTGCAGCGGCGGAAGCAGCGGGCAATGCGAAGCGCGCCGGCACATTTCAATACGGGCGCATCTTGCTCATTTGCCTCGGGCATTTCACGCATGACATCTATTCCGCTTTTATCGCGCCGCTGCTGCCCCTGTTGATCGACAAGCTGGGTCTCTCGCTGCTGATGGCGGGTTCGCTGCCGGTCTTCATGCAGGCGCCCTCGCTTCTGGGTCCCTTCATCGGCTACCTGGCGGACCGTTTCACGGTGCGCTATCTGGTCATATTCGCGCCGGCGATCACGGCAACGCTGGCGACCTTGATCGGCTTCATGCCCACGTATGGCACGGCGGCGCTGCTGCTGTTCTGCGTCGGCGTGAACATCATGGCCTTTCATGCGCCGGCGCCGGCCATGATCGCGCATGTATCGGGCGGCAAGGTCGGGCGCGGCATGAGCTTTTTTATGGCTTCGGGCGAATTGGCGCGTTCGGTCGGTCCGCTGCTGGTGGGCTTCGGCGTGGCGGAATGGGGTTTGCAGGGTTTGTGGCGGCTGATGTTCTTCGGCTGGCTGGCGAGCGCGGTGCTCTTTTGGCGGCTGCGGGATGTCTCCGCCAAGCGCGCGCCGCGCAAGAATAAAGGCAAGCCGATGCTGCGGCGTTTTGCCCGGGTCTTCGCGCCGCTCTTCGGCGTGATGCTATTGCGCAATATGGCGGTGAGCAGCCTCGGCATTTTTATGGTCGTCTACCTGGTGGATGTGCGCGGCTTTGAGTTGACGCTGGCGGGGGGCGCATTGGCGCTATACGAGTTTTCGGGCGTCGGCGGCGCGCTGGCGGGGGGCACGCTCAGCGATCGTATCGGCCGGCGGAAGATGGTGGCGGGCGCGGCGCTGATTTCGGCGCTGCTTATGCTGATATTTGTCAATGTCGAAGGGGCTTTGCTCATCCCGATTCTGATCGGGCTGGGGCTGACGGCGCTTTCGGTGTCGCCGGTATTCCTCGCGCTGGTGCAGGATCAACTGCCGGAGAACCGCGCCACCGCCAACGGACTCTTCATGTCCTTCGCCTTCGGCATTCGGGCGCTGAATGTGCTGATGGTCGGCGCGCTGGGGGATGCTCTGGGCTTGCAATCCGCCTTCATCGCGGCCGCGCTGATATCGCTGCTTTCGCTGCCGCTCATCGTGACCTTGCCGGCCACCCCCGCAGCGAAGCATGAAGACCTCTAGCACTCTGGCGGGTCCGCCGCCCACTCCGTCAGCAGCGCATCCAGGTCGGCTTCGCTCTCAAGGAAGCGGACTTGGCCATCGGCCGTTTCCAGCACGCCATCGTAGATGCCTTCCACGTCAAGAGCCGGCATACCGATAACGGCGGCTCGGCCGCTCAGGCGCGCTTGCGTTTTTCGGCCGAAGCTGCGCAGATGGGCGGCGGCGCCGGCTGGCAAGCCTGAGCGCGCGCTGCCGCGCAAATCAATGACGCTGTCCACGCGCCCCTCGGCCGACATCAAAGTGAAAGCGGAGGCGCGGACCGCCTGATGATAGTCTTTCCAATTCCAGTCGCCCTCGGCGATATAACAAATGGCGCGCTTGCCCGGATCACGCCATTCAAAGCGGAAGGGCATCATCAGCCTCCTCGGCTTGCGGTCGTTCCTGCGCGATTATAACGCGGGCTCGCGCAATGCGGGCGGCTCACAGAGTCGCGCTTTTAAGGCTCGTCCAGCGCCGGGGATGGAGTATGCGGCCGCGCCTCAGCCTTTGACCGCGCCAAAGGTCAAACCGCTGACCAGATTGCGCTGCACCAATATCACGAAGATCACAGCCGGCACCATCATGATCACGCTCATCGCCGCCATGCCGCGCCAATCGACCGTGAATTGTTCGGTGAAAGCGAAAAGGCCGGGCGGGAAGGTCTTCGCCGCGTTATTGCGCGCCAACACGCTGACGATCTGAAATTCGTTCCAGGCCGCCAGAAAGGCGAAGATAGCCGCCGTCGCCAAGCCGGGCAAGGACAGCGGCAGTTCAATCCGCCAGAAAGCGGACCAGTGGCCGCAGCCGTCAATATAAGCGGACTCGGTCAGTTCCTGCGGGATCTGCCGGAAGAAGCCGTCCATCAGCCAGGCGGTGAAGGGAATGTTGACGGCGACATAGACGATAGCCAGGCCCAGCACGTTGTTGACCAGGCCGGCGCGATTGAAGAGCAGAAACAGGGGCAAGCTAAGCGCCACGCCGGGCACCGCCCGCGAAAGCATGATGCCGAGGAAGAGCGTCGTATGAAAACGAAAACGAAAGCGCGCGAAGGCATAACCCGCCAGCGTGCCCAGTGAAACGGCGACAACCGTGCTCATGCCGGCTGCCAGCAGCGAGTTGCGCAGATAGGCCTCCACCGCTACCCGTTGCTGCACCTCGGGATTCAAGCCGAACATGTTGGCATAGGCTTCCAGCGTCAGTCGCTGCGGGATCCACACCGGCGGAAAAGTATTGATCTCGGAGTTGGGGCGGAAAGCCGTCATGATGATCCAGAAGGCCGGCAGCGCCAAAGCCAGCAGCAGCAGCCAGGCGACGACATTCCAGATAATGTCGTTGCGCCGGCGATTGGGTCCTACGCTGCGCGTAATCATCGCACGATCCTCGCCTTGACCAATTGGCGGAAGAAATACAGCGTGAACAGCACCGACAGCGACACTGTTATCCAGGACATGGCGCTGCCCAAGCCGAACTTGGTGTTCTCGATGGACAAGCGCGTGATATAGGTCCAGAGCATCTCGGTGCGATGAGCCGGACCGCCATCGGTCATGATGCGGACGATATCAAAAGCGCGCGCGATATCCAGCGACATGATCGTCAGCGCGATATAGGTGAAGGGCGCCAAAAGCGGAAAGGTGATGAAGCGGAATTTCTGCCAGCCCGATGCGCCGTCGACCTCGGCCGCCTCGAAGGTCTCGGTCGGCAGCGAGAGGGTGCCAGCCAGCAAGATAATCGTCAGCACCGGGATGTTCATCCACACTGAAGCCACGATGATGGAGAACATGCCCAGCGGCACATCCACCAGCCAGGCGATCTGGCCTTGCGCCTGGATCAAGCCGAGGCTGTAAAGGAAGTTGTTGACCAAGCCGACGCTGGCGTTGAAGAACCAGCGGAATTGCATGCCCACCAAAATAGGCGCGAACATCATCGGCACCATCAGCAGGGTGCGCAAGATGCTCTGGCCTACAGTTACGCGCGCCAGCAGCTGGGATAAAGCCAGAGAAAGCAGGTAGCTCAAATTGACCGATACGACCAGGAAAATGATCGTATTGCCCAGCGAGCGCCAAAAGATAGCGTCGTCAAGAAGTTTCTCATAATTACGCAGCGCCTTGCCCAGCGTGAAGTTGAGGCTGTTGGGGCGCAGCAGCTCATAAGGCGTGAAACTGACATACAAGGAATAAAGCAGGGGAAAACCGATGACCAGCAAGATCACCACGATCGAGGGCAGGATCAGCAAAATGGGAAAACTGCCCGCGTCAATGCGGCCGAATGCAGCCCTTTGCGCGCCCCCGTTATTCTTACTGCTATCGCCCGTTTTCGTATTCATTGGATTGAAGGTTCAGATTTTGCAGGCGCGGCTCTGTATAGGGGAGTTGCGCTGCATTTGCAGGGGGCGACTCAGTGAGCCGCCCTCAATTTCCCTACTGTCGCATTTCAGCGCAGGGCAATCCAGCGGATCGCCCTGGCAGCGTCGCTTCCCAAGCGGGAGAAGCGAACGCCTAATCATAGTATCCGGCATCCGCCATCAGTTCGCGGGTATCGGCCGCGGCTTGATCCAAACCTTCCTGGGCGCCGATATCACCCAGCATGATGGCTTGCACCACGGGATACAGGATATTGGAGAAGGGAATCCACTCGGCGATCAGGGGCGGTGTGCGGAAGTCTTCGGCTATCTGCAGCTTGGCCAGTTCCAGACGCTCGCGGTCCAGCGGACGATCGGATTCGGAGGCATCGGCGATGAGGCGATCCCAAACATCTTCACGGGTGGGCAAGTAACCCAACTGCGCTTCTTCATAAGCCACACGCTCCGAAGACAGGAACTTGATCAGCTGCACGCCCGCTTGTGGATTCGGGGCGCTCGCCGGGACAGAGAAGGCATGCGCGCCTGCCCAGCCGCTGGGTCGGACCGCGTCGCCGCCGACGCTCAAGCCGGTGAAGCCGCGCGCCAGACCGAAGTTCTCGCTGATGTTCGGGCAATTGTCGGGATCCTGGAAGTAGGAGTACCAGCCGTACCATTCCAGCTTGATGGCCGTATCGCCGTTGCAGAAGTAGGCGGCAACGCCATCCCATACCAGCGAAGTGGTATCGGCCGGGATGATGCCATCGCTATACCAGCCGCGCAGCATCTCGGCAACGGCAACGCCGATTTCGTCGTTGAAGACCGGCTCCCAGTTTTCGTCGAACATGGCGCCGCCGCTGGCGAAGACCAATTCGTAGAAGCGGCCGTTGAGGGCTTCGTCGCGTCCGGCCAGGGTGTAGCCATAGGTGCTGTGGCCATTTTCGACGAAGAAGCGGGCCTGGCGATCAATCTGCTCGAGCGTGGTCGGCACTTCCAGAGCCTCGCCGGCGGCCGCCTCATAAGCGGCGGCGATATCAGCATCGTTGTAGAGGTCAAGGCGATAGTGAATGGGGCTGATATCGGCGTGACGCGGAATCAGATAGAGGTTGCCGTCGATGGTGGCGGCATCCAGAATCGCCGGGCTAAAGGGCGCCAGTTCTTCTTCGCTGAAGTAATCTTGCAGCGGCAGCAAGAAGGGCGTGTACTGCGCCATGAAACTGGTGTGATCCCATGCCACATCGTAATCGGCCGCGCCAGTGGCGAAATCGACCTTGAGTTTCTGGTCGATGGCGAATCCGTCCAGCAGGGCGACAATCTCGACCGTCGCGCCGGTGGCCTCTTCAAAAATGGGGATGGATTCGTACATGGCTTCGTAAAGGCCGCCGCCGATGTTCGCCATCTTGATGGTGACGCCGGATAAATCCATATCCAAGCCGGCGTACTGCGCTTCGTCCTGCGCCGTGACCGCGACTGCGCTCATCAGCGCCAGGACCAGCATAAGCAGTGACAATTTACGTAACATGATCTTTTACTCCTGTTCTTCTTTCGACCTGTAAACGAAGGGCTGAAACTGCTGCAATCCGATGACCCGTCCGCTCTCCGCGCGCCGAATGCCGGAAACCAGGGACTTCTGAACCGCCGGTCTCCCGCGCGCCCGCATAATCATGTATTCTCCACGTTAGGCAAGCAGGTTATCGATTGGCAAAGAGTATACCGTCTTTTGCCTATAAAACAAGTTTTTGTGAGCAAAAACAGACGGCGGGAGCCAAGCCATGCCCTTGACATTCATCGAATCGGTTCAGACTCATGACCTGCGCTTTACCCTTCCCGAAGGCGCCGGCGCCGACAGCGTCCACTCGGATCCGCAATATTCTTATGCCGTCACCGAGCTTAAGACCGGCGCCGGCCTCAGCGGCACGGGCCTGGCTTTCACCCTCGGCGGGGGCAACGAGCTCGTCTGCCGCGCCATCGACGCCCTCAGCCCGGTTCTCGTCGGCCAGGACATCGAGTCGCTCATGGCTGATTTCGGCGCTGTCTATCGAAGCCTGCTCGACCACCCCCAATACCGCTGGCTGGGCCCGCACAAGGGCGTCGTCCATCTCGCCCTCTCCTCCATCGCCAACGCCTGCTTCGACCTCTGGGCGAAGTCTCGCGGCTTGCCATTGTGGCGCCTGCTGCTTGATCTGAAGCCCGAGCAGCTGCTCGCCGCCCTCGACCTGGGCTACCTGGACGACGCCATGACCCGCGCCGACGCCCTCGCCCTGCTGCAGGCCGAGCTTCCAAAGCGGGCAGCGCGCCTCGGTCTCATCAAGCGCGGCTACCCCGGCTACGACACCTCGATCGGCTGGTTCCAGTATTCCGACGATACGATCAAGCAAAACATCATCAAGTCGCTCGATCAGGGTTTTGACGCCGTCAAGCTCAAGGTCGGCTCGGACGATGCCGAGCGGGATATTCGCCGCGCCTTCCTCGTCCGCGAAACAGTCGGCGATGCCGCCCGCGTCATGCTCGATGTCAACCAGCAATGGACCCTGCCGCAGGCAATCGACATGGGCCGGCGGCTGCGCGATATGAATCCCTACTGGATCGAAGAGCCGACCCACCCCGATGATGTGCTGGCGCATCAGACGCTGGCGCGCGCCATCGCCCCGCTCAAGCTGGCGCTGGGCGAGCACGTGCCCAATCAGGTTATCTTCAAGAATTATCTGCAAGCTGGCGCAGCCGGTTTCTTGCAGCCGGATTGCGTCCGCCTCGGCGGCGTGGGGGAGTTCATCGCGGTGAGTCTGCTGGCGCGCAAGTTCGGCGTGCCGGTCGTGCCCCACGTCGGCGATATGGGGCAGATCCACCAGCACCTCGTGTTATTCAATCATATCGCGCTGGGCCACGAGGTCATATTTCTGGAGTACATCCCGCATTTGCGGGAGCGCTTCGTGCAGCCGGCGCGCGTGCAGGGCGGCGTCTACGCCACGCCGCAGGAGCCCGGCAGCAGTTCGGACTTAAAGGCGCTGCGCTAGCTTTGCCAAAAAGCGTAACGGCGGTTTACAATCCTGGCTTGAGATTCTGATTTGTGGAGGGCGCAAATGAGGTACGCATTCGTCTTGGCCATCATTATGCTCTTTAACGCGACAATCTTTGGGCAAAACGCGGATTTTCTCACTTTGGAGGCCTTGGCGGAGTTGCAGATTCCAGCGCTCGATTATGTAGACGTAGCCCAGCGATTCACTTCTTATGACCAAGGGCATACACTCTCCGTCAATCCGCCCGTTTACCATATCGGAGACAGCCAGTCCTTTTATGTGCCCGTTGACGACCAATGGACGGAAAGAGCGATATCGACTGAATTGCGCGGTATGACGGAAAATGTGCTGATTTGGGTACAAGATTCCGCAGAATTCGGGCGCCGCAATGCCCAGGCGATAGCGGATCACGTTGAAGCAGACGTGATTGCACCGCTTGGCCGCCTCCTCAACTACAGCCTGCCTCCCGGTATTGATGGCGATCCACGCCTGTTTGTCATAATGATGCATCAGCCTCGCTTCAGCCGCCCAGCCTTCTTCGACGGACGCCACTTGCGCCCGCGGACATTGCATTCGCGCAGCAACCAGCGCGAGATGTTGGTCTTTAACCTGGCAATCGGCGATGAATACGAGCTTCCGGATGACTACATAATTGCCACAATCGCCCACGAGTATCAGCATATTCTCCTGCACCATCGCGACGCCAACGAAATACGCTGGCTGGATGAAGCGCTTTCCAGCTTCGTCGAATACTACACAGGCAACTCTTACGTCGTCGAATGGCTCAGCGAGGGCTTCATGCCGGCCCCAAATACCGGACTTACACACATGCTCCAGGGAGAAAATCGCTGGGCGAAATATGGCGCCGGCGGCCTCTTCGCCATCTACATCGCCGACCGTTTCGGTGATGCAACCCTGGCGGCGCTGCACTCGGAAGACATGGATGGCTGGGCTGCGGTCGATAGGGCGCTGCGGGAAACCATCGGCCGATCGGCCAATGAAGTCTTCGCCGACTGGGTGCTGGCCAACTACTACCAGGATGCCAGCCGCGGCTTCGGCTATCCCGGTTTGGACGACTTGCTTGTCCCGATTGAACCCGCCCCGACGCTGCGCGATTTCCCGGCCTCGCATAGCGGCCGCCTTCCCCAATACGGTAGCGAATACCTCGCTGTCAACGCGCAAGGCGGGGACAAACTTTCGCTCCGTCTGTCGCAACTGCCCGAAGCGCGTCTTATCGATCTCTCTCCATACGACGGTGAACACTTCTTTTACGCTGTCACCACGGATCGGAGCAGCAGTCGGCTCACGCGTTCGATTGAAATCAAAGAATCCTCCCGACCAGTATGGCTGAATTTTCGCGTCTGGCACGACCTCGCGGAGCACTATGAATACGGCTATCTTCAGATCAGCGCCGACGGCGGTCATACGTGGTCTGTTTTGCCCGGGAATCACACTGAGCCCGAAACTTATTTTGGGCTATTTTATGACAACGGTTACACCGGTCGGTCAGGCCGTTGGCTTCTGGAAAGCTTCGATCTTAGTGACTATGCGCCCGGGAATATCATGCTCCGATTCGAAGTGCTGACGGAAACCGTCACCACTTACAAGGGCCTGGCCATCGACAACCTGCGCATCGACGCCATCGGCTACCAAGACAGCTTCGAAACGCCTGACGACGCCTGGATCGCCGAAGGCTGGATCCGTACCGATAACCGCCTGCCCAATAACACCTGGCTGCAAGTCGTCCAGGAGACCGGCTCGGGCTTGGATGTATCACGCGAGTTGATCACCGGGCCGGGCGAACTGACCGTCGACCTGCTGCCCGGCGTGGATAGCGCCCTCATCGCCATCTCGCCCGTTGTCCCGCGGACGACATTGGATACAGAATTCGCGCTTGAAATCAACCTTCTGGACGCCGACGGCAATGTGATTGTTGTCGAGCGCGACTGCCGAGTGACGACAACGGCCGGCTTGAACTTCCGCGATGCCCCCAAAGGAAACAAGATCGGGCTGCTGCCGCAGGGCGCCTCAGCATGGGCGCTCGCCAGCCGCGAGGGTTGGTTCAACATCGAACACGACGGCCTATCGGGCTGGATCCATGGGGATTACGTGACCACTGAAGGCGACTGCGTGTTTGGCTAGTCGGTCCATGTCGCTATTTACGGGGCGGCTATCCGGCGCCCCCCGGCAAGAACTACGCTGAAGGCAAGGACTTAGGGACGCCCCCGCGAATGTTTGCGTCAGCGCTGCTTGAGATGTACAATTTCAGGCAGAATCCGCTGAAAGGAGCAAAAGAAAATGAATCTTCAGAAACGCGTGATTTCCCTTGTTCTGCTAGTCTTTCTGCTCAGCCTCGGCTCTGTCGCGCTGGCGCAAGACACGACGATTACTTTCTTGACCCCGCCCTGGGGCGTGCCGCCGGATGAAGAAGCGCTCAACGCTTTCATGGAAGAAAGCGGCATCACCGTCGAGATTCAATCGGTGCAGCTGGCCGATCTCTTCAGCCGCGTACAAGTTTCCGCTGCCGCTGGTCAGGCGCCGGCCGATGTCATCTTCGTCACCGAAGAAGGCCCCTCCAATATTGTCGCCACCGGCAACCTCATGGGCTTGAATGACTTCGTCGCCCGCGGCGACCTGCCGCTGGACGATCTGGATCACATGAGCTTCTGGACCCTCGATGACGAATTGTACGTTGTCCCAACCTACCAGCAGCTGGTGATGATGGATTACAACGCGGCCAGCTCGGCGGCAGCCGGCTTTGACGCGCCACCGACCACCTGGGCGGAGCTGCACGAGCAAGCCGTCGCCATCCGTGAGGCCGGCGTCGATGACCATCCCATCGCCATGGGCGCGATTAACTGGTCCTGGTGGCTGATGGCGCTGAGCATGGGCGATCCCATGTTCGATGAAGATCTCAACCCGGTTTTCGCTGATGAAGGCAGCAAGGGCCGCGAAGCCATGGCGCTGCTGAAAACCTTCTTCGACGACGAATTGATCAGCCCGGAAATCCTGGCGGGCAGCATCAATCAGCACGGTCTCTTCTGGAGCGGCGTCGGCGTCTTCCACCAAGCCTGGCAAGGCTCGCTGGCAGTGGCCAATAATCCCGACAGCTCCGCGCAGGCGCCTGATACTGAATATCTGGTCCTGCCGGAAGTCGGCAATACCTGGACCTTCCACGCCGGGCTAGGTATCGCGCTCGATAGCGAAAATGCCGACGCCGCCTGGGAGTTCATCAAATGGTATATCAGCGAAGGCACACAGACGGCCATCTACAATGCTTACGGCCTCTATCCCTCGCGTCCGTCGGTCGGCGCCGCGCTCAATGAAGAAGGTGTGATCCAGGGCTATGACGAGATCGTAGCGCAAGGCATGCACGTGCACGAGCTGCCGCGCTTCACGCTCTGGTGGGGTCCCTGGGCCGCTACCGTGAGCGAGACCATCCTGGAAGCCATGCAAACCGGAATGGATTCCGATGCCGTCATCGATTCACTCGCCGAGGCTTGGAACGAACTGAAGGACGAGTACGAGTAGATCGCGACTGTTAGCCTATCCATTAGCCCCCACCCCGATGCTTCAGGGAGGGGGCGCGTGATTAAACAATCAAATCACTGCGGGTAGATATGCGAGTCCCCAAATGATTGCAACCGCAAAGAAGAAGGACCGAGTCCCTCCCCAAAGCACTTGGGAGGGGCTTAGGGTGGGGTTGGCGAGAATCTTCTCCGCCGATAACCGCTTCGTCTTCATCATCCTGCTGCCGATCCTTGTGCTGATCGCGATCTTCATCTATTACCCCGCCGTCGATACCTTCCAAACCAGCCTGACTAACGAAAACCTGCGCATCCGCCGACCGCCGAAGTTCATCGGCGCGGACAACTACGTCAAACTGGTCGAGGACGACGAATTCTGGGAAGTCACCGGGCGCAGCTTCGTCGTCGTCGGCCTAACGCTGCCGCTTGAACTAGCCGTCGCCTTCTCTATCGCCATGCTGCTCAACCAGCGCTTCCCCGGGCGCGGCATGATGCGCACGCTGACCATCTTGCCCTGGATGCTGCCGCCTGTGGTCAACGGCTTCCTCTGGGGCTGGCTGCTCAATGGCGAATACGGCGCGCTCAACGGACTCCTGTATCAATTCGGCTTGATCGACGAATATCAGTATTGGCTGCGGGCGCCGGAAACCCAGATCCTCTGGGTGGCAGTCGTGCAGACTTGGACGCGCTACGCCTTCCCCACCATCATCCTGTTGGCCGGCTTGCAAGGCATTCCCGACGATCTTTATGACGCTGCCAAAGTTGATGGTTCCAATGCTTGGTCCCGCGTCCGCTATATCACATTCCCGCTGCTGCTGCCCTCCTTCGGCATCGCCCTGGTGGTCGAGTTCATCGCCGCCTTCCAAATCTTTGATGTTGTCTGGACGCTGACCGCGGGCGGATCGGCCGGCGGCGCCATCAATCCCTTCACCAAAACTCTGATGTT
>JAJEBE010000036.1 GCA_022822545.1 Anaerolineae bacterium
CTCTTGAATCGTGAGACGCAGCAAAAATACCGATGCGTCCAGCAGCGTCGTCTTGATGTCGCTATGGATGACGAGCTCGCCGTTGGCGGCGGAACGGAAGCGCCAGAAGTGGGCCGCGACGATGATGGTCGCGGCGAGAACGCCGACCAGCATGAGGTTGCCCGCGTCAAAGACGCCGGGGCTGATGAAGCTCTCGCCGAACTTCTCCATGAAGAGCGCCAGCGATGTATCTCGGCCTCGCACCTGACGCGGTATCAGCATGATGACGGGGATGAGTTTGAAGAACCAGTCGATGACGAGCAGGGCCGTGTAACCGCTGATCAAGCCGGCCAGCACCGCCGGCCCTTGCCCGGGCGCGTCTGTCTCTCGCAGCCGACTCCGCAAGCGGCGGCTTAACATTAAGGCGGCGGCGAAGCCCAAAAGCGCCAGCCAGAAAAAGAGGATGTAGCCCAGGTTGCCCAAGGCTTTTTCGTAATTCGCCAGTCCCACATATTCATCGGGGAAGCGGCGCCAGCGATGCAAGCTGACGAAGAAGGCGAAGGCCACCGGGAACAAACCGAAGAGGGCGATCAAGCAACCGGCCGGCGCCAGGAAGAGATACGCCGTCAGGTTCTCGATGAGTATTCTGCCGCGCCGGGTATTCAGCATCGGATAGTTCCCGCAGAGTTGCGCTACCGGCCTGGAACTGTTGCCTAAGCCTACGGACTTATTATAATCAGCCGGCGAGGTAAAACCAACGGACTCGCCGCCGCGCGGAGGCTGCGGTCCAGTCTTGTCATATACATTCATGATGTCATCAATGATATAATTTAATTACCGTGCAAAGCGATCGAGGACTGCGTCGATGCCGCGTATCTATGTCATAGGAGCATTGGTCTACGATATTGTTTTTGACGTGCCGGATTGGGTTGAGCCCAACCGCGCCGTTCATGCGACGGCGGTCACATTTTCGCCCGGAGGCAAGGCGCTGAACCAAGCGGTGGCGGCGCGCCGCCTTGGCGCGGATGATGTGCGCCTGGTTGGCTGCGTCGGCGATGACATCTTCGGCGCCGAACTTTTATCCGCCCTGCGCCCTCACGGCGTCAACACCGACTGCGTCCGACGGCGCCGCTCCGCCCGCACCAGTCTCGCGAGCATTATCGTTATGGACAACCTGCCCGGCTTCATCGGCGCGCCCGACGCCAGCCGCCGCGTCGACCAAAATCAGATTGAGGCGGCGCTGGCGGACTTGCGCCCGGGCGATATTTTGCTCATCGATTTCGAAGTGCCGCAGTCGGTCGTCCAGTTCGCGCTTGAGTTGGGGCGCGCTAAAGGCGCGATCAATGTGCTAAACCCGGCGCCCTTCTTCACGCGCGATAGCTTTGTCCTCGAGTATTTGTCCCTGGTTGATGTTCTCATCCCAAATATTCTCGAAGCGCAACTTATCCTCGATAGCAGCTCGGAGAACATTGATGCCCTGGCGGCAGACTTGCAGGCGCTGGGAATCCGGCAGGTGGTCTTGACCCTGGGCGAGGCGGGCAGCGCCTTATTCGAGGATGACGCCAAGATCTTGCAGAAGGCTTTTTTGCTCGATGCCCTGGATACCACCGGCGCCAGCGATGCCTTCGTCGGCGCCTATTGCCACGGCTTGGCGCAGGGATGGTCGTCGGCGCGGATGCTGCAATTCGCCTCCGCCACCGCCGGCCTCGCCTGTACAAAACGCGGCACCATGTCCTCGCTGCCGAGCCTGGCCGAAGTTGAGGCCCTGCTGGCGGCGGAACTATGCTGACCGCCGGCTCGGCCCCGCTTGCGTAACCCGAATCGCGCTATTGGGTTAAGGGAAGTACAGCATGAAAAACTTCTTAGCCCGCCGCGGCAACTATGACGAACTTGATGACAGCGCCTTGGTCGCATTGGCGAAGGAAGACAAGCAAGCCTTCGGCGAATTGTATTCGCGCTATCTGAAAAAGATTTACAGTTATGTCTATCATCGGACCGGCAATACTCATGACGCGGAAGACTTGACGGCGAAGGTTTTTATGCGCGCCTTGTCTCATATCGGCAACTACGAAGATCGCGGCTTGCCCTTTCAAGCCTGGCTCTACCGCATCGCGCATAATATCGTCGCCAATTGGCATCGCGATCAGGGACGGCGTAAGATCATCGCCCTCGATGATTATGTCGCGCACTCGCTAAAGTCGGACGCGCCGGACCGCCTGGCGGAAGAATCGGAAGAACAGGCGCAGTTGATGGAAGCGGTGCAGCGGCTGCCGGAAGACCGGCAACAGTTGCTTCTGCTGAAGTTCATCGAGGGGATGTCCAATGCCCAGATTGGCGCGATCATGGGGCGGACGGAAGGGGCGGTCAAGTCGCTGTATCACCGCACCCTGCTTGCCTTGCGCGATGATCTTCAACCGGCGGCGGAAGCGGCGGCGCAGCGTCGATTGGGCGGCGCAGTTGCCGGACGTCAGCGCTGATTGACAATGTTCATCAGGCGGGAATTCTAACCTGGACGGCTATGGCGACTTTGGCGGATGATTGAAGTAGGGGCGAGAGCGGATAATGTCTTCACAATCTGATAGCAAGGCGCAAGACGCGTTTGGCGCGCTCGCGGCGGGCGCGCAAACCGGCGGCGATATTGAGAGCGCAGCCGCCCACTCGGAGGTCATGGCCGAGGCCGGGGAATTTGCCGATCTCATCGGGGCTCTCACAAGCGCTTTCGAGCCGGTCGAACCCGCTGTAAAGTTCGCGGACGAACTCCGCGCCGATTTGCTGGGCGAGCCGCAGGGCCTGCTTGAGCGCCTCCGCAAGATGCCCGCCCGCGTCCATATCGCCGCCGCTCTCGCCCTCATCGCCGGTTGCCTGCTTTTTGTAATGCGCCGACTCTTCGGCTCGGATGCGCCCCAAGATATCCAGGAAGAGGCAGTTGCGACGCCGTTGTAAAAATTTCGGGTTTCTGCTGTCTGCTGTTTACCAGAGGGCGACTCACAGAGTCGTCCCTACATTTTCCCGGCTGAAGGAAATCTGTCGGGGTCCAGTACGTCCTGTTATACTTTGCCCGGAATCCAACGCAGCGGGGACAAGCAGTGGCTACGACGGCGCTTTCGCTTCGGCAACTGAATCGCACATTGTTGGCGCGTCAACTGCTCTTGGAACGGAGCCGGCTGGACTGCCTGGTCGCCATCGAGACGCTGGTCGCCCTGCAATCCCAGATCCCCAACCCGCCTTACATCGGGCTTTGGACGCGCCTTCAACGATTCCAGCGCCGCGACTTGACATCCTTGTTGGAGTCGCGCCAGGTCCTTCGCGCGCCCTGGCTGCGCTCGACGCTGCACCTCGTCTCCGCCCCCGACCATCAACGCTTCCAGCCGGTGATTCAACCGGCGCTGGCGCGGGGCTTGCGCTCCTTCTTTGGCGCCCGCGCCCGCGACCTGGATATCGAGCGGCTTATCGAAATCGCCAAGCCTTATCTGGAAGCGGAGACGCCTGCCATCGGCGCGCTGCGCGACAAGCTGCAAGAACACGAGCCCGAGCGCGATAAACAAGCGATGGCTTACGCCGTGCGCAGTTACCTGCCGCTGGCGCAAATCCCGCCTAGCGGCACCTGGGGCGTGGGCACACGAGCCACCTACACCACCGCCGAGAGTTGGCTCGGCGCGCCGGCGTCGGCTTCGACGGAACCGGACGCATTGTTTCGCAGATACCTCGCCGCTTTCGGGCCGGCGAATGTCATGGACTTCCAAACCTGGACCGGCATGACGAGCCTGAAAACGCGGCTCGCGCCAGCCCTGAAAGACCTCGTGACCTATCAAGACGAGAGCGGCAAGATGCTGAATGACTTGCCGGACCTGCCCATCGCCGCTGCGGATGCGCCCGCGCCCGTTCGTTTCTTGCCGGAATATGACAATATCCTCATCGCCCACAAAGACCGGGGCCGTATCCTGCCCGAAGCGCAGCGCAAGAAAGTCTTCGTGTCCGCGGGCCGCGTACTCGGCTCCGTGCTCATTGACGGCTTCGTCGGCGCGATTTGGAAATCCCGGCGCGACAAGACCGCGGCGCGACTGCTTGTTTCACTTTTCGCGCCGCAGCCGGACGATATCCTGGGCGAGATTGAAGCGGAAGGCCTAGCGCTCCTGCGCTTCATCGAGGACGACGCCGAAGACTTCAGCCTGGCGTTTGAGATGCACTCTTGAGTTGGGCGATCGCAGAAGATTTAACTTTGCCACCGAGCACACCGAGTCTATTAGAGAGCACAGAGTTTATGATGTGATCTCGAAGTATTTCTGAATATCTGCCGCCGTCTGATGGCATCAACTGCTCTCACCAACTATCCAAATTTAGGGATTTCTCTGTGCACTCACTTTTACTCGGTGTCCTCGGTGGTTGTTTTTTCCTTCGCCTCTGACGCGCTGGACTATGCCGGAAAGCGAATTGGTGGTAGGCTGGGCGGCGTTAGCATGGTGAAAGACAAGCAGAGCGAACGGCATGCCATCGGCCGAGAAGATCACCGCCTTGCGCGGCATGCGCGATGTCTTCAGCGCGGAATATGCCCGCTATCAAGCCATTCAGGATCGCCTTGAGCGGCATCTGCGCTTGCATGGCTATATCGCGATCGACTTGCCCATTCTGGAAAACACCGAGCTCTACTTGCGCAAATCGGGCGAGGATATCGCCGACCGCCTCTACGAATTTGACTTCAAGAGCCGGCGCGTCGCCTTGCGCCCGGAAGTGACCGCTTCGATTCTCCGCGCTTATGTCGAGCGCCTGCAAGATGAGCCGCTTCCCCTGCGCATTCAATACAGCGGTCCCGTCTTCCGTTACGAAAAGCCGCAGCAGCATCGCTATCGTCAGTTCACGCTGACCGGGGCCGAGCTCCTGGGCGCCGGCGGGCCGCGCGCCGATGCCGAAGTGCTGCATCTGGCTTGCAGCGGGCTCGAGCAGCTGGGCGTGACGGATTATATCTTGACCATCGGGCACACGGTTCTGCTCGAAGAATTTCTGAATCGCCTCGGCTTGCGCAAGCAACTGGTCAACTTCCTGCTGCGCAATATGGAGAATTTGCGCAAGCGCGGCTTGAATGCCGTGCTGGAATCGCTGGAAACCATTTACCCTGAGTTTCAAGGCGGAGCGCTCGCGGCGGAAAACGCAAATGCGAGCGGCAATGACAAGAGCGGGCGGCTGCACTTGATAAATGCGCTGCGGGAGATGACCGATAGCGAAGCGCATCAAGCGGTGACGGACTTCCTGCACAGCTTAAATATCCGCATCGCGGCCAACCGCGACGAAGGCGAAGTGATCGAACGCCTCCTGCGCAAAATTCGTCAAGACCAGCAAGCGCCCAAGTTGCAACTGGCGCTGGATTTCATGCAGCGGCTAGGCGACTTGACCGGCGCCCCGGCCGATGTCTTGCCGGGAGCGCGCGCGCTGGCGGAGGAGTTCGACCTTGATCGCGACATTCTGATGTCGCTGGAGCGGACGCTGGATTGTCTGGCCCAATATGGCGAAAGCCCTGGCCGGACGCAACTGGACTTCGGCATGAATCGCGGCTTGCATTATTACACCGGCTTGATCTTCGAGCTGCATGCCGCCGCGCCGGACGGCGAGCCGATCCAACTGGCCGGCGGCGGACGCTACGACAATCTCGTCCGCATCCTCGGCGGCAGCGACTCTATCCCGGCGGCCGGCTTCGCTTATGGCATTGAGCGCCTCGGCAGCGTCTTGCCAAGTGACAATGAGGGTGGCCGCGGGCCCGCCGTCTTTGTGATACCGGTGGCGGAGGAGGACTATCCGGCCGGCATCGGCATCGCCGCCGACCTGCGCGCCCAAGGCATCGCCGTCGAAATGAGCATCGTCGACAGAACACTGCGCCGCAGCTTAAGGCGCGCGGACCGCCGCGGCGCTGCCCTGGTAGTCATCATCGGCGAGAATGAACGCCGCCAGAACGCCGCGATCTTGCGCGATATGCGCAGCCACCAGGAAAGGCAGGTCGGGCTGGCGGACCTGGCGAGGACAGTTGAGGAGCGCTTGAGCGAGCATGAATGACGCGCGGCCAGCCGGAAAACTCATAATCGCATTGCCGAGCAAAGGAAAGCTGGCGGACGCGGCCGACAGTCTCTTCGGGCGCGCCGGCTTACGCATCTACAAGCCTAATCAGCGGCAATACACCGCCACCATCCCCAACCTGCCGGGCGCCGAAGTCGTCTATCAGCGCCCGCGCGATATTCTTAATCAAGTCGGCGAAGGGCAGGCTGATATCGGCGTCACCGGCTTGGACATCGTCGCCGAGCATAGCCAGGATACTGACGATGTGATGGTCATCGACCGGCTGGGTTTTGGCCGCTGTGAGTTGCTGCTGGCGGCGCCGGACTCCTGGATCGATGTGACCTCCATTGCTGACCTGGCCGATCTCAGCCTGCGGCAGCAGGCCCGCGGCGCGCAACTGCGCATCGCCACCAAGTTCAGCAACTTGACCAAGAGCTTTTTGTACCGGCATGGCATTTCGCACTTCCTTCTGGTGCATGCCGAGGGCGCTATGGAAGCGGCGCCGCGTATTGGCTACGCCGATATGATCGCTGATGTTTCCGAGACGGGCACGACCCTGCGCGAGAATCATCTTCGTCCGCTCGACGGCGGGGTGATCATCGCTTCCGAAGCGGTTTTGATCGGCAATCGCCGGCGCTTGCGCGAATCGCCGGCCAAGCTTGAGACCCTGCGGGAAATGATCGAATTGATCGAAGCGCATCGCCGCGCCCGTCAGTTTGTCTCCCTGCGCGCGAACATCGCCGGCGCATCGCTGGCTGATGTGCAGGAACGCATCCTGGCCAACCCGGCTCTCAGCGGCACCAAGGGGCCGGGCGTAGTGGCGGTCGCCAGCCCGCCTGGCACGGCGCGAAAATGGTTCGAGACCAATCTGCTGGTCCCCGCCGACCTCATCCATAAGACCATGCAGCACCTGCGCGCTATCGGCGGCGCCGATATCATCGTCATGCGCCCGGACTACGTCTTCGATGAACGGTCCGCGACCTACGATCGCTTCGAACACTTGCTTCATTCGGATGACAAAGACAGCTATTGAGGTATGACCATGAGCGCAGTGGGCATCATCAATCCGGGCGCGATGGGCATATCCATCGCGGCGTCAGCGAGGGCTTCCGGAAACAAGGTCTACTGGGCCTCCGCCGGGCGCAGCGCCGCCACCAGGCGACGCGCTGAGGAGCACAGCTTGCGCGAAGTCGCCACGCTCGCCGATCTCTGCGCCGCCTGCGATATGATCCTTTGCGTCTGCCCCCCGCACGCCGCCGAAGCGGTCGCTCAGTCGGTCCTTGACGCCGGCTTTACCGGCGCTTACTGTGACGGCAACGCCATCGCCCCGCAGAAGGCGAGGGCCATCGGCGACCTGATGAAGGCGGCCAATATCGATTTCATAGACGGCAGCATCATCGGGCCACCGGCATGGAAGGCGGGCAGCACCCGCTTTTATCTCTCGGGACCTTCCGCCGCCGCGATCGCCGCCCTCTTTGACAATAGCGTCACCGATGCCCGCGTCATCGGCGCCGAAATCGGCAAAGCATCGGCGCTGAAGATGGTCTTCGCCGCCTTGACCAAAGGCTCCACTGCCTTGCTTTCCGCCATCTACGGCACGGCGGACCAACTCGGCGTCCGCGATGATCTTGAGCGGGAATGGGGGTTGCGGGACAGCGACTCTGTGACGCAAAGGCGGAAGCAAGTCCGCAACGTCACGGCAAAAGCCTGGCGCTTCGCCGGTGAAATGCAAGAGATCGCCGCCACATTTGAATCGGCTGGAATACCGTCCGGCTTCTTCGACGCGGCGCATGATGTGTATGAGCGTATGGCTGGATTCAAGGATGCGGAGGACGCGCCTGAGCTTCAGGCTGTGCTGGCGGCGCTGACCGAATCAGAATGTAGATGAGCTAGTGAAATGATTGCGTACTTCCTATTCGTCTTTATGGGCTTGACCTGGCTTTTAGCCACTGTGAGCGCGCCAGATTCTGCGCCAACTGCTCCTGCTAACCCGAAGGTCAGCATTTACGAAATCACATCACCTGTCCCTTATCAAGTCGTTACCGACCAGGTGGACATTATCGGTTCGGTAAATTCGCCAGACATGACCAACTATTTTGTCGAGTATTATCGCGTCTTGGACGATGGCGCACATTGGCTACCGGCTACACTGCCGCGAATTGAACCGGTTATTGACGATCGACTGGGAAACTTCAATACGACGTTTTTGCCCGACGGCGAATATGACATGCGGCTTGTGGTCCTGACGGGCAGTGACACCATGCCGACTCTGACGTTTGGCCCGATTGTGGTCAGAAATAGCCCGATGGCGGCCGCCACGAAGGCGGCTGAAGTTGCCAGGAGGGCAGCTAGACAGGCCACTGCTGAATACTGCGAGCCACCTGCCGACGCGAACAAGATGGATCGAGCAAGCGAAATCTCAGTCTCCATTGAAGCCCCGCTCCCTAACCAGATTGTGAGCGGCAGCGTTGAATTCATCGGTACGGTTAGCGCGCCGGAACCGCTAGGTTACTTTTTTGAATCCAGACGCGTGTCGGCTGCGCAACAAGACAAATGGCATCTCGCCACGCTGTGGGCTGGAAAAGCAGTAGAATCCGACCGAGTAGAGACTTGGCATACGCAGGGAATAAGCGACGGTGACTACATGCTGCGATTGACTGTAATCGCCTGTAAAGTGCCGGCCCAACACTTTCTTTTTGGACCCTTCAAGTTACGCAATAGTCGCTAGGCGGTACAGTTTCCGCCAAGTCGATCGTATGCTTCATGTGACAACCCGCAGCCGCGGTCGTTATCCAGACTTCCGTGCCGACTTCATCCGCGCCTGTGACATTGAGCGAGTGTGCGCGACCCACATCTAAACACGCAGCGCTTCAAGCAACTCCGGCAAGCCGGCGAAGACCGCGTCCGGCTGCACCGCGCTCGCGCGCAGACTCGCTTCTGTCTCCACACCGGTCATCACCAGCGCCGTCTTGATGCCCAGCGCCTTCGCCCCGGCGATATCCGTGCCGATGCGGTCGCCTATCATCAGCGTCTCTTCCGCGCTCGTCCCCAACTGGCGCAACGCCGCGTCGAACATGCCGCGTTCCGGTTTGCCGATGATGGTCGGCTTCTGACCCGCCGCCGATTCGAGCAATGCCAGGATGCTGCCGGCGCCGGGCACGAGACCCTCGGGCGAGGGAAAAGACGAATCCGGATTGGTGCCGATGAAACGCGCCCCCGCCCGGATCAGCAAGGTCGCTGTCTTCACTTTGTTATAGGTCAGATCAAAATCGATGCCGCAGACGACCAACTCGGCTTCCCGCTCGACCAGTTCAAATCCGGCTTTGATCAGCAATTGCTTCAAGCCGTCGCCGCCGATGACATAGATGCCGGTCCCGGCCGGATACTGGTTTTTGAGGGCGCTGACGGTGGCCGTGCCGCTGGTCACGATATGGCGCGGCTGCACGCCCTCCACGCCCAGCGCCGCCAGCTTGTTGACATAATCGACCGGCGTATTGCGGCTGTTGTTGGTCGCCAGCGCGAATTCCAACCGCCGCTCAAATAGAAAATCGAAGTATTCGACCAAGCCCGGCAAGGGCTCTGACCCGCGCCACAACACGCCATCCATATCGGCGATGACAGCTTTGATTTGCTTGTACAAGTGGATACGCCCTCCCGCTCGCGGAAACAGCGCCCCATTCTAGCGCAAAATACCGCGCGAGAAAGGCAACATGCGCCCGCGGCTATTTCAATCGGTCGAGCGTGCCTTGTTCCAGCACCCAGAGACGGCCGCGCTCCTGCTCTTGCAGCAGCCGCGTCAGACGCGGATAGCCGTTCTCGTATTCGCGCGACCACTCGATGGAGAAATCGCCGCTGCGGATCTCGTCGAGCGTCGCCTCCATCAAGCCTTCCAGCTTGAGTTCCTTGAAGCGGTGCAGGCGGCTGAAGATGCCATATTGCCCCGTCAACGAAGACAGCCGCAGCGCATGCAGCAAGCCCCGCTGCGATGCCCGCCAGAGGTAATCGGTGAATTCGCCCGAGATGATCAGATCCATCATGATCGCTTCCGGCGGGTAGCCCTCGTCCAGCAGGACATCGGCCGCCGTGGTCATCACATGCTGGAAGGCGGGCAAAATCGCCTGCTGCACGAAAAGGTCGAGCTGGGATTCCTGCTCCAGCGACATTTCAATCGCGCCAGCGCGCAGGCTGCCCATCGCCTTCGCCAGCGCCAGCAAGGTCTCCAGCGTGGTCCCGGTCGCGTCCTGGCCCGCGCCGATGAAACTGTAAAAGCCGTTGCCATCGAGAAAGCGACTGCGCACGGCCGCGCCAATCGTCCGCGGCGCGATCATGCCGACATCGACGAAGGGCGGCGGCTCGACGAAGCCGAAGGCGATATTGTAGCCGCTGAAGAAAACCAGCAGATGCCCGCGCGCCAGATAGGGCGATATCTTCTCCAGATACACCTCGGGCACGACCACGTCCGGCAGCAGCAGCAGCAAGATATGACAGCGGGGGATGACCTTCTCGATATCCTGCGGCTCGAAGCCGTCTTCGCGGGCATGGTCCCGAGTCTCATCTTCACGCAAGCCGACCAGCACGCGCAGTCCGGAATCGCGCAGATTGTTGGCGATCGGCCGGCCCAGGTTGCCGAAGCCGATGACGCCCACGGTCTTGCCGCTCAGGACATTGAGGTTCGCGTCTTCTTCTCGATAGATGGTCGCCATGAAAGGACCTCCGCGTCACATCACGCGATCTGCTTGCGCCACACTTCGTAATCCTTGTTATTGCGAAAGAAACCGAAACGTCCATAAAGCGCCTGCGATGGCGCGTTGCTCAACTGCGTGTTGACCGAAATAGTCCCCAGCGGACTGCGCTGGCATTCGCTCAGGAAACGGCGCAAGAGCTGCGAGCCGATGCCCAGACGCTGCTGAGCCGGCACCACCGCCAGCCGCGCCAGATGCCCGACCCCCTCATGCCGCGTCCCAAATTGATAGGCCGCCACCTGACCCTGCCGGTCCGCAACAGTCGCGTGGGCGCAGATGCGCAGCGCCTGCCAGATATCGGTTTCCGCCATACGCCAGAGCGCCGGAAAAGCCAGGCGGTCAACCGCGGCGATATGCGGGACGTCCTTTGGCTCAGCCGGCCTGAGCCGGGCGGGGGCCGTCCGCGCCGCCGGCAGCCGACAGCCGATATGGCTCATCGTGATGACGTCATCGGCATAGTTGAAACCGCAGGGAAGCAGGTAGGTCGAAAGCCAATTGGTCAACATCAATATGGCGACATGCCGGATTCGCAAGCGGCGACAATGCGCTTCGGCCCGCTCCCATAGCTCGTCGATGACCCGCCCGGGCATTCTTCCATCGCGGATGCCGAGGGTGCGAATCCAACTGCAGCCTTCTATCGGCGGCGAGAGACCGATATAGCCAGCCAGTTCCGTCCCGCACCAGGCGAGGTAAACATGACCGCGCTCCTGATCCAGCCACTGGCTGATGCTGCGCCAATCCAGATGCTTGTGCGTCCACTGACTGAAGGCGCTGAGCTCGAGCAGGGCGCTCCGGTGTTGCCGCTGGTATGGGCGGACGTCCAACCGCGTGCCCAGCATCAGTTTCGTTTCGTCGCGCGTATGACGTAACTGCGCGCCTTGATCGCGAAGGACAGACAGATACGCCCGTCCATCAGACGGGTGGCGACGCGCGCGTCCATCTCATCCATCGTCTCCGAAGTTGTAATGACCGTCGGCATCTTGGCGAGGTAACGATAATCGATGAGTTGGAAGAGTTTCTCCTTCGCCCAAGGCGTCGCGCTCGCCAGACGAAAATCATCGAGGACGAGAATCGAAGCGTTCTGAATATCATGAAAGCGTTTGTCGAAGCGCGTGTTCTGCTGCGGATCAAAAGACTGCCGGAGGACATCGAGCAAATCCGGTACGGTAAAGAACACCACGTCTTTCCCGTTTTCATAAAGCTGGTTTGCAATTGCCGCCGCCAGGTGGGTCTTGCCGCAGCCATATGCGCCAAGCAAGCAAAGCCAGCCTTCGGGCTTGCCCGCCCATTTCCGCGCCTGCTGCTTCAACCGCCTAAGATTTTCTTCTTCGTCACGAAATGCGCTCCCCGTGTCGAAACTATCAAAGCGCATCTCCCCGTACAACTGCAGATTGACCTGCGAGCGCTTCGTCCGGCGATAGTCGGGCGCGTTGATCTTTACCTGACTCACTATAGGGTCCATCAGTCGACTGCTTAACCAGGGATCAAACTCGTCCAGCGACTTATTAGTAGTGATGATTGTCGGCAGCTTGTTGACGTGGCGATAATTCAGCAGTTGAAACAGTTTCTCCTTCGCCCAGGCGCTCGGGTTCTCCACGCCCAAATCATCCAGCAGCAGCAGCGAAACATTGCGAATGCGTTCGAAATAATCGTCGTAAGTCGCTTCGCCGCGCGGATCGAAAGTCATGCGCAGGAAGTCCAGCAGGTCGGGCGCGGTCACAAAGATGACTTGCTGACCCGATTGCTCCAGCCGTTGATTGGCGATGGCAACCGCCAGGTGCGTCTTGCCGCAGCCAACCGCGCCCTCAAAGACGATCCAGCCGCGCGGATCGTCCGCATAGCTGCGCGCCGCCGCCTTCGCCAGCCTCAAAGACAAGACCACGTTCTGCGTATAGCTGCCGCCGAAGGGCGTCGTCTCGAAGCTGTCGAAGGTCTTGTCTTGATAGGCTTCCAGATTGCCATAGCGGCGCAAGCGCGCCAGCATGTCGCGATCTTCGCGCACGGGAAAATTGGGGCAGCGCTGAAATTTGCCGAAGCGCGGATCGCCCAAGGGCACATCCAGCGCGTAGACGCCTTTGCCGTCGCAAATGGGGCAGGGCAGATCATGATTTTCCGGATCACGACAAACGAAGTCGAATACCAGGTTTTCGCTCGATGTCTCGTCAGGACTTGATGAAGTCCTTCCATTTTCCGGCGGTGTATTGTTTGTGCCGCTCAAGATGTCTCCCACTGGTTTCACGGCTGCGTCCTTCCTGCTGCCACCCTTCCAGCACACGCTTTATGTAAGTCCAGTTTCGCGCATTCCGCTCGACCGCGTAACGCATCGCATCGGCTATCCACTCATGAGGATACTCCGCCTGCGCCGCCTTGATGGCTTCGGCGATCATCGGCGTCAGCGCGCCTATATTCTCCTCGTACAAGCCGAAAAGCGTCGGCCGCGGCGGCAGGATTTCAATTTCATCAGCATAGGCCGGGCGCCAATCCCCCGCCTGAACCTGCCGCTGCAAGTCCCGCCCCCTGTCATCGTTGCGGAAGTAGAACTGGCCTTGCTCGTCCTCCAGGTCAATGTCAGCGCGCAGAATCGTGCCGCGCGCCAGCGCCTTGGCCAGCGCCGCGTCCAGGATCCGCTCCGGCGCCAGCGACCGGTCTGCCACCGCCAAGCCCCGCATCAGATCGGCATCGGCGAGGAACTCGGCCCGGCGCAAAAAGCGGTAATTGCCTTCCTTCTGCCGCAGCGCCGCCAGGAAAAAGACCGTCGCCTTCAACTCAGCCAGGTCGTCAATCGCCGGCATCAACCGCCCGAGAAACTCCGCCGGCAGCTTGATATCTTCGCCATCGCGATAGGGTGTCGGGCCCGCGCTTTCCATGCCGCTCATTCCAGGTTGCTCAGGTCAACACGCTGCCGTTTGAGGTCGGTGAATTTGGTGAAGGACTTTTCAAAATAGAGATGCACCATGCCTGTCGGTCCATGTCGATGTTTCGAGAGGTTCACCTCGGCTTGATTGGGGAACTCGGTCGTCTCCGGATTGTAGACCTCATCGCGATAGAGGAACATCACGGCGTCGGCGTCTTGCTCGATGGTGCCGCTCTCTCGCAAGTCCGAAAGCTGCGGGCGCTTGTCTTGCCGCTGCTCGACCGCTCGCGATAGCTGGGCTGTCGAAAGCACGCAGACATTGAGTTCGCGCGCCAGCTCCTTCAAGGAGCGGCTGATATAGCTGATCTCTTGCACGCGGTTGTTCTCGTAAGCTTTGCCGGCCGACATCAACTGCATGTAATCCACCATCACGATGTCCAGGCCGTATTCATGCTGCAAGCGCCGGCACTTCGTCCGCATATCGGTTGGGGTGATGGACGGCGTATCATCAATGAACAGGGGCAAACTTGAGATGCGACCGATGGCTTCCGTGAGCCGAGTCTGCTCGCGCGGATTGATGCTGGCTGTGCGCAGCTTGGTGATGCTTATGCCGGTCTCCATGGACAGCAGGCGTTGCACCATCTGCTCCACGCCCATTTCCATCGTGAAGATCGCCACCCGCGAGCCCCGGCGCGCCGCGTTCAGCGCCACCGTCAGGATCCAGCTCGTCTTGCCCATGCCCGGGCGCCCGGCAAAAACCACCAGATCCGATTTCTGGAAGCCGCTGAGCAAACCGTCCAGGTCGCGAAAGCCGGTCGGGATGCCAACCGTCCCCGAGCCCATCTCCAGCAGCTTTTCGATCTCGTCATAATACTCGCTGACCGCGTCCCAAATCGGCACGAATTCGCGCTTGAGCTGCCCATCGCTGACCGCGAACAACTTTTCTTCGGCTTCGCTGATCACCTTGTCTATCGGCAAATCTTCGTCCAGCGCCGTTTGCCGAATCTCGTCGGCCGCCTTAAGCATCTTTCGCCGCGTCGCCGTCCGCGACACCATCACGCCAAAGACATCCGCAGGCACTGCCGAAGGGGAAATGTTGACCAGGCTTATGAGATAGGCCTGTCCGCCGATCTCGTCCAGCGCGCCCATCGCATCCAGCTCCTGCGTGAGCGTCACGTAGTCGATGGCGTCGTTGCGCTCGTGCAAGCGGCTAAAGGCGGTCCAGATGAGTTCATGACGCTTGAGGAAAAAGTCCTCGCCGCTG
>JAJEBE010000037.1 GCA_022822545.1 Anaerolineae bacterium
TATCGTTATGCAATTGCCGCTGTCGTCCTCGTCAATGATTGTGACGCCCATTGACCGCAGCATGCGCTCGGTATGATCGCGCGCCGGGCCCGGTTGTGAAACAGTGGTGGGAGAATCGGCAAAGAGCCCCGCCAGCAGCACAGCGCTTTTGACCTGGCCGCTGGCGACTGGCATGGCGTAATCGATGCCCTGTAGCGGCGCCGGCTTTATCCGCAGCGGGCAAGCGCCAGCGTCCGCGGAGATATCGGCGCCCATCAAGGATAATGGCGCCGTGATGCGCTTCATCGGACGGCGGCGGAGTTGGGCGCTGCCATCAAGCACGCTGGGAAAGGGCTGGCCCACCATGATGCCAGCCAGCAAACGTATTCCCGTGCCAGCGTTCTTCAGATTGAGCGGCTGCGGCGCTTCTTTTAATTCGCCGCCGCGGATGGTCAAGGTCCTGTCGTCATGCCGCTCGATGTCGGCGCCAAGGTCAAGCATAGCGCCCAAGGTGGCTTCGGTATCGCCGGCCGCCAGCCAATTGCGGATATAGGATGTCCCGTCAGCGATTGACGCGAGCATCACAGCGCGATGAGAAATCGACTTATCGCCCGGCACGCTGCATGCGCCTCGCAGCGATCCGCCCGGGCGCAGCCGGAATTTGTCGTGTTTAACGTCGGTTTTCATATTCCTGGGCCCATTCCTTGCGAGCGGTTCGTATCGGTTGGAGCGACTGGCTGAGGCGTTCTTCATCACCGGCGATTAGCATCGTCTCGAGCATAGCCAACTGCATACGGAATTGCGCCAGCAGCGTCGCGACCGCTTTTGTGTTTGTACTGAGTATATCACCCATCATGGTGACATCGCTGGCAGCCAAGCGGCTGGTATCGCGGAAGCCGCCCGCCGCGAGCTCCCAATAGGCCTTGTCGTTTTGCGCTTGCCGCGCCACGGTGGCGACCAGCGTCGCGCTCAGCAAATACGGCAGGTGGCTGATGCCGGCGACGATCTGATCGTGGCGCTCGGCCTCCATCTCGATCGGGAGGGCGCCAAGCGTCTCGACGAAAGACCGAGCATGCAGGCGCGCCGCCGGCGTCGTCCGCCGCGAGGGACAGAGCACGAAAGGCCGGTTGCGATAGAGCGATTCGTCCGCCTCCTCAATGCCGCCGTTTTCCTTGCCGGTCATCGGATGCCCGCCGACAGCGTTGACCCCTATGGGCAGCCTGGCCATGGCGTCAACGATGTCTTGCTTGGTGCTGCCGATATCAATAACCAGGGTGTTGGAGCGCAGATATGAGCCGATCAGCATTTCCAGCATCTCGACAATAACGCGGACCGGCGTCGCCAGCAGGACCACATCAGCGCGGTTGACGCCTTCAAAGAGATCATCGGTGGCGCAATCGACCATGCCGCGCGCCAGCGCCTGACAGCGCGCGCCCTCATCCGGGTCAATGCCGGTGATGAGATCGGCATGATCGCGCATCGCCAGCGCCATGGAGCCGCCCATCAAGCCCAGACCGACGATCGCCAGATGACGCGCGTGGAAGCTCGCTGTCATCGCCCTTCCTCCGCTTCGGATGTGGCTATCAAATCGGGGCGCAACATCGCGGCGCCGCGAATGAAGACGTGGTGAATTTCGTCTATGGACTTCTCTGTATTCCAGTGAATCATGACCCGAATGCACAGAGGCAAGCCGCCGGTGACGTTGGCTTCCTGGAAGCCGAGCAGCGCCGCCCGCGTCCACCCCATCATCCTTGCCGCAACCGCCGGAAAGGTGTCGTTCAATTCCGGCGTGGTGGTGAAGAGTATGCTAGCCACATCCTCTTCGATGATGCCGTTGCGGTCGATCATGATTTGCAGTAATTCTTGAGTCGCCGCCAGAATCGCCTCCCGCGAATTGGATTGCGCTGTCGTGGCGCCGCGTATGCCTCGTATCATCTCAAGGCTCTCCCCTTCTTAAGTAAACAAAAAAGGCGCTGAGTGTTTCACTCTGCGCCTCCATTTTCGCTATATGTAGCGTGGAAATCAGTTGCCAGCGCGAATCACCCAGACCGGTCTATGCAGTTTGGGTAATAATAGCGAAAACTGGCAACCTGTAAATCGTGCATGTCCGCGTTTCAACATTCAATCGTATTGCCATTTACATTACCCAGGTATGAGCAACCTGTCAAGACCAGGTCGGCAGCGATAGATTATTCCTCGATCGCATGATCAGTTCTGTCAATTCTGGTCTGTCAATTCTGGATCGCCTCAAAAATGTCACCCGCCAGCGTCCGCATATCAGCGAAACTGCGCTCCCAAGCCCGCAGCAGCGCCGACGCCACAATGAAGCCATCCGTCAAGCCGCGCAGTTGCCGCGCGTGCTCCGGACTGCTGATGCCGAAACCCAGGACCAGCGGTTTGTCCGTTTTCGCCCGCAAGCGCGCAATATACTCGGTGAGATAAACCGGCAGTTCTTTTCGCGCGCCAGTAATGCCGGTCAAGGACACGACATAGATGAAGCCGGTGGCATGTCGCGTGACCAGTTCAATCCGCTCGTCATTGCTGGTCGGCGCCAGCATGAAAACCAGCGCCAGGCCCTCGCGCTCGCAGCTATCGGCGAACATGGCGGCCTCCTCCGGCGGCAGGTCCGGCACGATCAAGCCATCGGCGCCGGCGGCACGGGCATCGCGGACGAAGCGATCACTGCCATAGGCCACGAGCGGATTGGCGTAGCCCATCATCAGCATCGGCTGTGTTATGCCTTTGTCGCGCAGCGTCTTCACCGCGTCGAGACATTTGCGCACGGTCGTGCCGTTTTCGAGGGCGATCTGCGTCGCCGCCTGGATTGTGGGGCCATCGGCGATAGGATCGCTGAAGGGGATGCCGATCTCGAAGCCGTCCACCCCCACCGCCGCTACAGATTCGATGGCGCGCAGCGATTCTTCATGATTGGGATAACCGATGCAGAAATACGGCAAGAATGCGAGGCGTTTCCTTTCTCTCGCGCGCGCGAACATCTCCTCCAATGCCGCTGTGCCTTGACTCAATCGCGTCTGTGTCATTAGATCCTCATTCATTTGCGCTCACTCGCCCAAGATGCCGATGACGGTATCCAGATCCTTATCGCCGCGGCCCGACAGGTTCACCAGCAACACACTATCGCGCGGCATGGTCGGCGCCCGTTTGATCGCCTCGGCGACCGCGTGCGCGCTTTCAAGGGCCGGGATGATGCCTTCCAGCTTGCTTAGTGTTTGAAAAGCCTCCAGCGCTTCGTCGTCGGTTGCCAGCGTGTAATAGGCCCGCTCCAATTGGCGCAGGTGCGCATGCTCCGGTCCGACCGAAGGATAATCCAAACCGGCGGAAACGCTGTGCGTCTCCATGATTTGACCGTCCTCATCCTGCATGACAAAGGACCGGGTGCCGTGCAGGATGCCGGGCCGGCTGATATCCAGATCAGCGAAGCGCGCGGCGTGTTCTTTGCTCGCGATGCCGCGTCCACCGGCCTCCACGCCGATGAGCTCGGCGCCGGCGTCATCGCGGAAGGCGTGGAAAAGCCCGATAGCGTTGCTGCCGCCGCCGACGCAGGCGACGCAAACATCCGGCAATTGACCGGTCATATCTTGAATCTGCTGCCGCGCTTCCAGGCCGATGACACTCTGAAAATCGCGCACCATCATCGGATAAGGATGCGGGCCCAAAGCCGAGCCGAGCAGGTAGAAGGTCGTCTCGACATTGGTCACCCAATCGCGCATCGCTTCGTTGATAGCGTCTTTGAGCGTACGGCTGCCGCTTTCCACCGGGATGACTTCGGCGCCCAGCAGTTTCATGCGAAATACATTCGGCTGCTGCCGGCGGATATCGACGCTGCCCATATAGACACAACACTCCAGGCCAAGCAGCGCCATGGCGGTCGCCGTTCCGACGCCGTGCTGGCCGGCGCCGGTCTCGGCGATAATGCGGCGCTTGCCCATGCGCTTCGCCAGCAAGCCTTGCCCCAGAGCATTGTTAATCTTGTGCGCGCCGGTATGCGCTAGGTCTTCGCGCTTTAGATAAATCTGAGCGCCGCCCAGCGCCTCGCTGAGCCGCCGCGCATACGTGATCGGCGTGGGCCGCCCGGTATACGTGCGCTGCAGATGGCTCAAATCGGCATGAAACTGCGGATCGGCAATCGCTTCGGCGTAGGCGTTCTCCAATTCATCCAGCGCGGGCATGATCGTCTCCGGCACGAAGCGACCTCCGAACTCGCCGAAGTAGCCGCGCGCGTCAGGCAAATCTGAGATGTCTTTGCGAATATATAAGTCTGTCATCAGTAGCGAATTTCCTTTCGGTCAAATCCAAAGATCCTTGTCGCCAGCGAAATAACGCTTGGCCAGGATCAACGCCTTCAGACTGTAATTATCAATGCTGGGGATGAAGTCACAGCGTTTGACTACGATCTCAGTCGCGCCCAGACCAACGGCGGCCGCGCTCACATCTTCTACCGCGCCGCTAAGCAGACTTAAGCCGTCATCGAGATTCAACTTTAGCAAGCCAGCGATCTCGTCCAGCGGGTAGCGATACGCATTCAGCGGCTGATCGCATTCGTACAAGTAGACATGACAGATCTGACAATCGATGAAATCGCCATCTTTCATCATGCCGAGCCGCCTGCCCAGCGGAATCAAATCGTCATAGTCCAGTTGCAATCCCAGTTCCTCTTTGATCTCGCGGACGCCGTCACGCGGGGATTCACCCGCTTCCAGGTGACCGGCGGCGCTGATGTCGATCTTGCCGGGATAGTCTTTGTCCCGCGCCCGCTTCTGCAAGATGACAAAGGCCTCGCCTTCTAGATCCCGCCCGATGACCCAACAATGAAACACCTGATGCCAATCGCCGTCCCGGTGAACAGCATCGCGCGCCTTGACGCCGATATGGTTCAGGCCTTGGTCATAGATGTCAAATAGCTCGCTCATGCCCGACCTGTCCGCAGAGCCTTGATGAAGCTGCGCACTTTGTATTCGTCCTTGATGCCGGGAGTTCCATCTTCCACGCCGCTCGCCACATCAACCGCCCAGGGCTTGATCCGGCGAACGCGCTCGGCGACATTCTCCGGCGTCAGGCCTCCCGCCAGCATCAGGCGTGGGACAGCCGATTTCACTGCCAGCGCAATCGCTTCGCTGGCCGTCTCGCCCGTCCCGCCATAAAGCTTGGGATTAAAGGCGTCCAGCAAGAGTGAAGGCGCGCTGTCTTCTTTGGGAGAGGTATCGGCGAATAGTTCGACAGATGCCATAGCCTCCGCTTCATCAACCGGACGTATCGCCTTGAAGGCGATTCCGCCCAAAGCGCGCATGACGCTCAAGCTTTCGTCGCCGCTCAGTTGCGCATAATCCAGTCCAACCTGCGCGGCAGTTGCTCTCACTTCGTCGACCGCGGCGTTCACAAAAACGCCGACGAGCGTCGGACGGTTCTCGCCCATAGCGTCACGCAATTCTCCCGCTATCTGACGAGCCAATGCTACATCGACGTAGCGAGGCGATTCCGGATAGAAATTAAGCCCGATGAGATCGGCGCCGGCCCGCGCCGCCATCAGCGCGTTTTCGGGCGACCGAATGCCGCAGATCTTGACCCTAGTCATAGGCGCCTCGCGACTGACTGCTCAACGCGCGCGTCAGCGAGACCATGTCCGGCGCCTTCACCAGCGACTCGCCCACCAGAATGGCTTGCGCGCCCAGCCGACCCATTTCGCGTACATCGGCCGCCGTGAAGATCCCGCTCTCGGCGACCAACAACACATCGTCATCCACCATGCCCGCCAATCTCGCCGTGATTTCCAGATCCACATTGAAGGTCTTCAGATCGCGATTGTTGATACCGATGAGCCTGGCGCCCAGACGCAGCGCGCGCTCCATCTCCCACTCGTTATGCACTTCGACCAACGCCGTCATGCCTTGACCATTTGTAATCGCGTAAAGCTCGCGCAATTGCGCATCCGCGAGCGCGGCCACGATCAACAATATGGCATCAGCGCCGGCCGCGCGGCCTTCGTAAACCTGGTACTCGTCGATGATGAAATCTTTCCGCAGCAGCGGCAGATCGACCGCCGCCCGCACAGCGCTGAGATAATCCAGGCTGCCGCGGAAGAAATCTTCGTCAGTCAGCACCGATATCGCCGCAGCGCCGTTATGCGCATAAGTCGCCGCGATCATGACCGGCGCGAAGTCCTTCGTCAGCAGCCCTTTACTCGGCGAGGCGCATTTCACCTCCGCGATCAAAGCGACGCAATCCCGCCGCAACGCCGCCATCATATCGCGCGGCCTGTCGGGCGTCGTCTCCGCCCGCCGCCGCATCTCCGCCGTCGGCGTGGCCGCCCGGCGCTCAGCGATCTCCTCGACTTTTCGGGCGAGGATCTTGTCGAGGACGGTGTCAGTGGCGACGAAAGCCGTTGTCATGAGGCCAAGCTCTGGCTGAGCTCAATAAGCGAATCGAGTTTTTCGACCGCTTTGCCGCTGTGGATGACATCGCGCGCCAGGCGAACGCCATCTCGAATGGATTTTACCTTGTCCGCCGCCATCATGGCCGCGCCAGCATTCAACAGCACAACATCGCGTTTCGCCCCGGTCTCGCTGCCATCCAGCACACCGCGAAGAATCGCCGCGTTCGTCGGCGCGTCATCGCCCTTCAAATCGTTGATGCTCGCCATGTGGAAACCCAGTTCGGTCGGGTCGATATCCAAATGCTCTATCGCCCCATCTTCGCGCAAATAGCTGATCCGGTTGGGACCGGTGACAGTCAGCTCATCCAAGCCGCCGTAGCCGTTGACCACCATAGCCGACTTTGTGCCAAGCGCCTGCAAGACATGCGCCAACAGGTCGGTCAAGTCAGCCGCGAATACGCCCATGAGTTGGCGTTGAGCGCCGGCAGGGTTGGTCAAAGGGCCGAGGATATTAAAGATCGTGCGGATGCCTAGCTCACGCCGCGGCCCGATGGCGTAACGCATGGCCGGGTGCAGCTTGACCGCGAAGAGGAAACCGATCCCAATTTCGTCGACGCACCTGCCGACCTGTTCCGGCGTCAGGTCCAGGTTAAGGCCCAACTCCGCCAGCACATCAGCGCTGCCGCATTTGCTGGTGGCGGCGCGGTTGCCATGTTTTGCTACCGGGATGCCGGCGCCCGCCGCCACGAAAGCGACCGTAGTGCTGATATTAAAGCTTCCGGATCTGTCGCCGCCAGTGCCGCAAGTATCGAGCAAATCGGCATCGACAGTGGTGGGCACTTTATGCGCCGCGTCCCGCATGGCCCGGGCGCTGCCGGTAATTTCGTCGGTCGTCTCGCCCTTCATGCGCAGGGCCATCAAGTAGGCGCCGATCTGTGACTCGGTCGCTTCGCCATTCATTATCTGCCGCATGACCGCCTCCGCCTGTTCCGCTTCCAGATGACCGTAGCGGCTGAAGACGTCTATCGCTCGTTGGATATCCATAGCCTCTTCCCTTTGTTCTAAAATGCTGCGACTGCCGTTTTTTCGTACTTCATAAAATTGCCCAGCATCTGCATGCCATGCCGCGTCAAGATGCTTTCGGGGTGAAACTGCACGCCGATGACCGGGTGCGTCCGATGACGCAGGCCCATAATTTCGCCGTTTGCCGTACGCGCGGTGACCAGCAAGCAATCCGGCAGCGTCTCCTCCTCCACGATCAAGCTGTGATAACGCGTTGCTTCAAAGGGATTGGGAATGTCGGCGAGAATTGTATCCCCCTCATGGTAGATCATGCTCGTCTTGCCGTGCATCAACTCCGGCGCATGAGTGACGACCCCGCCATAAGCTTCGCCGATGGCCTGATGACCCAGGCAAATCCCCAATAGCGGAATTTCCGCGCCGAGTCCACGTATGATGTCCAGCGAGACGCCGGCGTCTTTCGGATAACCCGGGCCGGGCGAAATGACGATGCGATCGGGCGCGAGCGCGCGAATCTCAGCGACCGAGATTTTGTCATTGCGGTAGACCATCAGGTCCGCGCCAAGCTCGCCCAACTCCTGCACAATGTTGTAAGTAAAGCTGTCGTAATTGTCGATGACTAGAATCATGTTCGCCTCTCATTGTCCGGTCGTCTACAGCAAGCCCTGCTCAGCGTACTTGACCGCCTCGAACACGGCTTGGGCCTTGTGAACCGTCTCATAATACTCGGCGGTTGGGTCGCTGTCGGCCACGATGCCGCCGCCCGCCTGCACGCTGATCGTCCCGTTCTGCATCAGCAGCGTGCGAATCGTGATGCACATATCCATTGAACCGTCAAAGCTGAAGTAACCGACAGCGCCGCCGTAGGGTCCGCGGCGAGCCTCCTCCAATTCCTCGATGATTTCCATCGCCCTCACCTTCGGCGCTCCGCTGAGCGTGCCGGCGGGAAAGGTCGCCCGCACCAGGTCGAAGGCGTCCATACCCTTGCGCAGCAGGCCTTCCACCTGGCTGACGATATGCATGACGTGGGAATAGCGCTCAATATACATCATACGCTTGACCTGCACCGTGCCATAATCACAGACGCGACCCAGGTCGTTGCGTCCGAGGTCCACCAGCATGACGTGTTCGGCGCGCTCCTTGGGATCGTTGAGCAGCTCTTCTTCCAGAGCGAGGTCTTCTTTCTCGTTCGCGCCGCGCCGCCGGGTTCCCGCCAGCGGACGGTTGTAAGCGATGCCATCCTCCAGGCGGACCAACATCTCCGGCGATGCGCCTACCAACGTTAAGTCATCGCTGAATTCCAGCAAAAACATATAAGGCGAGGGATTGGTCGCGCGCAAGGCGCGGTATATCTGCAGCGGGCTGGCATCGGTCTCGCGGCTGAAGCGCTGCGCGAAGACGATCTGAAAGGCATCGCCATCACGGATATACTCTTTTGCAATGCGAACGCGCTTTTCATACACCGACCGCTCGATATTGGAAACCGGATCGTCGGCGGCAGCATACCGCGGCGCATCGTAGGCTTGATGGACCAGCGGCATTGACAGCGCGTCAATGATCCCGTCGATGCTCGCCACCGCGCGATCGTAAGCGGCATCGGGATCGTCGCCTTCGTTGTGCGCATTCGCCAGCACGGTAAGCTGATGCTTGGCATGATCAAAGATGACCAGCGTATCCGGCAGCATGAAAGCGACCGTCGGCACATCCAACTCTTCGCTGGCGGTGGCGGGCAAATCCTCGAAATAGCGCACGATGTCGTAGGACATATAGCCGACCGCGCCCCCGACCAGACGCGGCAGACCTTCCAGCGGGACCGGGTTCACCGTTTGAAAATGCCGCTTGATCATATGTAGCGGATCCTGGCCTTCGGGAATAGCAAACTTGGTCTGCTGCCCGTCACGATCCAGAGTCACGATGTTATTCTTGACGCTGAGCACACCCTTGGGATTAACGCCGATGAAGGAGTACCGCCCGACTTGCTCGCCCCCTTCGACGCTCTCCAGCAGAAACGCCGGCCCGCCGTTCGCTTTCAACTTCATGTACACCGACATCGGCGTCTCCAAATCGCCAAGCAAGGTGCGGTAAACCGGCACATGGTCCCCGCGCTCGAAATGGGCGCGGATCTCTTCACGCGATGGCTTGATATCCGTTCGCTCAGCATGCAGCAGTTCGAGCATTGCGTTTCTCCCCCTAAATCAAAAGAACCCGAATCATCCGTTCAAGGACGAGAAGGGTTCCCGCGGTGCCACCTTGATTACCCGCCGCAGCAGGTCGCTCGCTGGATACGGACCATCACAGGCCGATATCCGGCGCCTTTAACGGGGCGCGATCCGGCGCAGGCTAATTGCTTTCCCGTTCACCTGCGCGACTCCCCAGCCCATTCGGCATCTCTGCGTGTATCGCCTTCTCAGCACTCCGGCGACTCTCTAAACTGCACGATGACGCGTACTACTCTGGTTCACAGTCTTTCGGTATATTCAGTTTCACAATATGCTATCGCGCCCGCCACGCGCTGTCAAGCGTCTGTCTCATAACGACTTTGACGCCATCTGAAATTTTGGTATACTTACCTCGAATATGCGTTCTAATTCAACTATTAGCCTAAGGAGCAGGAATTGAGCCTCAGCAACCGGGAAATCGCCGATATATTCGAACGTTGTTCTGACATGTTACAGATCCGGGGCGACAACATCCATCGCGTGCTGTCCTATCGCCGCGCGGCCGAGACGATCCGCGCCGTGCCGCGGGACCTGCGTGTGATATCCAGCGAGGGCGGATTGACCGATCTTAGCTATATCGGCAAGACGATCGCGGCAAAAATCGACGAAATGCTGGAGACAGACCAGCTTGAGTTCTACGAGCGGCTCAGGGCGGAAGTGCCCGAAGGCCTGGTCGATATCATGCACATCAATGGCGTGGGACCGAAAAAAGCCAAGCTGTTTTGGCAGCAGCTTGACATCACCACGGTGGCGGACTTGCAAGCAGCTGCCGACTCCGGCAAGCTCGCCGGGCTGCCGGGCATGGGGGCAAAGAGCCAACAGAAAATACTTGACGGTATCGAGGCCCTTTCACGCCAGACCGGCCGCGCCAACATCGGCGACGCCCTGCCCGCGGCGCAGCAGATCCTCGACCGCTTGCTGGAATTGCCGGAAGCGCAGCGAGGCGCCCTCGCCGGCAGTATCCGCCGCGGCCGCGAGACTATCGGCGATGTCGATATTCTTGTTGCCAGCGACAAGGCCGCGCCCATAATGGATCGCTTCGTCGGCATGGAGAATGTGGCGCGTGTCCTGGGCCATGGACCTACCAAGAGCTCGGTTGAGTTGCTCTCGGGTTTGCAGGTGGATCTGCGCGTTCTGGAAATGGCCCGCTGGGGCACGGCGCTCAATTACTTCACCGGCAGTCTGGCGCATAATGTCAAGATGCGGCAAATCGCGCTCGAGCAGGGGTTCAGCCTTAACGAACACGCCCTCAGCCCGGTCGACGAGAACAAGACCATCATCGAATCCGCCGAAAAGATCCTCTGCGACAGCGAGGAGAAGGTCTATGAGACGCTGGGATTGCAATATGTCCCGCCGGAATTGCGCGAGGATAGCGGCGAGATCGAAGCGGCGCGCGCTGGCGCCTTGCCCCGGCTCATCACCCGGTCGGATATCATTGCCGATCTGCACATGCACAGCACCTGGAGCGATGGCAAAAACACGATTCGAGAGATGGCGGAAGCCTGCATCGCGCGCGGACATCAGTATATGGTCATCACCGATCACTCGCGCAGCCTGGGCATCGCTAACGGGCTGAGCATTGAGCGGTTGTTGGCGCAGGCTGAAGAAGTGCGCCAACTCAATGCCGAGATAGGTGACCGGATTCAGATACTGGCCGGCACGGAAATGGATATCAAAGCCGATGGGGAGATGGATTATCCGGACGAGATCCTGGCGCAAATGGACTTTGTCATCGCCTCCCTGCATTCTGGCTTGCAACAGAAGCGCGAGCAAGTGACGCAGCGCCTGCTCAATGCCATCCAGAATCCGCATGTCGATATGATCGGGCATCCGTCGGCGCGCCAATTCCCCAATCGCGAGGCGGTTGATGCCGATTGGGACGCGGTGCTGGCCGCGGCGCAGGAGCATGGCGCCATTCTGGAAATCAACGCCAATCCGCTCCGCCTCGACCTCAAGCCGGAGTTAGCGCGTATGGCCAAGGACATGGGCGTGCTGCTCGCCGTCAACACCGACGCTCATCGCATCGCGCATCTTGACCTGATGCCATACGGCGTGACAAACGCGCGGCGCGGCTGGGTGGAAGCGCGACATGTTGTGAACACCTGGGATTTCGATCGCTTTTCACGCTGGTTGGATAACCGCCCTTGATCGGTCCGGAGCGATGAGCGAAAACTCGGAACAATTAGGCGCGGCTGCAGATCCGCGGATTACCCCAGACAATGGGTCAATCGCGCCTCAGCCAGTGCCAACACGCGCCCAACTCGCCGCTCGCCGGCAATTCAGACGCGCTCTAAAACGCGCGCGGAATCCCCTGTACATCCCGCTCCCCTGGCTGCTGCTGACATTCCTTGTCGTGTCGCTTGTCCTAATCGGGGCGGCCGCTTTGGTGCTAAGCTTGCGCGGAGAAGCTGCCGCGCCGGCACCGGAACCGCTTATCGAAATTGTGACGGCGGGAATCGCGCAAATCCCGGTCGCGCTAACGGATGATGCCTCATCAGCATCGGACGGCGCTGACTCCGCGCCGAAAGTGATCCTGGCTGCCGAGACGCCAGCAAGCCTTGTCCTGACGGGGCCAGCCGTGCCGACGATCATCATCACCAATACACCCTTGCCCCTCGCTGTTGGTCTCCAGGCCCGCGTTCACAACGTCGGCAACGATGAACTCAACGTTCGCAATGTGCCGAGCTTGCGCGAAAGCGAAGTGCTTTTTCGCGCCCCCGCCGGTACGCTGTTCAACATAATCGACGGGCCACAACAGGCCGATGGCTACAGTTGGTGGCAACTGCATGATCCACAATTTGAAGTGATCGGCTGGGCAGTCGCAAACTACTTGCAGACCGTCCCCGAAAGTTCAGGACAAGAATCGTGACTCAAGACATCCAAAAGCGAATCGCTGAATTGAGCGAGCAAATAAATCAGCACAACTATCACTACCACGTCCTTAACGCTCCGACAGTAACCGATGCGGAGTTCGATCAATTGCTGCGCGACCTGCAAGACCTTGAAACCCAGTACCCGCAGTACGCGCGCGCCGATTCGCCAACGCAACGCGTCGGCTCGGATCTATCGGGAGATTTCCCCAAAGTTCAACATCCAGCGCCGATACTTAGTCTGGCAAATGCCTTTGATGACGACGACCTGCGAAACTGGGAAGAACGCAACCTCCGTCTTCTGCCCTCCGGCGCGCAATTGGAATACGTCCTGCAACCCAAGCTGGATGGCCTGGCGATAGTCATCACCTATGAAGACGGCGTTTTGACCCGCGCCGCCACCCGCGGCAACGGCGAATTGGGCGACGATGTCACGGCCAATGTCAAGACGATTCGCACTGTCCCGCTGCGCATCCCCATTGACGGCCGCAGCGCCGCGCCCAGCCGCCTAGTCGTCCGCGGCGAGATCCTGTTCCACAAGGAGCATTTCCTCGAGCTCAACCGCGAACAGCAGGCGCAGGACCTGCCCGCCTATATCAACCCGCGCAACACCGCCTCCGGCTCGCTCAAGCAAAAGGACAGCCGCGAAACCGCCAAGCGCAAACTCACCGCTTACATCTATGCCATCGTCGATAGCGATGGTCTTGAACTGGAGAGCGAATGGGATATCCTGCGCTATCTCAGCGAGATGGGCTTCAACGTCATCACGGACGCGCGTTTGCGCGCAAATCTCGACGAGGTGATTCAAGCTTTGCCCGGCTGGGAAGCCCGCCGCGACGATCTGCCCTTCGAAATTGACGGCCTGGTCCTGAAGGTCAACGACCTGTCGCAAGCGCGGGAGTTGGGCGTCGTGAGCAAGGATCCACGCGGCGCCATCGCCTACAAATTCCCGGCGGAAGAAGCCACGACCAAGCTGCTGGGCATCACAATCGGCATCGGTCGCACCGGCAAGGTGACGCCGACCGCGCAGCTCGATCCCGTCTTCATCGGCGGCGTCACGGTCTCCAATGCCAGCTTGCACAATTATGACCAGGTCGCCGCGCTTGATGTCCGCCTGGGCGACCGCGTCATCGTCAAGCGCTCCGGCGATGTCATACCTTATGTCATCGGGCCGGTTACGGGGGCGCGCGATGGCAGCGAAACGCCAATCCTCCCGCCGGATACCTGCCCCTTCTGCGCCACAGACTTGATCCAACCCGAAGGCGCCGTCGACTGGTATTGCCCAAATCCCAAATGCCCGGAACGCGTCATGCGTACCCTCGAGTTCTTCGTGTCGCGCGGCGCGATGGATATTGAAGGCATGGGACCACAAACCATCGCCGCTCTGATTGAGGACGGACTCATCGAAGACGAAGCGGACATCTTCACCTTGGAAGCCGAGCCCCTGCTCGCTCTGGAAGGTTTCGCCGAGAAAAAGGTCGAGAATCTGCTCAATTCTATCGAGCAAGCCAAATCGCGCCCCTTTGCCCAGGTCTTGACATCGCTGGGCATAGATGGCGTCGGCTCGACCGTAGCCGGCCTGCTCACCGATAATTTCACCTCGATGGACCTGCTTCTCAGCGCCGCCGAAAACATCCGCGCGGCGGAAGCCTCCTTCATTGAAAACGTTCTTCCTTTAACCGAACCGGCAGCGGCCGACGAGCCCGATGCGACCAGACTTCTGCAACGCCTGGAGAATCCGACTACGGATTTGGCGCCGCGATACCTCGACGCGTCTGATCTATCGCTTCGGCTTGAACGCTTGCTGCGTCCGCTTCAATTGAGTCCCGCTGCGCTCGCCGTCATCGTCGAGCGTCTGACGGCGCTCATCGACGCCTCGCGCCCGCTGCACTCTATCGAAGGCTTGGGACCGATACTGGCGCAGAACATCGTCGACTGGTTCACCGACGAGCACCATCGATCTGTGCTCATGAAGATGCGAGTTGCCGGCGTCAACATGAAAGCCGAGGAGAAGATGATCGCCGGCACAATTCTGGCGGGCAAGACCTTCGTACTCACTGGCGCCATGTCCGTGCCGCGCGGCGAGGTCAAGGCGCTGGTCGAAGCCAACGGCGGAAAAGTGACGAGCAGCGTCAGCAAGAAGACAAGTTACGTGGTCGCCGGGGATTCGCCCGGGAGCAAGGTCGAGAAAGCGGCCAAAAACGGCGTTCCCATCCTGAGCGAAGCTGAACTGCGCGCCCTGATCGCAGGCGAGTCTTTACCATGAGCCGGGCATGACTGACGGTATAGTTCGAATAAAGCAGGGCCGGGAAAAGCCCATCCGCAACCGCCATCCCTGGATTTACTCCGGCGCGATCACCCATGCCGAGAACGCCGTCGATGGCGAACTCGTCAACGTGGTCGACCGCAACGATCGCTTCCTGGCCCGCGGCTACTGGAATTCCCGCTCCCAGATTCAAGTGCGGATCATGTCCTGGGAGGATGAGCCGATCGACGACGCCTGGTGGCGCAAGAAGCTCCAGCGCGCCCTCAGCCTGCGCAGTGAGTTAAACGCCAGCGGCCCTCGCTCGGCTTGCCGACTGGTCAACGCGGAAAACGATTTTCTCCCTGGTCTGATCATCGACCGTTACGCCAACTGGTATGTCCTGCAAGCGCTGACGCAATTCATCGACAAGCAAAAGGAAGTAATCCTGGGCGCGCTCGTAGACGTGACCGGCGCTGAAAACATATACGAGCGCAGCGATGTTCCGGCGCGCCGGAAAGAAGGCTTGGCCTCGACGGTCGGCCCCCTGCGCGGCGGACCTCTACCCGACCTGATCGAGATACAAGAAAACTCCAAATACCTCGTCGACATCGCGGCGGGACACAAGACCGGCTTTTACCTCGATCAGCGAGATAATCGACGACTTCTCGCCTGCCTGGTCAAACATCATCTGGCTGAAGGGTCAGGCAGGGCAAAGCTGCTGAATCTCTTCAGTTACACCGGCGGATTCGCCCTGGCCGCTGGCCGCTTTGGCGCGCTGCATTCCGTTAATGTCGATGCCTCGCGCAAGGCGCTTGAAATGGCGGAACGCAACTTTCTGCACAACGGATACGAGCCCGCCACATACGGTGAAACAGCCGAGTTCATCCTGGCCGATGGCTTTGACTATCTGCGAAATTGCGCGGAAATGAATGAGTCGTTTGACTTCGTCCTGCTCGATCCGCCCAGATTCGCCGGGTCCAAGCGCCAGGTCCAGCGCGCGGCCCGCGGCTACAAAGACCTCAACCTGAACGCCTTCAAGCTGGTCAAGGAAGGCGGCTACCTGATGACCTTCTCGTGTTCCGGCGGAATCAGCCGCGATTTGTTCCGCAAGATCGTCTTTGGCGCCTTGGCCGATTGCGGGCGGACAGCGCAAGTGGTCAAGCCGCTATCAGCCGCCGCCGACCATCCGGTCAGCCTGAGCTTTCCCGAGGGCGAATATCTCAAAGGCCTGCTTCTGCGCGTCTACTGAGAAACGCCTGACATGTGAACGCCGCCATGCTAACGTTTCCTTGTCCAGTCGGGATTGCCAAATCTCTCAACCTTGATTTCAGCCGCTCGGGTTGTTTCATTGTCCGACAGTTGCTCACGAACTAACATGAGATCGAAGGCGGCGCTGAAGCCATATTCCACTGCCGCGGCGACTTCTGACCACGTGGGCTCGCGTCCTGCGACTTGCGCCAACGTCGACGCCCGCCGGCGCACTCTCTGCCTCTGCGAGTCCCGCTCCGCCTCCGTGTCAAACGCCAACACATCACAGATGCGCCCCACATCACCCCTAAGCGGGAGCGTGCCGTGCTGAAGCATAGCCCCCTTGCGCCGCAGTTGCGCGCTGCCAATCAGCTTGCGCTCCCCAACCGCAATCTCATAATGCGAGGGCATTTCAAAGCAGACCGGTCCCGCCAATGAGCGGCGGGCGCCGTGACCTTGATGCTCAGCCACTGCCGATATGCCGAGGCAGTCCAGGGCCCGTAGCAATCCAACGCTAATCCGCCGATAACTCTCGACGATATCGCCGCAGGCCAGAGGATGGTCAAGCGGAAGGCAGAGGCTATATGTCAATTCGTCACCGTGCAGAATCGCCTTGCCGCCGGTGGGCCGGCGCAGCAAATCCCAGTCGCGAGCTTCGAGCGCCTGCGGATCAGCCTCCCGCCAACGCTGCCCATAGCCAAGCGACAGACAGAACGGCTTCCAGCCGTACAAGCGCAAGGTCGGCCCCTGCTCACAAGCGGCAACCGCCTCGGCAATGGCGCTGTCGACAGCCATATTCCAGGCGCCGCTGCGGAATTCTGATTCTACTATGCTCCGCATTTGTGCCATTCTGCGACCAACCCTATACTGCATCTAGTGACGATGGTTTCATGATGGAATCAGTTCTGCATGACACAGCAGACGCGACAGAAAGCTAGCGATCCTCTTTCAAGCGTATCGACGGTCAATCCGAAGCGTCGCGCTCCCGGTCTATCTGCCAACAACACCGCTCCCGTTTACAGCACCGCGCAATATACGCAGAATCAGCGCAAAGCAGCTGCCCTCCCGCAACATCAATCCTTTGCTCGTCAACGCCAGCGCCGCGTCAAAAACCGACGACGACGCAACGAATGGGCTTGGGTCATCTTAGCAGGCGCCATGATTTCTGTCTTTGGTATTCTGATCATCGGCATGTTTGTTTTGGTGCGCGTGCCCAATTCAGCGCAGGTCGCTGTGCCAACCGCCAACTTGACACCGGCCCTGCCCACGCCAGTGGACGCGCGCAGCGAGTTTGTCGCCGATGGCCGCGTCATCGGCGTCGACGTCCTGCGCCTCGATGATGGCAGTCTCATCGAAATGGCGCCCTGGGATGGGCAATCGCGCTATACCATTATCGTGGCCGGGCTGGACCGCCGCAAAGATCAATCCAATGAGCCCGTGCGCACCGACAGCCTGATGCTCGTCAGCATTGCTCCCAAGACCAACAGTATCGGCGTCCTTAGCATACCGCGCGACCTCTGGGTCGAGATACCCGGGCAGGCGGACCGAGACCGGATAAACCGCGCCTATTTCCTGGGCGAGGTCCGCGCTACCGGTGGCGGTCCCCGCTTATTGCAGCAGACAATCAGCTGGAACCTCGGCATACGCGTGCATAACTACGTCCTGGTCGATTTCAAGGTCTTGACCGATTTGGTCGATCTCCTGGGCGGCATTGAAGTAACTATCGATTACGCCATCAATGATGAACGTTATCCCGATGACAACTACGGCTATGATCCATTCCATCTGGAGCCGGGCACACACATCCTGGACGGCGAAAACGCCCTTCGCTTCGCCCGCACCAGGCACGGCAACAATGATGTCCTGCGAGCGGGACGCCAGCAGCAGGTTCTCAACAGCATTCGCGACCGCGCCCTGAGCATCAACTTCCTGCAATTGGTCGCCCAGTTGCCGGCATTGCTGAGCAGCCTGAGCGAAAACCTCCAGACCGGGCTGGATATCGAGCAGATCGTGCAATTGGCGCTTTTCGCCAAAGATATTGAATCGGAAAACATTTCGATGCGGGTGATGAATTTTGAGTATTTGCAGGAATACACCACCGAAGAATATCAACAGCAGGTGCTGATTCCCATCGTCGAACGCCTGCCAGTCCTCTTGAGTGAGACCTTTGGCGAAGATTACGCGCGTTAAACGCAAAGGCAGCGGCGGTTTTCGCGCGCTGCCTATTAGACCTTCGCCCACCGTACCGTGTAGCCATAGTGTCTCGAACCTGAATTAATTCAGGCCGGGAATCGCTTGATAACCGCTGTTTTGGCTCTAGCCTATTACATGGGCTACCAAAGAAAGACTCCCTTCTAGAGAATGTTGGCTCGGCACATATAGTTCTATCACGCATACAGCAGGCGAAGCAGGTTATAGCAGATAGCTTCCAGGCTGTCAAATCAGGTGATAGAGGCGCTTGCAGCCAGCGCAAGATTTCGCTCAAACTTATAATGGAATTGTCGTGAATTCAGCATTTGCTTAAAAAGGAGTTATGTGATGGACAATGATTTGATGAGAGAGAGCCTCGCCGAGTTGATTGGCGCCTTCGTCCTGGTATTTGTCGGGGCGGCCGCCGTATTGGTCGCGCCGATATTCGGCGTAGTCGTGCCCGCTTTTGCGCATGGCTTGATACTTTGCGCTCTGATATATACATATGGGCATATCTCCGGCGCCCAGTTTAACCCGGCGGTCACTCTGGGTTTGACCATCGGCGGGCAGCAAGACGTCACCAAGTCCGCTTACTTCATCGTTGCGCAGTTCATCGGTGGCATCATCGCCGCCCTGGTCCTTGTGACGGTTTTCCCGCAGGACAATGCCGGCGTGGCTGATTTTCTCGCTGGAAACGCCTACAACTTTGGCCAGACTACGGGCTTCCTCACCGACGGATCGGTCTGGACCGCGGCGATCTATGAGGCGATTCTCACCTTCTTCCTCGTCAGCGCGGTATTCCAGGCGGCGGCTTATGGCAAGGCCGGCAAGCTGGCCGGCGTCGCCATCGGCTTTACGCTGGCGGCGAGCATCTTCGCCGGCGGCCCCGCGACCGGCGCATCCCTGAATCCAGCGCGTACGCTCGGGCCCGCGCTCGTCGCTGGCGAGACAGCCTATCTGATACCTTATCTTGTCGGCATATTTGGCGGCGGAATCATTGCCGGTTTGGTGCATGGCAACGTGTTCAATCCAACTGAAGAGTAGACTGAGTTGGGCAAGCGGGCGCGATTCCCGTCCGCTATCCGGCGCTGCCGGGCGCGTCCGCTAGACTTGCTCTTCGCTCTCGGGCAGCGCCAGTTGAATATATAGCTCGTTGAGTTGCTCCGCCTCGGCAGGCGAGGGCGCGTTCGCCATGATATCCGTGCCGCCTTGCGTCTTGGGAAAGGCGATCACTTCGCGGATGTTGGGCGCGCCAGCCAGCAGCATCACCAGACGATCAATGCCCCAGGCCATGCCACCATGAGGCGGCGCCCCATACTCGAATGCTTCCAGCATGTGACCGAATTCAGCCATGGCCTGCTCCATGCTCTGGCCGATCAGCGGGAAAATTTTCTCCTGTATCGCGCGGTCGTGGATGCGGATGCTGCCGCCGCCGACCTCGTAACCATTGCATACCAGGTCATATTGTGAGCCCCGCGCCGCGCCCGGATCGCTATCCAGCAGATGCAAATCTTCCGGCAGCGGCATGGTAAACATGTGCTGCGATGGATCCCAGCGATCGTTTTCCTCGTCGCGAATGAACTCGGGGAAATCGTAAATCCAGCAGAAGGCCAGCAGGTCGTCGTCAAGATCCAACCCCGCCTTGAAGTGATTGCGCAGCGCATCCGTCACCTCATAGACGATCTCGTCCCGGTCCGACATGAAAAGCAGCAAATCCCCGCCTTCAGCCGCCATCGCCTCCAGCAACTCCAGCTTGAGCTCGACGCTGAAAAACTTGCCGATCGGCCCGCGTAGTTCGCCTTCCGGGTCAGTCGGCACGGTGATATAAGCCAGGCCCTTTGCCCCGGCCCGACGCGCCATCGTCTCGAGGTCCCGCGCCACCTTGCGCAGTTGCGTCCCGCTCAAGGCGCCGGCTGCCCCGGGCACACGCATGCACTTGACTTTCTTGCCCGCCTTAACGTTCTCCACAAAAACAGGAAAAGCGCAGCGCCCGGCGATGTGGCTGATATCGATGGCGCGCAGGTCGAAGCGGATATCGGGGCGGTCGGTGCCATATTGCTCCAGCGCGTCCTGATAGCGGATACGAGGAAACGGCTCGGCGATCAGACGTTTCTGCGGCGTGATCGCCTTGACGATCTCCGCCGCCAGCTTTTCCATCAGCCGCATCACATCTTCGCGTTCGACAAAGCTCATCTCCAGGTCAAGCTGCGTGAACTCAGGCTGCCGGTCTCCCCGCAAATCCTCATCGCGGAAGCAGCGGGCGATCTGAAAATAGCGCTCGAAACCGCCCACCATCAGCAGTTGCTTCAACTGTTGCGGAGATTGTGGCAAGGCATAAAACATGCCCGGCTGCAAGCGGCTCGGCACCAGAAAATCGCGCGCGCCTTCCGGCGTGGTTTTGAAGAGAATCGGCGTCTCTATCTCGACGAAATCTTCTTTATCGAGAAAATCGCGGATGAACTTGACCGTCCGGTGCCGCAGCAAGATGTTCTCCTGCATCGGCTCGCGGCGCAGGTCCAGATAGCGGTGTCGCATGCGCAGCGCCTCATCCAACGCGCCTTCTTCTTTGTTGATATAGAAAGGCGGCGTGCGCGACCGATTCAGGATTACGATGTCCTCAGCGACTATATCGATATCGCCGGTCGCGAGCTCCGGGTTGGCCGTGCCTTCGGGCCGAATCCGCACCTTGCCTTGCACCTGCAAAACATACTCGTTGCGGGCGCTATCGGCGACAGCATGGGCAGCCGGCGCCGATTCCAAATCGACGACCACTTGCGTTATGCCCCAGCGATCGCGCAGGTCGATGAAGATCAAGCCGCCTTGATCGCGCCGCCGGTTCACCCAGCCCGCCAAAGTGACCGCTGTGCCGGCATCTTTCTCCCGCAGCTCGCCACAGGTATGCGTCTTCATCATAGTGCTGTGTCTCCCAATTCGACTCTTGTCAGCGCATAGCCAATATCTGCCTGGCGGCATAGCTTATCACGCGCGCCCGCGCAAATGTATGGTCATTCTGCGCCTGCGGCCCCCGCCGCTGCACTTTACAGCGCCTGCCAACTTGACTAAACTTCCGCTCATGGACAGTGATGATCGCGCAATTACCAAGCGCCAGCTCGGCATTGCTCTGGCAGTTATCGGCATACTGGGCTTCGCCGGTATCCTGGCCATTGACCTCATTGATGTCGGGCGTCAGGGCGGCATCGGCCCCGCGCAATCGCTCGCTCTGCTGCTGATGGCAGCGCTGACCATCATCGGTCTCTCGCTCGTTCCCTTGGGCGACGCGCCCGCATGAGACCTACGATCATCCACCTGCGCCACACCCTCATGCTTGCGGCGACCATATCCCTGCTGTTTTCTCTCGTCGTCTATTTTCTCTACGCCGCCAACTTGCTCGCCTTCCCCTACGATTACGATCAGGGCGAAGGCTTTGAAGTGCATGACACGGTGATATTCAGCCGCGGCGAATTGCCTTATCGCGATACGGAAGTTTATCCCTTTTACGCGAGCAATTACCCGCCGCTATTTCATGTAATGGCAGCGCCATTTGTCTGGTTCTTCGGTCCTGCCTATTGGTACGGGCGGCTGCTCGGTTTCATCGGCTCTCTTATTAGCGCAGTTGCCATCAGCTATGCCGTCTACCGCGATGGGCAGCGCCAAGCCTGGATCTCCCTGTTAGCCGGGCTGGCCTTTCTCAGTTCCAACTTTGTTTACCACATCGGGCCGCTCTATCGCCAGCACACGATGATGGTCACATTCGAGACGCTTGCCGTGGTGCTGCTCGCGAGCGCCTTCCCGCGGCGCGATCGGCGTGGCATTGCCATAGCCCTGCTGCTCTTGATCTGCGCCGGCTACACCAAACAGTTGGCCGCCATCAGCGCAGTCGCCGCCATTACATGGATGTTCCTGCGCGCGCCGCGCCGCGCCGCCGCCTGGACCGCCGCCTTCGTTATGGCGGGCAGCGCGATCTTCCTGGCGCTGAACATCGCCTCGGGCGGCCAATGGTGGCTCCAGGCAGTTGTCGCCAATGTCAACGATTTCATGCGCGAGCAAGCCTTTGGTCTATTCCTTCTCTGGTTCAAGCTGCATGGATTTCTTTTGATACCCGCTGTTTTGTTGCTGATCTACGAGACCTACATCGACCGCCTGTCACTCTACAGCATCTGGTTCGCCGCGGCCGCTCTCCTGGGCGGGATCGCTTCCGGCACCTGGGGCGCCGGCGACAGCTACCTGGTCACCTCGGTCGCCGCCATGTGCATCCTCAGCGGCATCTTCTTCTCGCGCATCGTCACTCAAAATTTGCGATTGCCGCGCGCATTTTCAATCGCGAACATCAGCGCCGCCGCCGCGATTGTCATTCCGTTGCTGTATCTGGGTTATGCGCGCGCCACGCTCAAGATGCCGACTGACGGCAGCTTCCAGCCAATCGGGGAACTCCTTGGCATCAAAGCCAACGTGCGCGAGGACTTCTACGATTCCGCCACTTTCGATGTCGGCGGTTACGCGCATATCGGCTATTTTCTGACGCCCGCCGATCACGCCGCCGGCGACCGGATCGTCGAGCTAATCCGCGCGACCGACAAGCCGGTGCTCAGCGAAGAAGCCGGCTTCACCATGGCCGCCGGGCGCGATGTGGTGACGAACCCCACGCAACTTCGAAACCTCCATCTCGCCGGACAGTTCAAAGGCGAGCAACTCATCGAGATGATCGAGGGGCAGCAATTCGGTCTGGTTATCCTCCGCGCGCTCTTCTATCCGCCGCCCGTCCTCGAAGCGCTCGACCGATTCTATGAGCATCAAAAGTCGGTGCGCATGAACGACTTTGATTATTTGATCCTCCGCCCTAAAATCGCAGAAGAACCCTAAGGAGCGACCTGTGACCACGGCATACCTGACCCATTCCCGCTTCACCGAACACGATTTCCCCGGACACCCGGAACACGCGGGACGCATCCACACCGTCTGGGAGCAGATGGTTGCTCAGGGCTTGGCCGATCAGCTATCCCATGTGGAGCCGTCTCAAGTCACAAATGAGCAAATATTGGCTGTGCACAGCCCGGCTCACCTCGAGCGCCTGACCAACATATCGCATCAGGAGCGGATGGTTCGCATCGATGCCGATACCTACGCGCTGCCTGTCTCGTTGGAAATCGCCCGTCTGGCGGCCGGCGCAGTCACCGGGTCTATCGACCTGATTGCCGACAAGCGGGCGGACAATGCTCTGGCTGTCGTGAGACCGCCGGGGCATCACGCCACTGCCGATTGGCAGATGGGCTTCTGTCTGCTCAACAACATCGCCATCGCCGCCCGTCATGCCCAGGCGCAGCACGATTTCGAGAAGGTCCTCATCATCGATTACGATGTGCATCACGGCAACGGCAGCCAAGACATCTTCTACGCCGATCCCTCCGTCATGTTCATCTCAATTCATCAGAGTCCGCTCTATCCTGGCAGCGGTGGCTTAAGCGAAACAGGAGCGGGCGCCGGCAAAGGTTATACGCTTAATGTGCCCCTCGCGGGCGGTCACGGCGACGCGACATACGAGCGGGTTTTGGCCGAAATCGTATGGCCCGCAGCGGAGCAATTCGCGCCCGACCTCATACTCATCTCGGCTGGATTTGACGCGCATTGGGTTGACCCGCTCGCCGGCATGCAACTCAGCCTGGCCGGATACGATCACCTGGCGCGTGAATGCCTGCAAATTGCGGAAGCGCTTTGCGGCGGAAGAATTGTTTTTGTCATGGAAGGCGGCTACGATCTCAAGGTACTGGCGCAAGGCTGGTGCAATATCGCGCGCGCGCTGCTCGGTGGCGAGACGATAGGCGATCCCTATGGCGCTCCGCCCTCATCGGGGCAGGACCACGACCCATCTCCGCTCATCGAAAGAGCGCGTCGGATACATAAGCTTTAGCTCAACATCAGATCGCCTTCGACGCCATGCGCCTCCATCAGCACACCACGCAAGTCAAATATCTGATCGCGGAGCGCGGCCGCTTTCTCAAATTCTAGGGCCTGCGCCGCTTTCTTCATCTCGCCTTCCAATTCATCGATCATGTGCTGGAGTTCATCCGCAGGCAGGGTCTGCAAGCCCAGATCAACTGAGACTCGCTCATCCGCATCTTCACTGTCGATCGCGCGCAGTCGGTCCGTGATGTCCTGGATATCCTTGACGATTTGTTGCGGCTCAATGCCATTATCGCGATTGTAAGCTTCCTGTTTGGCTCGCCGCCGATTCGTTTCATCAATCGCGCCTTGCATCGCCGGAGTCATTTTGTCGGCGTACATGATGACCTTGCCCTCGACATGGCGGGCCGCCCGACCGATGGTCTGGATCAGAGCAGGTTCCGAACGCAAGAAACCGGCTTTGTCCGCATCTAGGATCGCCACCAGGGAGACTTCCGGCAAGTCCAAACCCTCGCGCAGGAGATTGATTCCGACAACGACATCGTAAACCCCCATGCGCAGATCGCGCAGAATCTCGACGCGTTCCAGCGTATCGACCTCAGCGTGCAAGTATTGCCCCTTGATGCCCAGTTCGTTGAGGTAACCGGCCAGCTCTTCGGACATACGCTGCGTCAAGGTCGTGACAAGCACGCGCTGCCCTTCACGAACGCGCAAGGCGATCTCTTGAAGCAGGTCGTCAATCTGTCCTTCTATCGGGCGCACATCCACCTGCGGATCAACGATGGCCGTGGGGCGAATGATTTGCTCGACCACTTGCTGGGCATGCTTGTCTTCATAGGGTCCGGGGGTCGCGCTGGTGTAAATCGCCTGCCCTACCCGTTTCCAAAACTCGGGAAACTGCAGCGGCCGGTTATCCAGCGCGCTCGGCAAGCGGAATCCGAAATCGACCAGCACCTGCTTTCGGGCGCGGTCGCCGTTATACATGCCGCGGATTTGCGGCACGGTCATATGGCTTTCGTCGATAACCAGCAGGTGATCTTCCGGCAGATAATCGATCAAGGTGTAGGGCGCGCTGCCAGGCGGCCGCCGGTCGAAATGGCGCGAATAATTCTCGATGCCGGTGGTGAAGCCAACTTCGCGCAGCATCTCAATGTCGTAACGCGTGCGCTGCTCAATGCGCTGCGCTTCGATCAACTTGTCTTCGCGCTTGAAATAAGCGATCTGCTCTTCCAACTCCGCTTCGATATCGGTCAGCGCCTCGCGTATATGCTCGTCATCAGTGATGTATTCCCGCGCCGGGAAGATCGTCACCAAATTGTGAACGTGCACAACTTCGCCCGTCAGCGGATGGAACTCGACGATTTTCTCGATTTCGTCGCCCCACAGGTAGATACGGAAGGCCGTCTCGGAGTAACCGGGCACTATCTCCAGCGTATCGCCGCGGGCGCGAAATGTGCCGCGGCGCAACTCCAAATCATTGCGCGAATACTGAATTCGCACCAAATCGCGCAGCACACGCTCCCGCCGCACCTCTTCGCCAACCTCCAATTCCACCGACATCTTCTGCCAATTCACTGGATCGCCAATGCCATAGATGCAGGAAACCGAGGCGACTATCAGCACATCGCGGCGCGAAAAGAGCGAGGCTGTCGCCGACAATCTAAGGCGCTCGATCTGCTCGTTGATATCGGTCGACTTCTCAATATAAAGGTCGTGCCGCGGCACATAAGCTTCCGGCTGATAATAATCGTAATAGCTGACAAAATACTCGATGGCGTTGTTCGGGAAAAGCCGCTTGAACTCGGCATAGAGCTGGGCGGCGAGTGTCTTGTTATGCGCCATGACCAGCGTCGGTCGCTGGGTCGACTGCACGATATTGGCGATGGTGAAAGTCTTGCCGGTGCCGGTCGCGCCCAGCAAAGTCTGATGCCGATGGCCCTGCTTCAAGCCCGCCAGCAAACCCTCAATGGCCGTCGGTTGATCGCCGGTGGGCGCAAAAGGAGACTCCAACTCAAATTCAGGCACGATGCGACCTCATCATCTGCGAACAGGTGTTCGTAATCCGCACAATTATAGCCACTTTTAGCCGCATTCCGCAAGATGAGATTATCCAATGAAGACCGGTGGTCAACGAGTTCGATACGAGAGCATTTGCGTCTCCTGCTGAGCGGAGTTTGCTGGGAAATATGTTTTTGGGGCCATCTGGCCATCTGACTGCCGGCGTCAGACAGACGTTGTGTCTCGGTTGGATTGTGTTATGTGAGAGCATAGTGTCCTTTTGAACGATACTATCTTTTGTCAGTGTAGTGGAAACTCAGCCGCAATAGGCGACTATTTGTTCAGGCATTGAGAATGCCGATCGGGTGGGGGCGTCAATCCTCAGTTCGAAACGCTTCCCGGCCAAGTCATCATTGACAGGCGCCGGGCAACCTGTTATTATCATGATCGGCAGCGGAAATCGTTGCTTGGCAATGCGGGGTGGAGCAGTGGTAGCTCGTTGGGCTCATAACCCAAAGGTCGTTGGTTCGAATCCAGCCCCCGCTATCGAGCTGATGTAGCTCAGCTGGTTAGAGCGCGCGACTCATAATCGCGAGGTCGGAAGTTCAAATCTTCCCATCAGCACTGATTGGGGACCCGAAAACGGGTCTTTTTTTGATGCCCGCTTCCGGCCTCACAACTCCAGACGGCATAGATCCTCGACCGCCTCCCGCCGCCGGCTGACCCGCCAGCGATCCCCCGACTCCGACACCACCACCTCCGCCGGACGCGGACGCGCATTATAATTGCTCGCCATCGCCATGCCGTAGGCGCCCGCCGTCAGCAGCGCCACCTTGTCGCCCGCGCGCAGCAATGGCAGCCTTCTATCGCGCGCCAGCACATCCGCCGACTCACATACCGGTCCTGCCACCTGCGCGTTGACCAAGTCGCCTTCTGTCTTGTTCAGCGGTACGATTTCATGATGCGCGTCATAGAGCGCCGGACGAATCATCTCGGCCATGCTGGCGTCGACGATGTAAAAGATCTGCCCCGCTTGCCGCTTCACATACAGCACTTCCGCCACCAGCACACCGGCGTCGGCCACAATCGCCCGGCCCGGTTCCAGCAAGACCTCGTAGCCATCCAGCCGCGGCGCCAGCGCCTCCACAAAATCGTCAAGTGAGGGAATCGTCTCGTCAGAGCGGTAGGCGACTGGCAAACCGCCACCCAGATTGATCGTCCGGATCTGAGGCCAGGGGCGTATCAAATCGAGCAACTTGTCCACAGCGCTCAGGCTGGCCGCGTTATCGCCCAACTGACTGCCGATATGCAAGTGGATGCCGGCGAAGTTGATGCGCGGATACTCAGCTTGGCGCGCCAAGACCATGCGGATGACATCAGCGGTCAAGCCGAATTTCGCCGCGCCGTGTCCGGTAGCCATGTGGGGATGCGTCTTGGCCGCCACCTGCGGATTCAGCCGGAGCGCCACCCGCACCGCCTCAACGCCGGCATTCGCCGCGGCGTCATTGATGTAGCGCAGCTCCAGCGCATTCTCGGCGTTGAACCAGCCGATGCCCTTTGATACAGCGTAGTTAATCTCCGCGCGAGTCTTGCCAACGCCGGCAAAGACGATGTCCTTCCCCCGCGCGCCCGCTTCCAAAGCCAGGGTAATCTCACCGCCGCTGACACAGTCAAAACCAGCGCCCGCCTCCTCCAGAGCGCGTAGAATCGCCAGGCTGCCATTGGACTTCAGGCTGAAATGAACGCGAGCGCCCAGCCGAGCAAAGGCTGATCGCAGGCGCCGATAATTTTCCCGGGCGCGCTTGAGGCTGTAGATGTAGACCGGCGTGCCCGTCTCCCGGATGATCGCGTCAATACTCACTTCGTCTATGCAAAGGGAATCCGCTGTGTAGCGTATGAAGGAATTAAGAACCATATTCTCTACTCAAAGAAAAAGGAGATACCGAGTTGGCATCTCCGATTGACGGGAGCGACGGGATTTGAACCCGCGATCTCCGGCTTGACAGGCCGGCATGTTAACCGCTACACCACGCCCCCAGACAACTCTGCTAGCTTAGCACTCACTGCGCCAGGTGTCAAGCGCCCAACTCAGAGCAATCGCACCAGATTATGTCTTACCACCGAGTACACCGAGTTAATTCGAGGGCACAGGGGTTTTCGTATGTTTTCGGCCATTTCTCAATAACTGTCGCCTGGCTATCTAAACGGCTTTTCTCAGTAACACCAAGTAAGTCATGCAACAATCAGAAAGATAGTGTAGGGGCGACTCAAGAGTCGCTCAAATGCAAAATGGCGATGTAACGGGCGATCCAAGGGTAGCGTAGACACTCGCCCCTACAGATACCGAAATATCAGAATCATCGTCCTTTTTTTGCACGACTTATTTGCGTTTACTTCTGTGTACTCTGTGGCTAATTCTTGTTTCTACTGCTGTTGAAGCGGATAGGGCTTCTCTGGGCGATTGCTCTGCGCCCAACTTCCCGCCGCGCGCAAGGCGCCTTCCGTCGGGCTAGCTACTATCATAATGCGAACTGGTCAATTACAATCTCGGCTTGGCGTACCGAGCGCAAAGACAGTTGAGCCGTGACCTACCGCAAAGTTCTCATATTCTGGATTCCGCTGGCTCTCGCCTGGCTGCTGATGACCCTGGAAGGCACGGTGATCCAGAGCGTGATCAGTCGCAAGCCCGACGCCGAGACGCAACTCGCCGCCTTCGGCCTGATGTTTTCGCTGTCGATCCTCCTCGAAACGCCGATCATCATGCTGCTCGCCACCAGCAATGCCCTATCGCGGGATCGGCAATCTTTTCGCCTGCTCTGGCGCTTCATGCTGGGCTTGAACATGTTCATCGCGGCCCTGGCCCTCTTGATGGCCTTCACGCCCCTGCTTGATTTCTATCTCGGCGCCCTGCTCAATATACCCTCGCATATCATCGACGCGACGCGGCCCGGAATGAAGATCGTAACGCTCTGGGGCGCCGTTATCGGCTACCGGCGCTTCCACCAGGGGGTCATCATTCGCTTCGGCAACACGCGTTATGTCGGCTACGGCACGCTCATCCGAGTGCTCGTCTCGGGCTGTGTGGCCGTGTCCCTGGGCGCTATCACCAATATCGCCGGCACAGAGATCGGCGCCCTCGCCCTGATCTGTTCCGTATTCGCCGAAGCCCTCTACACGCATCGCGTCTCGCGCCCGGATGTAAAGCGCTTGCTGGAAACACCGCGACCAGAGCATAGACCGCCGCTGACCTACAGCCAGGCTGCGCGCTTTCACTTGCCGCTCGCCGTGACCAGCCTGATCACCATGCTGGTCCATCCGGCAATTGAGCGCGGACTCGCCAGTATGCCCGATGCGACGGAGAGCCTGGCCGCCTGGCCGCTGATTCTCTCGATCATGATGATGATGCGAGCCGGCGGTCTGGCCTATCAGGAAGTCGTGATTTCATTGGACGACAGCGAACAGCGCCACCGCATATTGCGTAATTTCACCATTCGGCTCGGTCTCTGCCTCAGCCTGCTCATGCTGCTCTTCGCCACCACTCCGTTGATACAGCTATACCTCGGCGTCGTTCTCGGCGTCACCGCTGACCTGCACGCGCTGGTCATTGCCGGCGCGCAAGCCGCCTTCCTGCTGCCCCTGCTGACGACGCTGCACAGCTACTTCCGCGCTTTGCTCATGCTTAGCAACCGGACCGCCGCCATCTATCAAGCCATTTCACTGGGCTTCGCTTTGACCGCAATCATCGTCTGGGGCGGCATCGCCCTGGGCCTGCATGGCATTCTGGCCGCTTCGCTCGGCTTGACGCTCGGGCAAGCCTTCGAATTGTCATATCTCTATCTGTCCTACCGGCGCGGTAAAGCCGCCCTGCGGCTCCATTGGCAAAACGCCGTCGCGCCTACCTAAGCGGAGTCGTTCACGAAAGGATAAAGCGACATGAAGTTCACCGGCGAAATCCTGCCTTTGAGACAGCAAGCGGAAGTCGTAGACGGCTGGCTGAAGGCGCGGCTGGACAGCATCATTCCGGCACTGATGGCGCGCGAAGATATGGACATGTGGATCATCGCCTGCCGAGAATACAACGAAGACCCTGTTATCATGTCGCTCCTGCCCGCGGCGTCAATGTCCGCCCGGCGGCGGACGATTCTGCTCTTCACGAGAGCAAGCGACGGCAGCATCGAGCGACTCACCCTCTCGCGTTACGGCTATGAAGGCTTCTACGAAGCCGCCTGGGACCCCGATGAAGAAGACCAGCAGGCCTGTCTTGCTCGCCTGGTGCGCGAGCGCGATCCCAAGCGCATCGGCATCAACGTCTCGCGTACCTTCGCCTTCGGCGATGGCCTGTCGCATACTGAATTTCAACTCATCAGCGATGCGCTGGACGAAAAGCACCGCTCGCGCCTGATCAGCGCGGAGGGCCTCTGTGTTGGCTGGCTGGAGCAGCGCCTGCCGGAAGAGATCACAGCTTACGCCCGCCTTGTTGAGATCGGTCATCAGATTATCGTCCGCGCCTTTTCCACCGCCGTGATCCACCCCGGCATCACATCCACCGATGATGTCGTCTGGTGGATGCGTCAGACCATGCAAGATGCCGGCTTGAGCGCCTGGTTCCAGCCTACCATTGATGTTCAGGCGCCCGGCAAATCTTTCCAATTTATTGACAACCCCTGCCTGACCATCCAACCGGGGGACCTGCTGCACTGCGACATGGGCTTTCATTACCTCGGCCTGGCCACGGACCAGCAGCAGCATGCCTACGTTCTGCGCCTTGGCGAGGCCGACGCCCCGGCCGGATTACAGGCCGCCCTTCGCGATGGCAACCGCCTGCAAGACATCCACTTTGCTGAAATGCAAGTCGGGCGAAGCGGAAACGATGTCCTGCGAAGCGTGCTCGACCTGGCCAAAGCCGAAGGCATCCGCGCCCAGGTCTACACCCATCCCCTTGGCTGTCACGGGCATGCGGCCGGCCCAATCATCGGCTTATGGGACAAGCAAGATTTCGTGCCCGGCTCCGGCGAATACGCCCTCTTCGACCATACGGTCTACTCCATCGAGTTAAACATTCTCAAGAGCGTGCCGGAATGGGAGGGGCAAGATGTCCGCATCATGCTCGAAGAAGACGCCGTCTTGACGGAGGGCGAAATGCGCTGGCTCGATGGCCGGCAGCAATCTCTCCACTTGATCGGCTAAGCAACTACCCGCATTTACAGGTTTTTTGCACCTTCGTCAAATTCTCCTAACAGCTCACTCCTACTATGACGTCGACAGTTTGATCAATCGCATTGCTGCGAAAGGAGTGAACAATGAAATCAATCGTACGCAATTTCCTGTTTCCCGCCGCCATCGGCATCTTTGCGCTCGCCCTCGTCTACGGCGTCTTGCCCCTGCCGGACATCCAAGCCATCGGCATCGTCGCCCATCCAAACGACATCTTCGCCGAGATCTACCAAACCGCCGGCCCCTCCGTCGTCGCCATCAGCGTGACGGCGGAAGCGGGCGCCGGCGGCGGTTCCGGCTTCGTCATCGACCGCGACGGGCATATCGTGACCAACGCCCATGTTGTTGATGAAGCCGATGAAATCGTGGTTGAATTCCTCGAAGGCGCCATCGTCCGCGCCGAGCTGGTCGGCAGCGACCTGGCGTCGGATCTGGCGGTGCTCAAGGTCGATGTCCCGGCATCTCAACTTCAGCCCATCGCCTTCGCCGACTCCGAGCAGCTGACTGTCGGCCAGACGGCGCTCGCCATCGGCAGTCCCTTCAGCCAAGGCTGGACGCTGACATCGGGGATCATCAGCGCGATCGACCGCACCATTCAAGGCTTGACCGAATTTTCCATCGGCGGCGTCATCCAGACTGACGCTTCGATCAACCCCGGCAACAGCGGCGGCCCGCTCATCAACCTCGATGGGGAAGTCATCGGCGTCAATTCGCAGATCATCAGCGGCGCCCGCAGCAGCTCCGGCGTCGGCTTCGCTATCCCGTCAAATCTGACGCAGCGCGTCGCCGAAACCTTGATCGAAAACGGCGAAATGACTTACAGCTACCTGGGGATTTCCGGCTTCGATGTCAACATTGACGCCATCGAATCGCTTGAACTGCCCAAGAGCTTCCGCGGGGTCGTCATCAGAGAAGTGGTCGATGACGGCCCCGCCGCCGATGCCGGCCTGCGAGAAATCACCCGCATGCTCAACCTCGATGACGAAATCGTGGGCATGCGCGCTGATATCATCACCGCTGTCGACGGCGTGCCGATAAAAGGGATGAATGATCTCATTACCTACCTGGCGCGCCATACTCGTCCCGAACAGAAAGTCACGCTAACCGTCCTGCGCGATGGCGCGCGGGAAATGGAAACCTCGATCGAACTGGGCAGCCGCTAACTGCCTGCCCCTCGCTCCAGCCCCCGTTCAATCGGCGGGGGCTTTTTCTGTTCTTCTGGCGCTGGTCGACATGGTTGCAGCCACAGGGGCGGAGAATATCGAGGGTATAATCCCGCCGATTCGGAGAATCTGATGCGGCGCGCCAAGGGTTCCCCGATATTTATTCTTTCCTGAGTCAGGGTTATTTGTCGCCACAGCCACAGAATTCACCACTGCCTCATCGGGTTAAGCGCCGTCTTCTTGGGAGGCGTCTTGCCAGGGGCAGGTCGCGCGCATTGTTCGCCTACTGAAATGCGATTCGGTTGGGTTGATCATCTTCGGCGGGCGAAGATTCGGGATTGGATGGATTAGGGCGCGGCTCTTCTTCCGATGCGCTGTGCCAAGGGGGATGTTCGTTCGCCTGCCCCTCGTAGACGTATTTTATGCGGTTGGGCGGCGCGGTTTTCTCAGATTCATCGGCTTCGTCTTCGCCATCGTAGAGGGTTTGATCGAGCCAGTAGACGCGATCGAGGGTACGCGCGAGGGATATGGTGCGGAGATTGACATCGGGGTCATCCGGTTCGAGGTCGGCGGCGAGGCGACTTGCGAAGTTCAAGAGTTGATCGCGGATGTAAAGCAGGGTCTGGAAGTCTTCATTGACTTTATCGGGGTCCTTGCTTGCGGGCTTTGCGGTTGCCGGCGGTTGCATGGAGGGGTCAGAAGTAGGCGTAAAGTTTCCTGATTGTTGTTGATTGGTTAAATATTTGTCCGACATTGTCCGTTTGTCCGACAAAGAAATACTTTTTTCGGACAAAGTCGCGTTTTGCTGGCGGCGCAGCTTTTTCCGCCAGCGGCGGAGGGTACGATGATTGATGCCGGTGAGCAGGTGGACGGCGTTGATGTCGCCATGGATATCGAGCAGGTCCATGGCGTCGCGTTTTTCGATATCTGAGTAGTTTCTGGTTTTGGGCATGGTGGTCCTCGGTTCGTCAGGATTGAGGATATTATAGCACGAATGTTCTGATAAAGTCAACAGCAACGAGCAGATTGATAGCGCATCCATTTCGGTTGAAACTGAAAACTTTAGCACCGAGAATCGTATAGGAAAATAAGCAAGACCAAGTAAGTCATGCGAAAAAACGAGCCTTGTAGGGACGATCAATCTGGTTGCCCGCTGCGGCTGCGACTTGTGGTTTCGGGCGACATGGTATGTCGCCCCTACAGATCGTTGCTTTAGCGAAATTTGCATGACGAACTTGGATTTACTTATGTTTTTTCTTTGTGTCAGCGCGCCTTGACGGTCGGTGTCGGCGGTTGAAGCCCAGTCATCCTGCACGACCTGCTGTGAAAGTGAACCCGGCTCATTTGAATTTCAAGCGACTTCGATACACTGCCCGCAGATTTTGACTCTGCCACTTATGACCTTATACTGTAAGAAGAGTAGGAAAGTTAAGGTCCGCTTAATGCCAGACATCGACTACCAACGCCAACGGATTCAACTTGAGGATGGCGCCTGGGCGACAGCGCACCGCGTTGATATCCCCGCCGCCAAGCTCAAATTCGAAGACCTGCACCCGATGAGCAGCTACATCCGCCAGCAAGATATCGCCCGCATGTACTACGCCAGGGCACAGGCTCGCGGCGAGGCCAACCCGCATATTCTCAGCTGGACCGCCATGCAGACCGATCGCCGTGCTAGCCAGCTCTTCCCGCAGCTCAGCTTGACGGCGGATGACGGTGAAAATATCATCTCCGCCAATTCATTCATCACCTACATTCTGCGCAAGGTTTTGGCCGCCGGCTGGCTTCAGTTGCACGAATACCTGGGCGACACTTACGAATGGCAGCTCGATATTCCCGCAGTTCAGTCGGAATGGCGCGCCCGCGCCGAGGCCGTATTGGGCTGGCTGGAAGACGCGATTCAACTCGACCTCTACCCTAATATTGAGCGCGGCAGCTACCAGCCGCGTATCTTCCGTCCCTTTGATGTCCGGCACAATTTCGTTCGCATCGGCCGCTGCGACTTCATCCGTCACTTCGTCCAGAATCATGAACGCGAGGCCCTCTTCAACACATCTCATTTCTTGCACGAACATGATGACCTCATCAGCCACCATTCCGGCTACGGCGACGCCATTGGTTTGATGGTGGCGGCGAATACCATTCTGCGTCCTCCTGTCTATCGCCGCGGCGCTTTGCTCTGCGATGGCGAAAGCTGGCGCGTTGAGACAGTCAGCCTTGCCGAGGTCAAGCTGATCTTGCCGGGCGATATCGCCATCAGCGCCGACGCCGGCGCCAAGTATCGCTTTGGCATCAATCCGGCCGAAGATGTTCCCATCGCCCTCTACACCCGCGCGGGCGGTTTAAGTCAATCAGGCCGCCCATTGCAGCACAGTCCCGAGGCAGCCGGCCGGCTGGAATATGTTTTGGTCAACCGGCAAATCTTGAGTTGGAAGCGCGGGGGCGGGCTGCATATCCCCCAGAACGGCTTTGTGCTATCGCTGGCCGAAGGAGCGCTGCCGGCTGGCGTCAGCGAGCAAATCATTGAAGACGCCTGGGTGGAATACCAATTCGCCGACTCTGTCGGTCCTATAGTTTCAGGCATCCAGGCAGGCCCCATACTTCTGCAGTCGGGCGAGCCTGTAATGGATCGGGAGGCGAGCGGCGAAGAGTTTTATGCCAGCCAGGGCGAAACGATTGGCATCTCGCCCGTTCACATGGATCTTGCCGGCGCGGGCGACCGCAAAGCCAGGACCGGCCTCGGCATCAAAGCCGACGGCGATTTGCTGCTGCTGCTGGTCGATGGCTGCGAAAGCGCCAGCCGCAGCGATCGGGACAGCGCCGGCGTCAGCTTGACGGAGTTGGCGGGTCTATTGCGGGAGGCGGGGGCGCTCGACGCCTTGAACCTCAGCGGCGAAGGCTCTTGCCATCTCTTCGTCCAGGGCGGCTTGGCCAATACTCCCTCGGACCGCCGCGGACGCCCCGGCGTCGTCTACGAGCGGATGCTGCCCTCAATCGGCGTTGTCGGCTGAGGCGGCCACATCCCGCAATTCTCGCCAGACGCGCTCGTCGAGCTCGACCGCCCCGGCCGCCACGTTCCGCTCGTTGATGCGATCGCCGCGCTCGCCCGGCGCCAATATCTCATCGACACCCGGCAAACGCGCCAGCCTCTTTATCCGCGCCAGCAAATCGCTAGCGCCGGTTTGGAAAGCAGCCAGGTCGTCGGCCAATAATTCCGGATCAATCGCGAAGACCAGGTTGCCCCAGTCCAGCTTCTTGCCATCCTCTTGGCGTATCGCCCCCACCAGGGGACGCGTCAAGACCTCGACGATCAAAGCCAGCGCCGCGCCCTTGTAACCGCCGAAGGCTTTGATAGCGCCCGCCAAGGCTGCCGCCGGGTCCGTGGTCAGCCGTCCCTCGCTGTCATAGGCGACGCCATCTGGTATCGTCTCGCCTTCCGCCTTCGCCAATATGACGCCGTACCAGGCGATAGCGGCGGTCGCCATATCGAAGACGATTGGCGCGTCCGCGGTCGGGATGCCGATCGCCAGCGGATTCGTACCCAAAAAGGGCTCATAGGATCCATACATCGCCATCAACTCGGGCGAGCCCGAACAGACAAATCCGATCAAGCCTGCCTCGGCGATCCGGCGCGCGTAATAGCCGATTGCGCCCGTCGGCGAGTTCGTCCGCCGCGCCCCGACAATGCCGAAGCCATGCGCTTGCGCTTTGTCAATTGCCAGCTCGGTCGAACACGACAGGACCACCATGCCCTGGTTCCAAGCGCCATCGATCAGCGCCGATAGCTTGGTCTCCTTGACAATGGAGATGTCGCCCGCTTCGGGATTGGCCGGCATGCCCGCGCCCAGCAGCTTGATCACATTCTGGTTGTTGCCCCGCAATTGGGCGTACATGATGATATCGAGGATGGTTTCCGTATCGTCCGCGGCGAAACCCTGCGCTCTGATCGCGGAGCGCGTCACCGACCGCAATTCTTCAATCGCAACTCTCATTCCCCTGCCCTCGCTGCCGCGCATGCTCCCAAGCTATTTTTTGCCGCGCGCCAGACCATTCGTCGTCAGATAAGCATAACTGTCGCGGACCGCGCCTAACATATCGGTCGCGCAACGGTCCAACTCCACAATATGCCATTCAGCGGTTTCCGCAGTCGCCTGGATAATTCCGGGCACATCCATCTTGCCCCCGCCGACCGCGGTCATATCATCATCTTTGTCCAGCGAGCCATCTTTGAGATGGATCAAGGGCGCGCGCGCGCCCACCCGCTCGACTACCTCAACCGCATCCAGGCCGCCGACTTGCGCCCAATAAGTGTCGATCTGCAGGAAGACATCGTCATCGAGTTCCTCGAGCATCAACTCAAGCGTCGCGCAGCCGTTCAACTGCTTGAACTCCCACCAATGATTGTGGTAGCCCAAACTCAAGCCATGCGCCCCCGCGAAAGCGCCCGCCTGGTTGAGCCTCTCACAGGTCCGTTTGATCGAATCGACCGTCTCGAACTCGGCCGGCGGCATGAAAGCGATGCAGATCCGCTCCAGCCCAAATGCTTCCGCCGCCGCCAGCACAGCCTCCTTGTTGTCATCGTCGGGGTATGGCACATGGCTGCTGCAGACTTGCAGGTCAAGCTCGCGAAACAAACTTGCCACATCGTCCAACTCGCCCGGCATGCCGCCGTATGGCTCGACGCCGACATAGCCAATATCGGCCACACTTCTTATCGTGCCCTCAAGATCCTGCGCCAATGCCTCGCGCAATGAATACAATTGAACCGCCACCGGCTTCAGATCAGACATGTCCATTCGCCCCCAAATGTCTCCTGGTTCTTGCCTGTATTTTGACGCTTCCTCGCGGGAATGCCAGTGTTAATCATGACCGGCAACGGGATCGCCAGAATGTCGCGTCTGCCTGTAGTAAACACATCGCCTCTGCTGTACACTGTTTGATTGTGTTCGATTCGACCTGATTCATCGGCCGGCAGCTTTCGAGACTGTCCAAGAGCATGACTGCCAGGAGTCGCCTTATGGCATCGGCCGCGTCAAAAACGCCGGTACAAACCTTCGCAAAACCGGAAGCCATCACTGCCTTGCGCATCTGGGCTCGCCTGATGCGTTATTTGTCGCGCTACCGCCTAGCCGTGCTCACCGCCATCGTCGGCATCATCGGCACGAATATCCTGGCGGTCATCGTGCCTTACATTTTGCGCGATGTCGTCGATATCGGCATCGCCACCAAAGACAGCAGCTTCATGCTCAGCGCCGGCTTGCTCGTCGTTGGCTTGGGGGTCCTGCGCGGCTTGACCGCTTTCTTCGGCCGCTATTTTGGCGAGCGTCTGGCGCATTGCATCTCCTTCGATATCCGCAATGAAATCTACGACAAGGTGCAGCGGCAGTCCTTCACTTACCACGACACGGCCCAGGTCGGCACGATCGTCACGCGCGCCATCAGCGATGTTAATGAGATCCAGCGCTATTTTTCCTTCGGTTTGATGGACGGCCTCAACGTCATTCTTTTACTCGGCGGCGTCATCACGATCATGCTCGCCACCAGCCCGCTGCTCGCCGTTTTCGCCTTCATGCCGCTTCTGCCTCTCGGGCTTTATTCGCACCGCTTCGTCAAGAGCGTCCATCCGCGTTGGAAAAAGGTCATGGACCGCATGCAGGTGATTAGCAATCACATTCAAGAAAACGCCCTCGGCGCCGAAGTCGTGCGCGTCTTCGCCCGCGAGCAATATGAAATCGAACGCTTCCACAAGGAGAACTCAAACCTCTACAACGAGCAGCTCGATTTCATTACGCAGTGGATCACCTACTTGCCCACAAGCGCCTTTCTCGCCGCGCTGTCCACCGCCTTCGTGCTATTCTTCGGCGGGCTCCTGGAACAACAGGGCTTGGCCAATATCTCCGTCGGCTTAATTGTCACCTTCAACGCCTACGTCTTGCTGCTGGCGCAACCGCTGCGCTTTGTCGGCTTCGTCATCTTGCTGACGACGCAAGCTGTGGCCAGCGGCGAACGCGTCTTTGAAGTCCTTGACGAAACCGAAGTGCTCGTTAACCGCGAGGACGCGATCAAGTCGGATATCGAGGGTCATGTGCGCTTCGACGATGTCAGCACGCGTTACACCACGCTAAGCCCCGCCGTTGTCAATGACATCAACCTGGAAGCGAAACCCGGTGAAGTGATCGCCATCATCGGCTTGACCGGCTCCGGCAAAACCACACTCGCCAACCTGATTCCCCGCTTCTACGATGTGACCGATGGCAGCGTGACGATCGACGGCATTGATGTTCGCGATTATGACCTGGACTGCCTGCGGGGCCAAATCGGCATCGTCATGCAGCAGTCCCTGCTCTTCTCCGCCACCATCGAAGAGAACATCGCCTACGGCAATCCATCGGCCACGCGAGATGAAATCGTGGCAGCGGCCAAATCCGCCAACGCTCACGATTTCATTTCCGAGTTTTCCGATGGCTACCAGACCATCGTCGGCGAGCGCGGCGTGACGCTATCCGGCGGGCAGAAGCAACGCGTCGCCATCGCCCGCGCCCTGCTCATCGATCCGCGTATTCTCATTCTTGATGACGCCACCAGCAGCGTCGATACGCAGACCGAACAGTTGATTCAACAGGCGCTTGAGCGCATCATGGTCGGGCGAACGACCTTCGTTATCGCCCAGCGCATGAGCACAATCGTTAACGCCGATCAGATCATCGTGCTGCGCGATGGCAAGATCATCCAGCACGGCACACATGAAAGCTTGCTGGAAGACGGCGGCTTGTATGAAGAGATCTACAAGCTGCAACTCGAGGAACAGCAACGCGTCCGCCGCGAGGCTATTATCGCCGGCATCATCAAAGTCCCGCTCGAAGAAAGGCGCTCTACCCAGCAATTCCGCGAACTCATCGAACGCCTCACTGGAAAATATACACCCTAGCGCCAAGGCAAAGTCAGGAGATCATGGCTTCCCAAGCTCGGAGCAAAAACAAAGACTCAGCCCAAGACAAGAGCAAGGACGTTCAGCCGAATATCCTCGAGATCGACGACGACCACAAACCCGGCTTCGACCGCGAGGTGACCGTCCGCCTCCTGTCATATCTCCGGCCGCACCGCCGCGAATTCACTTTTGCCGTTCTCGCGATGCTGCTCAGCGTCATCGCCAATGTCGCCGGGCCGCCTTTGATTGGCTGGTCGATCGACGAAGGCATTCGCAAGCGGGACTTCTCCATTGTAATTGCCGGCGTGCTTTTCTTCGTGGCGATTCAAGTGATCGGCTTTATCGGCTTCCGCATTCAAATGGGCAATATGGCCATCATCGGTCAGACGATCATCAAGACGCTGCGCGATCAATTATTTGAGCATATTCAATACTTGTCGATCAGCTTCTTCGCCGAATACGAGGCCGGGCGCCTCATCGCGCGCGTCATCAGCGATGTCAATGTCGTGCGCGAAGCCATAACTTTCGCCGCCGTCGGCAGCATTCGCGAAGTGTTGACGCTCTTCGGCATCATCATCTCTATGGTTTTGATCAACGTGCCGCTCACCGCGGTCGCCGTCGCCGTGCTCGTCGTTCTGCTGGTCATCGCGAATTTCTGGCGCATACACGCGCGCGCCGCCTACTTGCGCGTCTCCGATAGCAACGCCAAAGTCTACGCCGAGCTATCCGAAGCCTTCAACGGCGTCCGCGTCACGCAGGCTTTTGCCCGCGAGACATACAACTACCGGCGCTTCGCCGGTGAAATCAATGAAGCGAGTCGCCAGGCCGGCGTCCGCGCCGCCCTCATCGCCGGCCTCTTTTATCCCACTGTTGAAATGATCGGCGGCGTCGCTACCGGCACGCTTATCTTCGTCGGCGGGACTTTGGTGCTCGATGACCGCATCACCGTTGGCGTGCTACTGGCTTTCATCTTGTATATTCAGCAATTCTTCTTTCCCATACGTCTGTTGGCGCAGCGTTACAACTTGCTCCAAAGCGTCATTGCCTCTGGCTACCGCATCTTCAAACTCATGGATTTCCCGGTGGCGGTCCGCGATGAATTCACCGCCGACGAACTGCCCGCGATCACCGGTCATATTCGCTTTGAAGATGTCGCTTTTCGTTATTCGCCGGCTGGCCCGCTCGTCTTGAACGACATCAATCTTGATGTGCCGGCCGGTTCCCGCGTCGCCTTCGTCGGGCACACAGGCGCCGGCAAGACCACTATGGTCAAGCTCATCATGCGCTTCCATGATGTGACCGACGGCCGAGTGACCGTCGACGGGCATGACATCAGGCACATCACGCAGAACAGCCTGCGGCGGCAGATCAGCGTCGTCCCGCAAGATACCCACCTCTTCTCCGGTACGGTTATGGACAATATCCGCTACGGGCGCTTGAACGCCAGCGACGAAGAAGTCATCGAAGCGGCCAAAGCGGTGGGCGCGCACGACTTCATCACCGACATGGAAGACGGCTACCGCAGCGAAATCATGGAAGGCGGCGCCGTCCTTTCCACCGGCCAGCGGCAACTGCTGGCCTTCGCCCGCGCCCTGCTGGCGGACCCGCGCGTACTCATCCTCGATGAAGCCACCAGCAATATCGATACGCAGACCGAACGGCTAATCCAGCGCGCGCTGGAACGCCTGCTGGAAGGCCGCACCAGCTTCATAATCGCCCATCGTCTGAGCACGATCACTTCCGCCGATGTCATCGTCGTCATGGATCACGGCAAGATCATCGAAATGGGCAGCCATCAGGAACTGCTCCAGCTCGAAGGTGTTTATCACCAACTCTATACCTTAGTTTGAGCCGCGGGCACAAAACAGTCAGCGCTTGTTGTCTTCTCGCGGCCGATAATGCAGGTCGCTCGCCCGCCGAATAGATGTCTCGCCATACTTGTCGCGCAAGCGGTCTAACGCGTGAATCAACTCTTCTTCCCCCTGCCCGCTTACAGCGTCCCCCCATAATCCAAACTGGCGCTTGGGCTCGCCGAAACCGCTTAACCCGACTCCGATCAGCCGAACCGGGCGGCCAGGCGGCCAGACCTGCTCGAACAGCCGTCGCGCCGATTCGTATATGTCGCCATCCAGATCTGTGGGCTGCTCAAGGGTGACCTGCCGGCTCAGGGTCGAGAAGTCCGTCCAGCGCAGCTTGATCTTGACCGTGGCCCCCGCCAGCCCGGCCTTGCGCGCCTGCCGCCCGACGCCGTCTGCCAAGCGGCGCAAGGTCAACTTAAGTTCGGCTTCATCGGCGATATCCTTGGCGAAGGTCACTTCCTTGCTGATCGACTTGGCTTCATGCTCCGTCAGGACCGGGCGGAAATCAATGCCCTGCGCCCGCCGCCAGATATCGCCACCGAGCTTGCCCAGGCGCGCCGCCAGCGCTTCCTCCGACCAGTTCGCCACATCGCCCACCCGAGCCAAGCCCAGGCTTTGCAGCGTCTCGGCAGACTTCGGTCCCACGCCCCAGAGCCGGCATATCGGCAGCGGCGCCAGGAAAGCCGCCTCCTCGCCCGCCGGCACGATCGTGATGGCGTTCGGCGGCTTGTCCATTGCCTGGCGCGCCTTGCCGACGGTATTGGCTGTCTTAGCCACCAGCTTGTTGGTCGCGCCCCCCAAAGAACAAGGCAAATCGAGTTCGTCGTTGATCCGCTTTTGCAGCCGCTTGGCAATATCAAGAATCGGATCAGGCAGTATGGTTACATCGAGAAAGGCTTCGTCGATCGAGAGCGGCTCCACGTATGGCGCTGTATCGCGCAGGATCGCCATGACCGCCCGCGACCGCTCCGAATAAACGCCGCGCGTCTGGCCCACCACAATCAGATGGGGGCACAACCGAAGCGCCTGCCCCATCGGCATCGCCGAACGCACGCCGTACTTCCGCGCCGGATACGAGGCGGATGACACCACGCCGCGTTGATCGGGCCGCCCGCCGACAGCGATCGCCTTGCCTCTCAGCGCCGGATTCAGTTGCTCTTCCACCGCGCAAAAGAAAGCATCCAGGTCAAGGTGGAGGATCTTGCGTGTCTTCGCCATCTCCTGTCACGTCCGCAAAGCACTAATTCTCAAGAGTCATTTCAGCTTTAGAATATATTTTCTATTGTAGCACATCAATCCGCCTGATTCAAGCAGTCCCGCGATAATTTCCGCCTTCGGTCGGACACAAATTCTGAGACAAAGTCACAAGAATACAAATCTCTCTGTGTCCTCAGATAAGCTCGGTGTACTCGGCGGTAAAGTCTCAGGTCTTGCGATTGCCTTGGCCCCTCTATGAGCAGCCTACGATTCTGCTGCATAGCAGCTATAATACCGTTGCATATCCGCCTGCGCCCAGCAAGGACAAACGATGCCGCAGACAATCCACCTCGATGCCATCACCGCCTTGGTCTTCGGCGAGATTGGCGCGCCCTCTTCTCTATTGGGCCGGCATCAAATCGGGGATGACGTGTCGATTCGCGTATTTCGTCCCTGGGCGGAACAAGTCGACCTCATCAATGAGGAAACCGGCGTCCGCGCGCCGATGACATTGCTGCATGAAGACGGCCTCTTCATCGCTGATCTCGACCCCGCCTGGGCCGAGGCGTCTTATCTCTTCGAGGCGATCACAATCGAAGGCGAGAACGAGACCTTCCGCGATGCCTATGGCTATCCGCCCCTGCTGACCGATTATGACCGCTACCTCTTCGGGCAAGGCGAAAACCGGCAAATTTACCATAAGCTCGGCGCCCACCGGCGTCACATCAATGGCGTCAGCGGCGTCAACTTCGCCGTCTGGGCGCCGAATTGTTACAAGGTCGCCCTCATCGGCGACTTCAATCGCTGGGACCCGCGCGCCCACGCCATGGAGAACATCAACGACTCCGGCATCTGGGAGATCTTCGTGCCGGGCCTGGAAACAGGCGAACGCTACAAATTCGAAGTCCGCTCGCACAACAAAGGCTATCGCGCGGCCAAATCCGATCCCTACGGCTTCTTCTCAGAGCTGCGCCCGGACACCGCCTCCATCGTCTGCGATCTCGGGCAGTACCAGTGGAACGACGCCGAATGGATGGCGGCGCGCGCGGAAAGCAACCCGCTGAAGCAGCCGATGAACATCTACGAGCTGCACCTGGGCTCCTGGAAGCGCAAAGATCGCGGCGCCTATCTGACCTATCGGGATTTGGCGGAAGAACTAGTGCCCTATCTCGTCGAAATGGGCTACACCCATCTGGAATTGCTGCCGGTCGCCGAACATCCGCTGGACGCCTCCTGGGGCTATCAAGTCACCGGCTATTACGCGCCGACCAGCCGCTTCGGCCGCCCGGAAGACTTCATGTATTTCATCGACCGTTGTCACCAGAACGGCATCGCCGTCATCCTCGACTGGGTGCCGGCGCATTTCCCCAAAGACGGCGCCGGCCTTAACTACTTCGATGGCACTCACCTCTACAGCCACGAAGATCCGCGCCAGGGTGAACACCCCGATTGGGGCACAATGATCTTCAACTACGCCCGCAACGAAGTACGCAACTTCCTGCTCGCCAACGCCCTCTTCTGGCTTGAGCAATACCACATTGACGGATTGCGCGTCGATGCCGTCTCCTCGATGATCTACCTCAATTTCTCCCGCGAAGACGGCGAATGGCTCCCTAACGAATACGGCAGCCACGAGAACCTCGGCGCCCTCGCTTTCCTGCGCGAGGTGAACGAACTCGTCCATGCCGAAGCGCCCGGCGCCATCACCATCGCCGAAGAATCCACCGCCTGGGCGATGGTCTCGCGACCAACCTACATCGGCGGCCTGGGCTTCACCTTCAAGTGGAATATGGGCTGGATGCACGACACGCTGGAATACATGGAAGACGATCCGGTCCATCGCCGCTTCCACCACCACCGGATCACTTTCGCCAGCCTCTACGCCTTCAGCGAAAACTTCGTGCTCCCCCTCTCCCACGATGAAGTCGTGCACATGAAAGGTTCGCTGATCGGCAAAATGCCCGGCGATTATTGGCAGAAATTCGCCGGCTTGCGGCTGCTTTTTGGCTACCAATTCACGCAAGTCGGCAAGAAACTCAATTTCATGGGCAACGAATTCGGCCAGTTCGCCGAATGGAGCGAAGCCCGCAGCCTCGATTGGCACCTGCTGGAATATGACAAGCATTTGCAAATGCAAGCCTGGGCGCGTGACCTCAATCACTTCTATCGCGAGCAGCCCGCCCTCTGGCAAATCGACTTTGAGCCGGATGGCTTTCGCTGGATCGAAGCCAACGATGCCGATAACAGCATCTACAGTTACATCCGCTACGCCGACGACAAAGACGACTTCTTGATCATCGCGCTCAATTGCACGCCCGTCGTCCGCGAAAACTATCGCATCGGCGTACCCCGCGCCGGCTTTTATGCGGAGGCGCTGAACAGCGATGCCGAACAATACGGCGGGGGCAACGTCGGCAACTTGGGCGGCGTCCACAGCGAAGACATATCCAGCCACGGTCTGCCACACAGCATCAGCCTGCGCCTGCCGCCCCTGGCTGTACTGATCTTGAAACCCGTCGGTTAGCCTGGCGGAATTTCCGGCCGCTGTGGCGCGCGGACCATGAATGACAGTGCCAGCACAATCGCGCTTAAACCCGCCCCCAGCCAAAGCACCGGCGAGTAGCCGCCAGCGTAATCATAGCTAAAGCCAAAGAGCGCCGGCCCAATCGCGCTGCCGATGACAAGCGCCGCGAAGACGAATCCGCGAATCTCGCCTTGAAACTCGCGCCCGAAGAGATTCGGCCAGACCGCCCCGTCAAAGACGTAGCCAATGCCGATGACCATGCCAAAAGACAGCGCGTACAATATCAGCTGCCAACTTTCGCGCATGGACATCGCCAGCACCGCAGCCGCGATCAGCGCCAGCAATTTCAGAATCACGACCCAATTGGGGCTGAAGCGATCGATCAGAAATCCGCCCAATAGCGCCGCCCCGCCCGCGACCAAGGACAGCAGCGCATAGGTCTCGGTGACGACTTGCGCGCTATGGCCCAAGCCAGCGAATATCGACACCTGATGCAAGACCAGGCCGGTCAACCAAGCCGATGCCAGCATCCGCGCGAACAAGAGCACCCACAACATCGGGCTGCGCAAGGCCTCGTCCAATGTCCAGTTTTCCTCAAGCTTCAGCGTTTTTCCCGCTCTTTCGCCATCGACCGCCGCATCGGGCTCCAATCCATAGTGCTCCGGCTTGTCCCGCATCAGCAGCGCGACTGATGGAACGACGAGCGCCGCCACGGCAATGCCCAGCAATAGGAAAACCTGACGCCAATCGTAGGCCTCCAGCAGCAAGCGCAGCGCATTTACATAAACGCCTTGAAACAGGGCGAAGGTCAAAGCCGCCAGCGCCATCATGCGCCCGCGCCGTTGACGGAACCAGTTGGCGACCGCCGTCGAACCGACCAGCGTCAAGCCGCCCTGCCCCAAGGCGCGCAAGCCAACAAAGGCGAAGAACAGCAGCGCCGGTCCAGTGATTAAGGCGCAGAGCGCCAGCACAAGCGCGAAGAGCGCGCCGATAACCGAGCCGACCCGGCGATTGCCCCAGCGGTCGATCTGCCGCCCGACCCAGGTCAAGCTCAGCGACGCCGCGAAGGTGCCGGCGCCATACAAGCTGCTGACCACACTGCGATCCAGCCCAAAATCTTCTATGAAGTAATCCATGAATAAGGAAACTGAAAAGCTCTGACCGGGCGCGCTGAAATTCACCGCGATCAAAGCGACCAGCCATACAATCCAGCCGTAATATATCGGGCTGGCTGCGATCAGGCGGCTGCGCCCAAGGGTCTCTGCTGTCCGGGGTTGTATGGCTTGCCCGCTCTACTTATGTTCCGCGACTATCTTATCATACCGCCCGTTGCGGTAGCCGCGCTGATTTGATACTTCGCATGCAAGGGAGCCGCTATCGCTGCCGCTGAGCAGCTCGCATTATAAAATCCTGGCGGAGAATTGAAAGCCGAGACCTGGCCTTCGTGTTAAAATTGTCGCCAAGAGTTTTGTGGCCGGCTCGGGCCTGACTCGTCATAATTGAACAAGCACACGGAGCGTCTCAAGAAACCCTCGTTACAGACACTGGTATTGAAAGCTGGCAGACCATGACCATCCCATCCGACCTCGATATCGCTCAGTCCGCAAACCTCGTCCACATCAACCAAATCGCCGAAATGATGGGACTCGATCCGGCTAGGGATTTGGAGCACTACGGCAAATACGTGGCCAAGGTCAACCTCGATGTTCTCGACCGGCTGGCTTCCCGCCCCGATGCCAAATACGTCGATGTCACCGCCATCACGCCGACGCCCCTTGGCGAAGGCAAATCCACCACCACCGTCGGCATCGGCCAGGCGATGAAGCACATCGGCAAGAACGCCATCATCACCGTGCGGCAGCCATCGCAAGGTCCCACCTTTGGCATCAAGGGCGGCGCGGCCGGCGGCGGCTACAGCCAGATCGTGCCGATGGAAAACTTCAACCTGCATCTGACCGGCGACATTCACGCCATCAGCGCCGCGCACAATCTGATCGCCGCCATGCTCGACGCCCATATCTATCACGGCAACGCGCTGGATATTGATATCCACAACATCCCCTGGCGCCGCGTGGTCGACCTCAATGATCGCGCCCTGCGCAACATCATCATCGGCTTGGGCAAGCGCTTCGATGGCGTCCCGCGCCAAAGCGGCTACGACATCACGGTCGCCTCGGAAATCATGGCCATCCTGGCCTTGACGACCTCGCTGCAAGATATGCGCGAGCGCATCGGCAAAATGGTCATCGCCTATGATAGAAACAAGAATCCAGTCACAGCCGAAGACATCCGCGCCGCCGGCGCCGCTGCCGTGCTGATGAAAGAAGCTATCAAGCCCAATCTGATGCAGTCGCTGGAAAATACGCCGGCTCTGGTTCATGCTGGTCCCTTCGCCAATATCGCCCACGGCAACTCATCGATCATCGCCGATATGATCGCCATGAAATGCGGCGATTATGTCGTCACCGAATCCGGCTTCGGCGCGGATATCGGCGCGGAGAAATTCTTCAACATCAAGTCGCGCATCAGCGGGCTTAAGCCCAACGCGGTTGTGCTGGTCACCACCATTCGCGCGCTCAAGGCGCACACCGGCAAATACCGCATCATCCCGGGCCGACCCATCGACCCGGCCCTCAAAGAAGAAAACGTGCCCGATGTGGAAGCGGGCGCTGTCAACATGGTGCGGCATCTTGAGAACCTGAAGAAGTTCGGCGTCAATCCGGTGGTCGCCGTCAACGTCTTCGCCGATGACACCGCTGCCGAAATCCAGGCTGTGCGCGAAATCGCGCTGGCTTCCGGCGCTACCGGCGTGGCGGTCGCTCGCCATTGGGCCCAGGGCGGCGCTGGCGCAGTCGAGCTGGCCGAGATGATTGTCTCCGCTTGTGAGATGCCCAACGACTTCCGCCTGTTATATCCCGATGACATGTCGATCAAGGGCAAGATCGAAACCATCGCAACCGAGATATACCGCGCCGACGGCGTCGACTATGCCCCCATCGCCAGCCGCAAAATCCGTCAATACGAAGAACAAGGCTTGGGCGCATTGCCAATTTGCATGGCGAAAACCCACCTCAGCCTCAGCGACGACCCCAAACTCAAAGGCGCGCCCGATGGCTTCCGCATCACCATCACCGATATTCGCGCTTCGGCCGGCGCCGGCTTTATCTACCCGCTTTGCGGCGATGTCCGCACCATGCCCGGCTTGGGCCGGAGTCCCGCGGCGATGAATGTCGATATTGACGAAGATGGAAAAGTTGTTGGCTTGTTCTAAGCAGGTTGAAAGAATCTTGCTTGAAACGCTGTTCCGCCCTTGGCCGGGCGGCCTGTACAAACTTGTAATCAGCGCAGGCTCGCGCGCCATCTCTGCGGCGCAGTCGTGGGCGGCTGACGAAGCTGTGACCGGACGAGGAGGTCCCATTGGCGGAAGCGACAAACAACAATTCCATGATCAGCCAACACGCCCTTGCCTACCAGCCTCCCGCCATTAGCGGCGACTTCCAAGGCAAGCACATCATCTCGGTGGATCAATTCCAGCGGCAAGACCTCGATATCCTCTTTAATGCCGCCACATCCATTCGCAAGCGCATCCGTACCCAGGATCGCGGCTTGACCGAGCTTTGCGCCGGCAAGGTCATGGCATCGCTCTTCTTCGAAGCCAGCACCCGCACCGATATGTCTTTCCAGTCGGCCATGCGCCGGCTCGGCGGCGATGTCATCGCCGTCAGCAACGGCGTCCGCTTCTCGTCCATGTACAAAGGCGAAAATCTCTCCGACACTGTCCGCGCCACCGGCTGCTACGCCGATGTCGTCGTTCTGCGCCATCCGGAGATCGGCTCATCCTACGAAGCCGCCTATTATCTTGACTTGCTCAACCGGCGCATCGACAACCCCACCGTCGCCATTAGCGGCGGCGATGGCATCGGCGAACACCCGACCCAGGCCCTGCTCGATATCTTCACCATCTTCGATCAGAAGAAGTCCCTCGATAATCTCACGATCACCCTCGTCGGCGATCTGCTGCACGGCCGGACGGTGCATTCGCTGGCGAAACTCATCGCCTATTACGATGCCGCCGATGTCCGCCTCTGTCTCGTCTCGCCCGACAGTCTCGGCATGCCGGCCGATATCACCGCCCTGGTAAAATCGCACGGTATCGCCGTCACAGAATCCGCCCGACTCATGGATGTCATCGCCGAGACCGATGTCATCTACTGGACCCGCGTGCAAGAAGAACGCTTCGGCGACGCCGCCATGTACGACAGCATCAAAGACGACTATGTCATGACGCCGCAAGTGCTCGCCCAAGCCAAGCCGGACGCCATCCTCATGCACCCCCTGCCGCGCAAGCACGAAATGGGCAGTCGCGACGACCACGACATCATGGACCGCGACCCGCGCGCGATCTATTTCGAGCAGATGGAAAACGGCATGTTCGTCCGCATGGCGCTGCTGGTCAAAGTTCTGCGCGGAGTTTATGTCTGATGCCGCCGCTCAAAATCCCCGGCATGATTGATCCCCATACCCACCTGCGAGATCTTGATTGGGCGCATAAAGCCACCTTCGCCTCCGAAACCAAAGCAGCCATCGCCGGCGGCTTTTGGGCCGTCTTTGATATGCCCAATACCGCCCCCTCTACCATCGATGAAGAACGCCTGAGCGACAAACTCGGGCGCATTGATCGCGACGCCCATTGTGACTGGGGCCTCTACTTCGGCGCCTCCCAAGCCGATAACACCGCCGAATACGAGAAGATCGCCCGCCAGGTCTGCGGCTTGAAGATCTACAACAACTCGACCACCGGTGACCTGCTGATCAGTTCCAGCGCCATGCGCGAGCGCCACTATCGCGCCTGGTCTTCCCACCGGCTGATAGCAGTGCACGCCGAAGAAGAAACGGTCCGCAATATCCTCGACCTGGTCCGTAAGTACCGGCAGCCCACCCACTTCCTCCATATCAGCAGCGAATACGAAATCAACTTGCTGACGCAAGCCAAAAACGACGGTCTGCCAGTCACCGTCGGGGTCTGCCCCCATCATCTCTTCCTCAGCGAAGACGACCTGTCGACCCTCGGCCCCTACGGCCTGATGAAGCCCGAACTCAAGCCCAAAAGCGATATTCGCGCTCTCTGGCGCGCTATCCGCCTGGGCATCGTTGACATCATCGAGTCCGACCACGCCCCCCATACCATCGCCGAAAAAGAATCCGACGCGCCGCCCCACGGCGTTCCCGGCCTGGAGACGACCCTGCCGCTGATGTTGCAAGCAGTCAAAGATGGTCGCCTGCCTCTGCAAAGGGCTTGCGATATGCTCTCGCTTAACGTACAACGTATCTGGCGCATCACGCCCTTTCCCAAAACCTACACCGTCGTCGACGCTGACGAGAGCTTTGTAATTGAACGCGAGAATCTCTTGACCAAATGCGGCTGGTCGCCCTTTGAAGGCATGCGCGTCACCGGCAAAGTGCGCGAAGTCTGGATTCGCGGCACCCAAGTCTATAATGGCGAAAATGTCTTGAGCCCGGCCGGCTTCGGGCGCAACCTCTTCGGCTTCGTCGCATGAAACCCGGCTTGCGATCCCTCCTGCTGCGCGGCATCGACAGCGCCTGCCAAAGCCTGAACAAGCATTTCATCTTCCGTCAGCCCGCTCAAAACGCCCACGACAGCGCGATAAACTTGCTTCGCCTGCTGGAGCGCATGCCCTTCTCAGCGCCCTGCTGCCAGCGCCTGCATCGCCTTGCCTTTCCCAAAACGCCCGTCGACGTGGGTGGCGTCCGCTTGGCACAGCGCCTCATCCTGGCCGCTGGCCTTATCAAGGGCGACGGCTTCGGGGACGAGGCGGACGCGCTTCGCGCCGTCACGGTCGAGGGCCACAATATCATCCCCGGCTGGTGCGTCCTGCCTGCCCTGCTCGGCCCGGTCGAATTCGGCTCCTTCACCCGCCAACCGCGCCTGGGCAATCCCGGCGCCGTCATCTGGCGCGATGCCGAGGCGCGATCAACGCAAAACCGAGTCGGCTTGCGCAATCCCGGCGCCCGTGCCGCCGCTCGCTTCCTCGCCGGTCGCCGGGGGCAACTGCCAGCCGAGTTCGGCATCAACATCGCCCTCACGCCCGGCCTCGACGACATCGACCAACAGGAGCGCGATGTCCTTGAGTCTGTCGAGTTCTTCCTTGACTCGAACGTCCTCCCCAGCTGGTTCACGCTGAATCTCAGCTGCCCCAATACCGAAGACGATCCCCAAGGCCACCAGTTGGAAGCGGAGACCCGACAGCTTTGCGGCGCCTTCATCGAGCGCCTGCGAGCGAGAGAGCTTGAGATCCCGCTCTGGGTCAAGATCAGTCCTGGACTGGCTGGCGACCAATACCGTGTTCTGATGCGCGTCTTTCACGATGTCGGCGTTAAGGCGGTCATCGCCACCAACACGCTGGCGCAGCCCAGCCCGGAAGATGACTCTATCCAAGCGGGAGTCGGTGGCGGAGAGCTACACCCCGAGTCATTGGAGGCTGTCCGCCAATTGCTTGCCGAGAAGAGTCGCAAGCATTACTCGGTCGATGTGATCGCCTGCGGCGGCATCCTTGACGGCGCCAGCTTCCGCCAATACCAGTCCCTCGGCGTCAAAGCCGGGCAATACTGGTCCGCTCTTGTTTATCGCGGTCCCTTCGCCGCTGCCATCATTGAAAGTGAGCTGGCTCGATATGACCATGAGTTCGAAGCAGTCCGTCGCGAAAGCCTTGCTTGATATCGGCGCCGTCGGCTTCTCGCCCGAAGCGCCGATCACGTTTAAGTCAGGCCTTCGCTCGCCCGTCTACGTCGACAATCGCGCCTTGATCTATCACCCGGAAGCCTGGCATCTGGTCATCGACAGCTTCCGAACTTTGATCGAATCGAAGGGGCTTGATCACGATATCATCGCCGGCGTCGCCCTCGGCGGCGTACCCCACAGCGCCGCCCTCGCCTTCAGCGCCGGTTTGCCATCCGTCTTCATCCGCAAGGAAAGCAAGGGCCATGGCAAAGCCCAGCGCATCGAAGGCGGCGAGGTCGCCAGGCGCGTCGTGCTGCTCGTGGAAGACCTGGTCACGACTGGCGGCAGCAGCTTGTCCGCCGTCGCCGCCCTCACCGCCGCCGAGGCCCAAGTCTCCGATGTTCTCGCCATCATCAGCTATGGCTTTGGCGAAGCATCGGCTGCCTTCAAAGCGGCCGGCCTGCAACTGCATACACTGACCGACTTTCCCGCGGTGCTTGAACAGGCGCGGCAAACCGCCCGGCTGGACACTGAACAAATCGCCCTCATCCAGCGCTGGCTGGACGATCCTTATAGCTGGAGCCGGGACGCCACATGAACGCCATAGACAAATACGATGCCCGCGCGACAAAACTGAACTCCTTGCTCTGCGTCGGCTTGGATAGCGACATGACGCGCCTGCCGCAGAGCTTCCGCTCCGGCGAGACGCCGCAACTAGCCTTCAATCGACACATCATCGACGCCACCGCCGAACACGCCGCCGCCTTCAAATTCAACATCGCTTTCTACGAGGCGAATGGCGCAAGCGGCTGGACTCAACTCGCGGGTTCGCTCGAATACCTGCGCCAACATCACCCGGACGCGATCACCATCTGCGATGCCAAGCGCGCCGATATCGGCAATACCAGCAACGCCTACGCCCGCTCGATCTTCCAGGAACTCGGTTTCGACGCCGTCACGCTCAATCCCTACCTCGGCCGTGACGCGCTGCAGCCCTTCCTGGACTTCCCCGACAAAGCCTGCATCATCCTCTGCCGCACCTCCAATCCCGGCTCGGCCGAGATCCAGGACCTCAATGTCGGCGGCCAATCACTCTGGCAACTGGTCGCCGAAAAAGTGGCGCGGTACTGGAACGACAACCGCAACTGCATGCTCGTCGTCTCCGCGACTAATCCGGGCGAGATGGCGCGAATCCGCGCGCTCACGGGCGATATGACCTTCCTCGTGCCCGGCATCGGCGCCCAGGGCGGCGACATCAGCGCCGTGCTCGCCGCCGGTCTCAACAGCGCCGGCCGCGGACTGATCATCAACTCATCGCGCGGCATCATTTTCGCCGACGACCCGGCCGCCGCTGCCGCTGACCTCCGCGCCGCTATCAATGAACATCGCCCTTGAAGGTCGCCGCCAAATTGATCTCCCACTCACCCATGAGTCACCTTCTCTATCTCCCGCTCTGCTGTACTGAACGTATAATATATGGCTTCGCCTAGACCTTCTCGCCAAACAATAATCTGTGTCCTCGATGGTAAAAACATGAACGAAAAACCTGCCAATACACGCCAATTCCTGAAGTCAAGCATCATGGACACAACTCTCGAGGCGATCACCGCCTTCCATAATGACCCGCGCGCCCTCGCCCGTCTCACGCCGCCGCCGATCATCATGCAACTGCATCGCGACGACCGCCGCTCCCTGACCGACGGCGAAATAGAATTCACCCTCTGGTTTGGGCCGCTGCCAGTCCGCTGGGTCGCGCGCCACGAAGAAGGACCAAGGCCTCATTCTTTCGCCGATATTCAAGTAAAGGGTCCTCTCGCCTACTGGCGTCACGAGCATATCTTCACTCTAGTAAGCGGCGGCCTTGAATTGACCGACCGCATCACTATCGCGCATCGGCGGAGCCTGCTTGGCCTCTTTACCCGCCTGGCCTTTGACGGGCTTCCCCTGCGCATCCTCTTCGCTTATCGTCATTGGCGGACCCGCCGCGCCTTGACCGCAGCCCGCCGGCGGCAATAATCTCATTACTTCTGATAATCGCGCCAACCCAAGGCCTGCTTATGAGTAATTCGCCCATCATCTTTTGGTTCCGCCGTGACCTGCGCCTGGACGACAACCTCGGCTTGTATATGGCTATTCGCAGCCGCCAGCCGGTCTTGCCCATATTCATCATCGATCCTCGCTTGGAGCGCGGCCCGTGGTTCAGCCGCAATCGGACCGCCTTCATGCTCACAGCGCTCGCGGCGCTTGACGCCCGTCTGCGGCAGTTGAATTCGGCTCTGCTCATTCGAAGAGGCGACCCGCTGGAAGTGCTGACCGCGCTGGTCAGCGAAACAGGCGCAAACGCGCTCTACTTCAACCGCGACTATACCCCCTTCGCCAGAAAAAGAGACGAGGCGGTCGTGCGTCAGCTTGGCATCGCATTTCGTATAGTCGACGACAATCTGCTCGTCCCGCCGGAGAAACTGCGCAAAGACGATGGCGCGCCGTTCAAAGTCTTCACGCCCTTTCACCGCCGTTGGAATATGCTGACGAAGCCGAAAATCAGGGAGCTCGATTTCCGCGCGGCGCGCTTCCTCCCCCACGCGCACACGTCATCACCTGAGCCGCTTGCCCGCGCCCGCCTTCAGCCGCAGCCGCATGTGCCCCTTCCGCCCGCCGATGAGCACAGCGCCCGGGAACAGCTGTCACGATTCATCGCGAAGTCCATCTCCCATTACGCGGAGTCGCGCAACAGCCTGGTCATCGACCCCTTCGTGGATGACAACGCCGGTCCCTCAGGCCTTTCGCCTTATCTTCGCTTTGGCATTCTGTCCCCGCGACAGGTCTATTGGAACGCTCGTGATCGTTACGCCGAGGCCTCGGACGAGCCGGTTCGCCAATCGATAGAAGCCTTCTGTCGCCAACTCGCCTGGCGCGAGTTCTTTGTACACATCATGTTCCACTTCCCGCATGTCCGCCGCGGCAACTTCCGCCCCGAATTTGACAATCTGGCCTGGCGTGATGCGCCGGCGGAGCTAACAGCCTGGCAAGAAGGCCGCACCGGCTACCCCATCGTCGACGCCGCCATGCGTCAACTGAACGCCATCGGCTGGATGCCCAACCGCGCCCGCATGATCACCGCCAGCTTCCTCAGCAAGCATCTGCTCATCGACTGGCGCGCCGGCGAGGCCTACTTTATGCGCTGCCTGCTCGATGGCGACCCGGCCGCCAATAACGGCGGCTGGCAATGGACCGCCGGCACCGGCACCGATGCCCAACCTTTCTTCCGCATCTTCAACCCCATCCTGCAATCCCGGCGCTACGACAACGATGGCCGCTACATCCAGCACTGGCTTCCCGAACTGCGGCATTTGCCCGCCAGCCACCTCCACCAGCCCTGGACGCTGAAATCGACTCAACTGGAGTATCCGCCGCCAATCATCGACCACCGCGCCGCCCGCGAACGCGCCCTGGCCGCCTTCCAAGCCGCTCGCGCCTGATCCGCGAAGGCAGCTATTACCCCGCCTGAGAAAAAGCGGCAAGTTGATTTGCCATGCCGCGCCGCTTGCACTATCTTATCTTGACCGAAACCTTCCATTCGCGGAGGACTCAAGCTGTACTGCCATCGAAGCTGTTTTCCAGGAACATCGGGACGAAGGCCGGTAAGGACCAACAATGGCTAAGTCTGTCCTCATCATCGGCGCCGGCCTCGGCGGTCTGACCGCGGCGGCAGCCCTTGCTCACCGGGGCTACGAGGTAACCGTGCTCGAAAAGAACGCCCAAGCGGGCGGCAAGGTCTGTGAATATCGGGCCGGCGGTTTCCGCTGGGACATCGCGCCAAGGCCCTTCGCCCCAAAATCGGCGCTGGAAACGCTCTTCGCTGATCTCGGGCTCGCGATGGACGATTATCTCCGCCTGCAGCCCATCGATCCGCAAACGCGCTACTTCTTTCCTGATGGCGAAGTATTCAACGCCCGGCGCGATTGGGCGGCCCTGACCGCGGAGATCAACCGACTCGCTCCCGGGGATTACATCGGTTTCCTGAACTTCCTCGCCTACGCCGCCCGCCTCGATAAACCAATCCACGCCGCCTCCGACGGTCTGCCATTCGGCCGACGGCGAACCATGCGCCAAGCCATCGCCCGCCACATCAAGTCGGGCAAGCTCCAGCGAATTCTGGGCAGCTTTGCCGCCTCGGTTGGCGGCAGCGCCTATGGCCTGCCCGCCGCCTTCAACGCCCTCGTCCACCAAGCGCTAAGCGGCGGATATTGGTACCCGCAAGATGGCATGGCCTCCCTGGCTACCGCCCTCGAACGGCTCGCCCGCGAGCGCGGCGCCAACATCCGGCTCAACAGCCCGGTTCAAGAAATCCGCGTCAAAGACAATGCCGCCTGCGGCCTTAGCCTGGCTGACGGTCAAGTTTTGACGGCCGATGCGGTTCTATCCAATGTAGATGCCATCTCCACCACCCGCTTCCTCTTGCCGGAGGGCGCTCTGCCAAGGCCTGCCCTGCGCCGGCTCAATCGCGCCAAACTGTCTTGCTCCGCCTTCGTCATCATGCTCGGCGTCCGCGGCCGCTTCCCACAACTCGCCCACCACAACATCTTCTTCGCCGACGACCGCCGGCGCGAACATCAAGATATCTTCGAACGCGAAGTGATGCCGGCCGACCCGACAATCTCGCTCACGATCTCCAGCAAGACCGATCCCTTAAGCGCGCCTGTCAATCAAGAAAACTGGCTGATCTGGGTTGAGGCGCCGCCCCTCTCCGAGAAGTTCGACTGGGCGGCACAGCGGGAAAAATGTCGTGACCGCCTGCTGGCAACGCTGTACGAGAGCTACGGCTTGGACCTGCGCGACCGCATTCGCATCGAGCAGCACCTCAGTCCCGCCGACTTCAAAGCCATCACGGGCGCCTGGCGCGGCGCGCTCTACGGGCGTTCAGCCCACATTCGCGGCGGGCAATTCAGTCTCGCCAATATACGTGATTCCTATTTTGCTCGGCTGTACTTCGCCGGCGGCACGACGCATCCGGGCGGAGATAACGCCCTGGGCATCCACTCCGGCCGGCTCGCGGCTCAGATAATCGCTCAAGATCTCGGCTGACGCGCGCCTCACCGGATCAGGGCTTTGACATCATCAGCAGTGACAGACGTCCCTTCTGCGCCACAACGCCATCCTGCTTGACGATGCGGATATCCAGGCTGACAACGCCGCCGCCCAGACGGCGCGCTGCCTTGGTCTCCGCCACTTTCAACTCGGCGTGAATTGTATCGCCGATGTAGACCGGACTGCTGAATTTTATATCCAACCCGCGGAAGCCAAGCACCGTCCGCTCCAATATGCCCAGTTGATAGGCCTGCCCAACCGCATAACTGATGGTCAACATGCCATGCGCGACGCGCTGCCCCATGAATGAGTTGCTGCTGTACTCGGCATCGGTGTGCATAGGGTTGAAGTCGCCGGTCAAGGCGGCGAAGCCCACCAAGTCAGCCTCGGTGATCGTCCGCCCGCGTGTGCGCATGGTCGCGCCAACTTCAAACTCTTCAAAATAGAGACCGCGCGGCCCATCACTTTCAAGATTCATTGGCGCGCCTGCCTCTTGGAAGTACGCTGATTCGGCGCGAACGCGGAAAAGGCAATTGAATGCGCAGGAAAATATGCGCCAGAGTTGTCCATTTTCTGCCCCAATCGTGCCTCGTATTTAGCCAGAACTGTCCTCTTTGTCCACGATTTTGCGCGTCGCGCGAGGGACTTGATCAGGATGGTCTAGGGAAAGGCGTTGCCGATCAACGGCGCGATCACCAGCGAGACGATCGCCAGCAGCTTCAGCAGAATGTTCAACGACGGACCCGATGTGTCTTTGAAGGGATCACCGACTGTATCCCCGACCACCGCCGCCTTGTGCGCGTCCGAACCTTTGCCGCCGTAATTGCCGGCTTCAATATTCTTCTTGGCGTTATCCCAGGCCCCGCCGGCATTCGCCATCATCACCGCCAACATAAAAGCCGAAACCAGCGACCCCAGCAGCACGCCAACCAGCGAGATCGGCGCGATGAAATCGCCAAGCGCGTTGCCCTTGCCGATCACCGCCAGCAGCGCCATGCCCACCGGCACGCCGACCGCGATGATTCCCGGCAGCAGCATCTGCTTGATGGCGCTGTCCGTGCTGATGGCGACGCAGCGTTCGTAATCCGGATCCTGCTCGCCTTCCATGATGCCCTTGATTTCGCGGAACTGCCGCCGCACCTCTTCGACAATCTGCTGGGCGGCATCGCCCACCGCCACCATCGTCAGCGCGCTGAAGACATAAGGCAGCAAGCCGCCGATGAAGAGGCCGGTGACAAATTGCGGGTTGAGCAGCAGATCAGCCGGATTCACCGCCGAGCCAAGCGCCGAACTGCCGCCGGCCGTCAGCGCCGTGATGAAGGCGGCTGTCAAAGCCAGCGCGGTCATCGCCGCCGAGCCGATGGCAAAGCCCTTGCCGGTCGCCGCGGTGGTATTGCCCAGGCTGTCCAGCGCATCGGTGCGCTCGCGAACTTCTTCCGGCAAGTCCGACATTTCGGCGATGCCGCCGGCGTTGTCGGCCACCGGACCGTAAGCATCGGTCGCCAGGGTGATGCCAAGAGTCGACAGCATACCCACGGCCGCCACCGCCACCCCGTAGAGACCGGCTTGGGAAGTGGCGAGCAGCGTGACAACAACGACGATGATCACCGGCGCCAGCGTGCTCATCATGCCGAGAGCCAACCCGCGAATAACGACGATGCCGGCGCCGCCTTCGGCCGAGGCGGATAGCGCCTTGGTCGGCCCGTAGGTATCAGCCGTGAAAAACTCGGTGAAGTAGCCAATGAGCACGCCGCCGACCAAGCCGCTCAAGGTCGCGATGATGACGCCCGCGTTCTGCTCGCCGAATGGCAGGGTCAAGCCGAGGAAGATCACCACGATGCCGATTAGAACGGAAGCGCTGTAGATACCGGTGCGGATGCTGCCGAGCAGTTGCTCTTGATCGGCGCCTTCTTCGGTTTTGACCAGGAAACTGGCGATGATGCTGATGATCAGCCCGGCCGACGCCACCAGCAGGGGAAAGACCTGCGCCGCCAACAAGCCGTCGCCGGCGAAAGCCCCGCCGATGGTCGCCAGCGAAATGGCGGCGATAATCGAACTGGCGTAACTTTCGAAGAGATCGGAACCCATGCCGGCCACATCGCCGACGTTGTCGCCGACGTTATCGGCAATGGTGGCGGGATTGCGCGGATCGTCCTCGGGGATGCCGGCTTCCGTTTTGCCCACCAGGTCCGCGCCGACATCGGCCGCTTTGGTATAGATGCCGCCACCGACGCGGGCGAATATCGCGATTGATGTCCCGCCGAAGCCGAAGCCGGCCAGCGCTGACGCCGCCTGCGCCGCATCGCCCAATTGGTTGACGAATAGGATGAAGAGCAAGCTGATGCCCAGCAGCGCCAGCGAGACAACCATCGTGCTCATGACGGTACCGCTGGCGAAGGCGACGCGCAAACCGCGGTTGAGGCTTTGGGAAGCCGCTTGCGCCGTCCGCACATTGGCGCGTACAGCGATATACATGCCGATATAACCGGACAAGCCCGATGCCAGCGCCCCGCAGACAAAGGCCACCGCCGTCAAGATCGACATGCCCGAGCCGGGCACTTGGCTCAGGATGACAAGCGCGATGGTGACGATTAGCACCAAGACGGCCACGGCGCGATACTCGCGGCTGAGGAAAGCTTGCGCCCCCCGTTGAATGGCCGTGGCGATCTGCCGCATGCGTTGACTGCCCTCGTCTTGCGACAGGACGAAGTTGCGCTGATACAGCGCGAAGATCAAGCCAATCGCGGCGGCGGCAACAGCCAGCGTGACGGCGGTATTCATATCAACCATGGAACCAAACTCCCTTGCGCACTCTCATTTGCAGATCGGGCATACACAGAAAAACAAGCGCCAAGCGCTTCACTACAATTGTATCAGGTTGGTCGCTGTTCGCTTGAGAAAATACAAGCTAAAGATGCTATCACAGAACAGCGGAATATCAAGCGGGGTCATGGCGGGAGCGGTGGATTTCAAGGTATAACCTTCACTCTGTCAAGCCATAGGGCGGCTCTGTGAGTCGCTCGAAACTCCTCCAGTAATCTGACAAAACCATTTAGTCGCCTATTCCCGCGCGTTTTCTGCTACCCTGGGCAATATGATCGCCATCGCAATCCAGCATACAATCCGAAAACATGCTGCGCCTAACCTCACACACAACTTTTATCGTCCTAAATCCGCAATTTCAGCGCCCAATATGCCGCTTTACCCATACTGTATAGATAGAGACTGGCAATTTGCCATCCTATTCCCGTATTTATCCATCCTGTTCATCCTATATCCGTCTTTTTTCGTTCCATTTTCGTCTATATGGCCTGGACTTGGCATGGCGCTGACTGAGATTCGCGTAACATTTCCGGCTTGTCTTCCCGAAGACTGCAAGCGACACAGATCGACCCGAATGCAATTGACCGCCTTCGCAAGCTATAATGTCGAAATCGCGGGATGATGACAGCAATGAACATGCCCAAGGCAAAACAGACAGGCGCGAAAGGCGAGAGAATTGCGCAACGATTCCTTCGCCGCAAAGGTTACACGATCCTCGAAACAAACTGGTCGAGCCTGGTCGGCGAGCTTGATATCATCGCCGAGAAGGATGGCCAGCTCATATTCGTCGAGGTCAAAGCCCGCCGCGGCGCCGATACCGAAGCGGCTCTGGCCGGCGTCACAAGCGCCAAACGGGAGCGGATGCAAAAGGCGGTGTATCAATATCTGGATCAGCGGGAGCTGGATTGGGAATGCGCCTGGCGGATAGATGTGATCGCGGTCGCCTTGGATGGCGCTGACGTGGCGCGAATCGCGCATGTGGAGAATGCTTTTGACTGGTGAAGCCCACCCGCTAATCATCATTCTTGGGCCCACCGGCGTCGGCAAAACGCGTCTGGCAATTGAACTGGCGGGGAAGCTGAATGGCGAAATCGTCGGCGCCGACAGCCGGCAGATCTATCGCCACATGGATATCGGCACGGCCAAACCAACGGCCGAGCAGCGGGCGCAGATAGCGCACCATCTCATTGACTTCGTAACGCCGGATTACAATCTCAGCTTGGCGGAATATCAAGACGCGGCTTACAGCGCTATCAACGATATTCATGAACGCGGCAAGCTGTCCTTCCTGGTGGGCGGCAGCGGGCAGTATATCACCGCTGTGGAAGAAGGCTGGTCGATACCGCGCGTCCCGCCCAATCCTGCGCTGCGCGCCGAGTTGGAGGACTATGTCGCGCAGACATCGCCGGGCACGCTGCACGACCGGCTGCGAAAAGTAGATCCCGTATCCGCCGATAGAATCCATCCCAACAATATCCGCCGAGTGATACGGGCGCTGGAAGTGCAGACGCTCACCGGCCGAGCCATCAGCGAATTGCAGATGAAGCGTCCACCCCCTTATCGCCTTCGCCGCCTGGGTTTGACGCTGCCGCGTTCGACACTCTATCCACAGGTGGACGCGCGCGTTGAGGAGATGATCGCGGCCGGTTTTGTGGACGAGGTCAAGCGCCTGCTGGACATGGGTTACGCGCGGGACTTGCCGTCGATGACGGGCTTGGGCTACCTGGAAATGGCCGGACATATATTAGATGGCGCGCTGCTGGACGAGGCCGTCGAACGCACAAAATTCAGCACGCATGAATTCATACGGCAGCAGGACGTCTGGTTCCGCGGTCACGACAACGGCATTCTATGGCATAATGTGGAAGACTTGGATGTGGATGCGCTGGCGCAAGAGTTGCAGGAATGGCTAGCCTCGGGTGATTGATCGCCCTGCCAGCATCCGTCTCGGATTTCCCACATTATTGGCGGTATTCGCTGCCAACAACTGTCTGTGAAAATGATAGGCAAGCCCCGGCGACATGACTGACAAGCGACTGACCCATCTCGATGAGGGCGGCAAAGCCGTCATGGTGGATATCGGCGACAAAGCCGAGACGCGGCGTCTGGCGCGGGCTGCCGGCCGCGTGCGCATGAACGCCGAGACCCTGCGCTTGATTCGCGATGGCGACATCAAGAAGGGCGATGTCCTCGCTATCGCGCGAATCGCTGGCGTCATGGCGGCGAAGCGCGCGGCGGAGCTGATCCCGCTGTGTCATCCCTTGCCGCTGACGAGCGTCGCCGTCGATCTCACGCTCAACGAAGGCGAATCGGCGGTGGACATCCTGGCGACGGTGAAGACCACCGGCAAAACCGGCGCGGAGATGGAAGCGCTGACCGCCGTATCAGCCGCGGCGCTGACCATTTATGACATGGCGAAAGCGGTCGACCGCGCGATGCGCATCAGCGATATCAGATTGCTGGAGAAGCGCGGCGGCGTCCGGGGCGATTATGTCGCTGATGAATAGAGGCGGATAATGCGAATCACGGTGCTTTTTTTCGCGACGCTGCGTGATGTCGTGGGCGCGCGGCAAATAAGCCTGGAGCTGGACGACGCTGCCGGCACGATCGAGCGATTGCGCGCCGAGCTCAGCGAGTGCTATCCCGCCGCCGCCGATAACCTCAAGGTCGCCCTCGCCGCCATCAACGAGGAGTTCGCCTTTGATCATGATCGCATCGGCGATGGCGATGAAGTGGCGTTTTTTCCGCCGGTGAGCGGTGGCGAACACGAGCGGCCGGAGATCTTCCGTTTGCCGCGCGAACCATTTAATCACGACGAAATCATCGCAGCGGTCACGACCGAGCGCACCGGCGCGGTCTGCGTCTTCACCGGCACGGTCCGCGGACGAACAGCCAAAGACGGTCACCTGCCGCAGACGGACAGCCTGGAATACGAAGCGTATGAACCGATGGCCCTCGCCAAGATGAAGCAGGTGGCCGCGGAAATCCGCCAGCGCTGGCGAAAGGTGGAGGGCATCGCCATCGTCCAGCGCCTCGGCCTGCTCAACGTTGGCGATAATACGGTGCTCTGCGCCTGCTCGTCGCCGCATCGCGATGACGGCTGTTTTGAAGCGGCGCGTTATGGCATAGATCGGCTGAAAGAGATCGTCCCGGTTTGGAAGAAAGAAGTTGGCGGCGGCGGCGAAAGCTGGATTGAAGGCGAGTATCATCCCTCACCGGTCGATAGAGACCGCGCCCGACGCCTATGAGTTGCTATGAGTGAAGACAGCAAAACCATAGCCGCCTTTGAAGCGCTGATCGGCCTTCGTTTTGAGAATCCCGATCTGCTGCGGCAGGCGCTGACGCACAGTTCCTACGTCAACGAATATGTCGGCGGCGCTGATATCCGCGATAACGAGAGGCTGGAATTTCTGGGCGATGCCGTGCTGGATGTCATCGTCGCCGATATGCTCTACCGCCGCTTTCCGCATATCAGCGAAGGCCAGTTGACGCAGTTGCGCGCCGCCTTGGTCAAGACGGAGTCCCTGGCGGCAATCGCCGGCAGGTTTCGCCTCGGCGAGTTCCTGCTGGTGGGCCACGGCGAGGAGATCAGCGGCGGACGCCAGCGGCTGAGCACCTTGTGCCGCGGTTTGGAAGCGGTGATCGGCGCGATCTACCTGGATCGCGGCATGAGCGCAGCCGCCGACTTTGCGCTGCCATCGCTGATGGAGTTGCTGGACGATGTCATCGCCAATGACTCCCACATTGATGCCCGCAGCGAATTGCAAGAACGCTTGCAAGCGCAACGAAATGTCCCGCCAGATTACCGCGTGGTTGGCGAGCAAGGCCCGGAGCATGAAAAGGTATTCCGGGTCGAAGTCTCCATTGGCGAGGCGACGATCGGCTGTGGCAGAGGCCGGAGCAAGAGAGCCGCCGCGCAGGCCGCGGCCGCCGATGCCCTGCGCCGGCTTGATGAGAGCGGGCTGCCTGATTCAATCAAAGATGAACCCAAGGCTTAGAAACGTCTGCTACGAAAACACTTGTCGCAGATCCGATAGCGATGCCGCGATGGCAGGGGCGCGCCGCAAGCTCGGCAGCGCCGCGCTGTGTTAAGATTCCGCAGCAGCGCTTCGTCGATTGAAAGCGACCATTCGCGCCGTTCCTCACGCACCTGGAGATGCGCTTGGCAGAATTGAGCGAACTCCCGCCGCCGCGATAGCCACAGGTAGATATCGGCGCAGGCGATAGAAAACTCCGCCGCTTCCAGGTCGCCGCCATCGCGGATAGGCACGGGAGCATCATCCGGCAAGGGAATCTGATAGCCCTCGAGGATCATGTGGGCGCAATCCAGCCAGTAGGCGCGCGTGCCCTTGCGGGTGGGCGCGTTGACCAGTTGCAGCGCGCTCGCCAAGCCCAGCTTCTTAATATCGTTATCGGAAAGCATCTTCGCCAATTCGATGCGCTCGTCCATATCGGCCGTGGTGATGACCGCGCGCAGTTCAGCCGGGATGGACTTCAACTCCGCCCACTGCGTCAGTTGATCCGCCAGGCTGCCAGGAATCAGATTGAGATCGTCAACGGTTGGCGCGACTCGAGCGAAGGTCAAGGTCGCCGGCGTTTGCGCGTATAGATCGCGGATCAGGTTCAGGTCGTGGCGATTCGTCGCGGCGATCAAACCGGTGGTCGACATGCCGTAGCGCCCGGCGCGACCGCCGATCTGATGAACTTCGCTGGGGTAGAGTTGGCGGTCATCCTTGCCGTCAAACTTTTCCGCTTCATAAAAGCAGACGACATCGGCCGGCAAGTTCAGCCCCATGCCCACAGCGTCGGTGGCGACGCAGATTTCCGTTTCGCCGGCGGCAAATCGGTCGGCTTGCCGGCGCCGCACTTCGGGCGGCAGGCTACCGTAAACGACTGACACCGCCCGCCCGAGCCGCTCCAGCTTCATCTTCAAGTCGAGCACAGCCCGCCGTGAGAAGGCGACCAGGATGGTAGAAGGGGGCAGAGACTCCAGCGTGAAATGCTGTTCGGCCAGGGCGATAGGGGCCAGGCGCTGATGTTCGACCAATTCGCAGGGAATCTCGGCCGCCTCCGCCAGCACTTCAATCAACTGACGCGCGGTCGGCGGGCCGATGATGTGCATTTCGGGCGCGGCTGATTCCATCAAGGCGCGCGTCCAGGCCCAGCCGCGATCAGCATCAGCCAGCATCTGCGCCTCGTCGATGATGACGCAGGCGCCGCTGTCTGCCGCATTGAACATCTCGATGGTGGCCGCGGTGATGCGCGCGCCTTCGACCGGGATGTATTCTTCGCCGGTGAGAAGATTGCAGGCGACGCCTTCGTCATTGAGCCGGTCAAATATCTCGTATGCCAGCAGCCGCAAGGGCGCCAGATACCAGCCGGAGCCGGCGTCTTTCAAGGCCTGCAAGGCATCGTGCGTCTTGCCGCTATTTGGCTCGCCAATATGCAGATAAAGCTGCTGTCCCTCACGATAGGCGTCCCGCCATTTGGGAAAGGCATCTATCAGGCGATTGCGCAATCGCTTCTCCGCCTCTTGCTTGCGCCGGCGCCGGGCCTTGCCGCCGCGCCGTTTTCGCTTGCCGCGCCCGGCCTTTTCGTCCTCGTCTTCCAGCAGTTGGCTGAATTCCGCGAAGGTTTCGGGCAGATCCCACAAGCCGCGGACATCGCGCCAGATCAGCCCCTTGCGCGGCAAACCGGCATCGCGCATTTGCCGATCCAGCCGGCGCTGATCCAGCTTGAGCGCGGACCGCAAGTCTGTCAGGCGCAGCCGCTCGTAGCCGGCGATCATCTCGCGCAGGTCGGGGTCGGCAGCGGTCGGACGGAAGGTGTAGACGGGAAAACGCAGTTTGCCGCGCGGATCCAAAAAGCTGTCCAATGCCAGTTCCGCCGCCGCTACCCGCAAGGTATCGGCATTGACGCCGGCCAGCTTGGCCGCTTGTTTAAGGGTGTAACTGCGCGAGCAAACACGCTTCTCTACCGGGTCGTCCTGCTTCGGCGCCGACGCTCCCTCACGCGTCAAATCGCCACAAAGCTCCAGGACGCTCTGCCAGGCTTGGACATCATTTTCAGCGGTCAAGGCCTGGCTGACATTCTCTATTTCGATAGTCGATTCCAAATGTACACTCCCATACTTTTCAGTGACGGCCGCGCCCGGCTAGTCACCAGCGATAGCGCGGCTGATCGTTCCGGTCGCAAGTATCTGACAGGTCTTCCGTCCGTTGATTCGCGGCGAACAGAGGCAACTGCTCGCGCGGCTCCAGCATAAAGTGTTGCAGGATTTTATCGACCAGGATTGTACGGCGGCCGGTCGAATTGAAGATTTCAGCGGCAAAACGGGCCGGGTGCTTCTGTCCCTTGCGCCGATTGCAATCCGGGCAAGCGACCACGAGATTGTCGGTCTCATTGCGGCCGCCCCGATTCAAGCTGACGACATGATCCAATTCGAAGGTACCTCGAACAAGATTCTCGCCGCACCACTCGCAGCGTCCGCTTGATGCCAGGATGCGGTCGCGCAGGCCGGCGACATCCAACTCGCCATTCGCGCCACATTTGCGCGCCCTCGCATTAAGATCGGCCAAGTAAGATTGCAGCGCCCGATCATCCAAGATGTCTTGATAAATCATTCAGCGGCTTCATCCCGAGGGTTATCCAATCGGAAGCCGTGGCCCCGCACGGTGACGATGTATTGATGCTCGGGATCAACATCCGCCAGACGGTCGCGCAGGCGCCGCACCAAAGCATCAATCGCTTGTTCGCTGACGCCCATGCCCATGGCATCGGGCCAGACGGCGTCAACCACATCGCCCCGGCTGCAAACGCCGCCCTGGCTGGCAAACAGAATTTCCAGCAGACGGTATTGCGGCAGGCTCAAGGGCGGATCAAGCATTTCGTCGCGAATGACGACCTGCCTCGATTCCGGATCGAGGCGCAGGCGCAAGCCGGTCATGGCGCCGGAGGGAATCACATCGGGCAGAACGCGGCTTGTTGACGGGGCAGTCGCGCCGGAGCCGACGAAGCGCAGCCGGATATCCTTGGCGACGCGAATCTCATCGCCGTCTTCCAGTTGCCGCATGCCGGTCAAGCGGTAGCCATTGACCCAGGTGCCGTTCTTGCTGCGCAAGTCTTCTATCACGCAAGCGCCACCCTCCATCACAATACGCAGATGCTGACGCGAGATTTGCCGAACGGGTATCACGATTTCGCAGCCATCATCGCGCCCCAACACCATCTCCGCCTGATCGACAACCCAATGCGGGTTTGATAACGAGCCGTCCAGCCAGACAATCACTGGAAACTCATCGCTTGTTTGGGACATTCAGCCGTACCCTCTAAGCTCTCCAAGTACAGCAAACTATGATTCACTGTTGAATATTATACCGCAATATCGATATCGACACGACCACGCATTGCCCGCCTTAGCGCCTGCTTGTATAATTGCCCGTCGAGTTTCTTCCAGACGAGGGAGCAAGCGACCTTGGCCATATTCCGCCGCGGGCTTAGCAAAACGCGTCAGTCGTTTTTCGGGCGCATCTCGCAGATGCTGGGCAACACCGAGATTGACGACGATACCTGGGACGACATGGAGACCCTGTTGATTCAGGCCGATGTCGGCTTCGATACGACCATGAAAGTGATCGACAGCTTGCAGGATCGCGTCCGCGCCGAGGGCATCACCAAAACCACAGAACTGCAAGGCGCTTTGAAAGATACCCTTTCGGCCTTGCTCGAATTTCCGCCGGCGCTCGATATCTCCGGGCGCGAGCTATCGATCATTTTGGTGGTCGGCGTGAATGGCTCCGGCAAGACGACATCGATCGCCAAGATGGCGCATCGCCTTCAGAATCTTTCGCGGCGCAAAGTTATGATCGCCGCCGGCGACACTTTCCGCGCGGCCGCGATCGAGCAACTGCAAACCTGGGGCAACCGCATTAACGTGCCCGTCATCGCCAATCGTCCAGGCTCCGACCCGGGCGCTGTTGTCTATGACGCTACGGTCGCCGCCAAAGCGCGCGGCTACGAGATTCTGATCATCGACACGGCCGGGCGCTTGCAAAACAATTTCAATTTGATGCGCGAACTGACCAAGATCAGCGAGGTCTCGGGCAAGGTCGTGCCCGGCGCGCCGCACGAGGTCCTGCTCGTCCTGGATGGCACGACCGGGCAAAATGCCATCGAGCAAGCCAAGAAGTTCCAGGAAGCCTCGGGCGTCACCGGCGTCATCGTCAGCAAACTGGACAGCACGGCGAAAGGCGGCATGGTCTTCTCGATATTTAATGACCTGCAGCTGCCGGTGCATTATCTGGGATTGGGCGAAAGCATCAATGACCTGGTGCTCTTCACGCCGGAGTTTTTCGTCGACAGCCTTTTCGACGATGAAGATGAGGACGCCGATTGATCCTCACGAGCGCCCAAAACAGCAAGATCAAGCTGGTTAATCGTCTGCGCGGCAAGCGCGGCCGGGAGCAAGCCGGCCGTTTCCTGATAGACTACGAACGCGATCTGCGGCGCGCAATGGATTGCGGCTATGTCCTGGACTTCCTGCTGCACTGCCCCGAGATTGCCGATATTCGACCCCCGGCCGATATCGAAGCGCATCAGATCAGCCCGCAGTTGATGCGCCGCATCAGCTACCGGGAAAATCCGAGCGGCATCATCGCGATCATGCGCAGCCAGCCGGCTCAAGGCCGTGCAGAACTAGAGCGCGCGAGGATAGAGCATGCGCTCGCGCTGGTGGACCTGCGCGTGCCGGGCAATATCGGCGCTTTGCTGCGGACGGCCGATGCCGCCGGCATGGATGCGGTCATACTGGTCGATAACGCTCTCGACCTTTATAATCCCAACATCATTCGCAGCAGCACCGGCGCTTGCTTCCGCGATAACATCTTCCAGCTTAGCAGCGACGAAGCTCTGGCCTCCTTAAAAGCCGGAGGTTTCAAGATCGTCTGTGCCGATGTCGATGGCGCCTCCAGCCCCTTCGATTTTGACTTCGGCGAGAAATGCGCGATTGCGCTGGGTTCGGAAGACAGCGGGCTGACTCGTGCCTGGATCGACAGCGCCGACAGCCGCCTGCGGATCCCGATGGCGGGCCGCATGAGCGACTCGCTGAATGTCTCAGTCAGCGGCGCTGTTTTGATGTATGAACTGTATCGCCAGCATCACGCTGGCTAAGGCTAGGCAGAAAGGCGCGGTCCGTAATCAACATGGAATCCATCATCAGCCAGCTCGGCGAATACAAGCGGCAGATCGACGAGTTGATGTCCCGCATTGATATCTCCGGCAAGGTCGCGCAGATCGACAAGCTGGAGGCCGCCGCCAGCGAAGCGAATTTCTGGGATCAGCCTGAAGCCGCGCAACGGACGATGCAGCAGCTCGCCAGGTTGAAGTCTCTCGTTGACAAGTGGCAGTCGCTGGCCGCGCGCATCGCCGATGCGATAGAACTCGCCGAGATCGCTGATGCCGATATGCAGGAAGAGTTAGAAGCCGAGGCCGAGGCGCTCGGCGGCATCGTCGAGGCGATGTCGCTGGGGGCGATGCTCTCCGGGGATTATGACGACGAAGATGCCATCTTTGCGATCCATGCCGGCGCCGGCGGCGTCGATGCCCAGGATTGGGCGGAAATGCTGGAGCGCATGTACCTGCGCTGGATGGAGCAGAACGGCTACAAGGCGGAGATCCTCGATCGTAGCAACGGCGATGAAGCGGGCCTCAAAAGCGTGACCATCAGCGTCAAAGGGGATAAGGCCTTCGGTTACCTGCAAAGCGAAGAGGGCGTACACAGGCTCGTGCGGCTAAGCCCTTTTGACAGCGCCAATCGCCGCCACACCTCCTTCGCCAAAGTCGAGCTTTGGCCAGATATCCAGAGCGATATCGAAATTGAAGTGGAAGACCGGGACATCCGCATCGATACCTACCGCGCCAGCGGCGCCGGCGGCCAGCACGTGCAGAAAAACGACACGGCGGTGCGCATCACGCACTTGCCGACCGGTCTCGTCGTGCAATGCCAGAACCAGCGCAGCCAGGCGCAAAACCGGGACCGGGCCATGCAAATCCTCAAAGCGCGCCTCTTCGAAATGGAACGGGCGAGACAGGAAGCGGAGATGGCGGAGCTGAAGGGTGAAAATGTCGATGCCGGCTGGGGCAATCAGATACGCTCATACGTCCTCCATCCTTATCAGATGGTGAAAGATCACCGCACAAGCGTCGAAATCGGCAACACCGCCGCCGTCCTTGATGGGCGCCTGGGCGACTTCATTGAAGCGTTCCTGAGACAGAAAGTGGGCGACTAGCGCAGACATGGTTTCTGCGTCTAGGCTGGGAGGGTTTGCGCTCTCAATTTTCGCCGGGCTTGGCGACAAGCGAGCCAGAATGTGCTAACCTAGAGTCAAGATTGGCCTTGCAGGTGACTGCCAAATGGTGACCCTGACCAACCTCTATTCCCGCGATCTCGAATCCCTGCTGAACGCCCTGCCCGAAATCAAACCTATTGAAGCCGACTTGATCGCGGCCGCCTACCAGCGCGCGGAGAGCGCCCACGCCGGCCAGCGGCGCAAATCGGGCGAGCCCTACTTCACACATTGCGTGGCGGTGGCGAGCATCCTGGCGGAAATGAAGCTGGATGCCGATACGATCGCGGCCGGCTTGCTGCACGATGTCGTCGAAGACAGCGATGTGAGCCTCGAGGATTTGCGGGGTGAATTCGGGTCGACGATCGCCAAGCTGGTTGACGGCGTCACCAAATTGAAGAATCTCCCGATCAAAAATGTCTCGCCAGGCGGCGATACGCGCCGCTCCAGCGCGATCAACCGCGAGATGGAATACATTCGCAAGATGCTGCTGACCATGGGCGATGATGTGCGCGTGGTGCTCGTGAAGCTCGCCGACCGCCTGCACAACATGCGCACGCTCGGTTATATGCCGCGGCAAAAGCAGCGCGCGGTCGCGCAAGAAACGATGGATATCTTCGCGCCCCTGGCGAACCGGCTGGGCATCTGGCAGATGAAATGGGAACTGGAAGACCTCAGTTTCCGCTATCTCAATCCGGAAGCCTATCGCTCAATCGCCAAAGCGCTGGACGAAAGGCGCGATGAGCGCGAAACTTACGTGACGCGCATCAAAGAGCGCCTCAGTACTGAGTTGCAAAAAGCCCGTATCACCGAAGCCACCATCAGCGCCAGACCAAAACATATCTACAGCATTTACAGCAAGATGACGCGGAAGGACTTGCCGCTGGAGCAGATCTACGACATCCGCGGCATGCGCGTCCTGGTTGATAGCCTGGCCGAGTGTTATCTGGCCCTGGGCATCGTGCATAACCTCTGGCGCCCCATACCGGGCGAATTCGATGATTACATCGCCAACCCCAAAGACAATTTCTACCGCAGCCTGCATACCGCCGTTCACGATGATGAAGGCAAAACGGTCGAAGTACAGATACGCACCTGGGAAATGCACGAAGACGCCGAATACGGCATCGCGGCCCACTGGCGCTACAAAGAAGGCAAAAACGGGCATGACCAGGCTTTTGAGCACCGCCTCGCCTATTTGCGCCGCCTGATGGAATTCGGCCCCGAAGTCAACGATGCCTCGCAATTCGTTGATACGGTCAAGTCGGAAGTCTTCCAGGATCGCGTCTATAGTGTGACGCCCAATGGCGACATCATCGATTTGCCGGTCGGCGCCACTCCCATCGATTTCGCCTACCACATCCACACCGATATCGGCAATCGCTGCCGCGGCGCCAAAGTGAATGGCCGGCTGATGCCGCTGAATTACAAGCTGAAAATGGGCGACCAGGTCGAGATTCTGACGGCCAAACGCGGCGGACCCAGCATGGACTGGCTGAACCCCGACCTGGACTACGCCGTCACCAATCGCGCCCGCACCAAGATCCGTCATTGGCTGCGCAAGCAAAATCGCGACAAACATATCGTCATGGGACGCGAAGTGCTGGAGCGCGAGCTCAAACGCCTGGGCGTGTTGGAAAAGGTCACCTTTGAATCGGTCGCGCGCTTGCTAAACTTCGACAAGCTCGACGACTTCCTCGCCGCCATCGGCGCCGGCGATGTCACCGGTTCGCAGATCACCAACCGCGTGCTCGAAGACGAACGGCGCAAATCGGCCGAGAGCATCAGCGAAGAAGAACTGCTCAAGAAGCGCAGCAAGCACATCGGCGCCAAGGTCTCCAAAGGCGTGAGCATCATGGGGGCCGGCGGCTTGCTAGTGAACCTTGCGCGCTGCTGCTCACCGATGCCAGGCGATGTGATCATAGGCTATATCACGCGCGGACGCGGGGTGACCGTGCATCAGACTGAGTGCCCGAATATTGTCGCCATGCGCGAGACTGAGCGCTTGATCGATGTCTCCTGGGGGCCAGAAGAAGAGGAGCAGCATTATCTGGTGCCGGTCGAGGTGGTCGCTTACGACCGCGAAGGTTTGCTGCGCGAGATCAGCACGATCATCGCCGACCAGCGCGTGAATATCGCTTCGGTTGATGTCTCCACGCGTCATCACATCGCCACGCTGAATCTGCAGCTCGAGATCGCCAGCAACAAGCAGTTGACCCGCATCCTCTCCAAGATTGATCTCATACCCAGCGTCGTAGAGGCGCGCCGGCGCAATACCGGCTGAGCCTGCCGCGGCCAATGCGCATCGCCCTGCTCGAATCGTATTACGGCGGCAGCCACCGCGCTTGGGCGGATGGCTACAAGCGTTTTTCCCGCCACGACATCGAATTGATCCCCTTGCCAGCGCAGTACTGGAAATGGCGCATGCAAGGCGCGGCCATCACCTTCGCGCGGCTGATCGAGACCAAGCCCGATCTCATCCTCGCCTCAAGCATGATCGATCTGTCGATCTTCCGCGCCTTGAGCTATCAGCGTCTGGGCGATGTTCCGCTCGCTCTGTATCTGCACGAGAATCAACTCTCTTACCCGCAGAACCAACGCCAAGGGCACAGCTGGCGCTATGGCTTCATCAACTACATCAGCGCCTTAACCGCCGATGCTGTTTACTTCAACAGCGAATTTCATAAGCAAGACTTCATGGCGCAACTGCCGCGGATGCTCAAACACTTCGCTGACTTCAATGAACTTGAAACCATCGGCGAAATCGAGGCGAAGTCAGCCGTCTTGCCGGTCGGCATGGACCTGCGCCGCTTCGATGATCATCGCGCGGCCAAAGACAATGACCAGCCGCCGATATTCTTGTGGAACCACCGCTGGGAAGAGGACAAGGACCCGAAAGCCTTCGTTCGCAGCCTGATCCAACTTGCCGCGCTAGGCTACGAGTTCAAAGTGGCGATCACCGGCGAGCGCTTCGGCAAGACGCCAGCAGCCTTCAAACGGGCGGAAACCACCCTGGCCGACCAGCTCATCCAACTGGGTTACGTCGAATCCTTCGCCGACTACGCGCGCTTGCTCTGGCAGGCCGATTACATCGTCAGCACCGCCCGGCAAGAGTTTTTCGGTATCGCAGTCTGCGAGGCAATTTACTGCGGCTGCCTGCCCATCTTGCCGGATCGGCTGAATTATCCCAATTTGCTGACGGAGGAATTCAAGGCTGCTTGCCTGTATCAGCGCGACCGACTGACCGCCCAATTGCGCTACCATCTGGAGCGCGGCTCCGCGCCGGATACATCCGCGCTGCGGGATAAGATTGCTCGTTTTGATTGGCGTGAAATGGCGCCGCGATATGACGCGGAAATGCAAGCCTTGGTCAATCGTCAGCGCTAAGCCCGGGGTCAGCGCCGTTCGATTTCGCGTCCCGATCGGTATCATCGGCGCTATCCGCCTCATCCAAGAGCAGTTCAATCTCTTCCAGCGAAAGTTCTTCTTCAAGCAAGGCATCATCGCTTGGCGCGTCGATTCGTTTGCGATACTCAACCACTGCCACGACAGACTCGCGCGCGCGCAGGGCGATGACTGGCTCGATCCCTCGGGGACCTAACTTGACGGTCTCCGCCAGGCTAAGGGTCATGTATTTTGCTTTGCCTCTATTCGTCAATACCAGGAGTGTATCTGTCAACTTGCCAGTGGCAATCGCTGCCAAATTGCTGTCCAGTTCTCGCAGTCCGGGCAAGCGCCTGCCTGTCCCGCCACGCCCTTGCGAACGAATTCTATCGAGAGGAGTGGTATTGGCAAATCCACGCCGATTGATAAACCATAAGTGGGGAGCCTTAGGCGCGACGACGCAAGCCGCAACAACACGGTCGTCTTTCACGTCCATGCCGCGAACGCCGCCAGACGACGAGCCAGACGGGCGAACGTCTTTTTCGTTGAAGCGAATGGCTGAGCCGCTTGCCGTAGCCAGCATCAACTCATCCGCGCTCCTGCTGTAGAGGACGGTCACGATGCGGTCGCCCCTCGCCAGCTTCATCAGGCTGAAATCGTGCGACATGACACCGGGCAAATCCACGAGCTGCAAACGCTTGACTTGGCCATGGGCGGTGGCAAAGCAAAGGTAGCCGGTTGTCAAGTCTGCCGGCAAGCACAGAAAGGAGACAATCTTTCGCTTGTCGGATAGGGCGGTCAAGTCGCTAAAATGCATGCCACCGGTCGCCTGCTCTACCTGGGGCAGTTGCTGCACCGGCAGCGTGGCGCAAGTGCCGTCATCTGCGAATAAGCAAAGTATCTGCGCGGTTGTACTGTGCTGCAGCAAACGAGGGGGATCTTTGGTGGCGACTGTCACCTTAGGCGCTTCATCCAGCGCCGTTCGCCCCAGGTGACCTTTCGAACTTAACATCACAACCGTCTTTTCTTCCGGCATCAGGAAGTCCGCCTGCGTCACGCCGGTCGCCTCCCCGTCGGCGATGATTGTCCGCCGCGCATCGCCATACTCGGCTTTCACCTGCATCAGCTCCTCGGCGATATGCGCGCGCTGCTTTTGCGGACTTTCGATGAGCGCCTCCAGCGACTTGATCAAGCGCTGTTTCTCTTTGTATTCGTCGCGGATGCGGCGGATTTCCAGCGACGCCAGGCGCCGCAGCGGCATCTCCAGGATCGCTTGAGCCTGAATCTCGCTGACTTTGAATGCCTTGACCAGGTTCTTGCGCGCCGTCTCGCTATTGCGGGACTTGCGAATCGTTTTGATGACGGCGTCGAGGTTATCCAGCGCGATGAGCAGACCTTCCAGCACATGCGCCCGTTCGCGGGCCCGCGCCAAATCGAAACGACTGCGGCGCAGCACTACTTCCAGCCGATGCTCCAGATAAACTCGCAGCGCCTGCTTTAAGCCGAGGGTGCGCGGCTGGCCATCCACCAACGCCAGCATGATGATGCCGAAGGTCGATTGCAAAGGCGTCAGCTTGAAAAGCCGCACCAGCACATCGGTGACATCAACATGTTGCTTCAATTCGATGACCAGCCGCACGGTATTCTGCCGGTCGGATTCATCGCGCAGGTCGTCCAATCCAGCAAGTTTGCCGGCGCGCGCCAAGCTGGCGATGCGCTCAATCAAGGTGGTCTTGTTGGTCTGGTAGGGCAATTCGCTGACGATAATGCGAGATTTGCCCCGCCCCATATCTTCGATATGCACCTTCGCCCGCAGCGTCACTTTTCCGCGGCCGGTCGCCATCGCCTGCCGCAGCATGTCCTCGTCGCCGCGCATCTTGTAGATGACGCCGCCGGTGGGAAAATCAGGCCCCTTAACAAATTGCATCAACTCATCGACATCAAGCTCGTCGAGCCGCTCCCATTGCTCCAGCATATACACCAGCGCGTCACAGACTTCGCCCAGGTTATGCGGCGGAATATTGGTTGACATGCCGACGGCAATACCGGAGGCGCCATTGATCAAGAGGTTCGGCGCCATCGACGGCAGCACGGCCGGCTCGACCAAGGTGCCATCGAAATTCTCGACGAAATCAACCGTGTCCTTGTTGATATCAACCAGCAGTTCGCCGCCGATGCTGGCCATCCGAGCCTCGGTGTAACGCATCGCAGCCGCGCCATCGCCATCAATACTGCCGAAATTGCCCTGCCCGTCGATCAGCATGTAGCGCATGGAAAAATCCTGCGCCATCCGCACCATCGTTTCATAGACCGCGCCGTCACCGTGCGGATGATACTTCCCGAGCACCTCGCCGACGATGCGGGCGCTCTTCTTGTGCGTGCTGCCAGCGCCCATGCCCATATCGTGCATGGCATACAAGATACGCCGATGAACTGGCTTCAGCCCGTCGCGGGCATCGGGCAGCGCGCGCGACACGATCACGCTCATGGCATAGCTCAAGTAGGCCTCGCGCATTTCGCTTTCGATATTGACTTTCTGTTCAGTATTCTCTGGCATTGCAAGACCTCGGCGTACTTCAGGCTAGCGAGCGCGGTCGCGCCCCGGTTTCATGTAAGATGCGGCGGCCTATCTGCGCTCCTTCTGCCTGCGATCGGCTCGCGCTGTTCATTCGGATAACTTGCGGCTTGTTTGTAACGCGCCGCCCGGATGCGCGCGGCCATCGCCGAGCATTGCCACTAGCGGAAACGTATTGAAATCGTCGGGAGCGCGACGCCCGATTCTAAGGCGAACTTCAATTTCTCATTGTAGAATGCGATTTGAGAGCATGTCAAATGCAAACGTGGCGACTATCACGCCAGACTAAGAACCAACCTGAAGGTCCTATTATCGCGCCATCGTGCAGGTGGCGCTGATTATTGAGGAGCCATGCCGTCAAAATCAGCGAAACAGATCTTCTCCATACTGGCCATTGTCCTGCTCAGCGCAACGCTAAACGCCTGCGCAACTGAGTCAGCCATTAGCGTCGCGCCTGAAGTCCAGCTTAAGGCGGATTTACCGTCATCAGCACTGCCGGCGATCGAGGCGCTGCCGCCCGTTGCCGGCGCCCAACTACCTACGGCCGATCCCTTAGCGCCCCCCGCCGCCGCGACTGATACAGGCGATCAAAACTTCGGACCCGTTATCGGTCCGGAATACACCCAACCGCCGACCTCGACCTCGCGCCCGACTGACGCGCCAACGGCGGCGCCCGTCGTCACCTTGCCCGGCAGCGCATATACCACCGCCGTGCCGGTCGACCAGACCTGGCTTGATCCAGCGCGAATGGGTATTCAGTTGCACTACAATTATGATGTCGATACTTGGGAATACCGGATGCAGCAGATCGTGCCCTTGCGCGTCGGCTGGATTAAAGTGCAGGCAGCTTGGGAGTGGCTGCAACCGGACCGCGACGGGCAATTCGATCAGAACTTCCGCCTCTTCCAGTTGCATGTGCAAAAGGCGGACAAATATGGATTCCAGGTCATGATCAGCGTCGTCAAGGCCCCCGATTGGTCCCGGCATACCAACCGAAACGAAGACGGTCCGCCCGATGACCTCAACCAGCTTGCCAGCTTTTTGCGGCTGCTGATGGAACAGGTGGGTCCATACGTGGACGCTATCGAAATCTGGAACGAGCCGAATCTGCGCCGGGAATGGACCGGCAGCCGTCCCATCAGCGGCGCGAACTATATGGAGCTATTCCGCGTCGCTTATGACACCATCCGCGCTTATTCGCCCGCCATCACTGTGATCACGGCCGGCCTGGCGCCAACGGGCAACCATAGCGGCGTCTCCGTGGACGATCGCGCCTTCCTGCGCCAGATGTATCAAGCCGGTCTGGCGCGTTATTCCGACATCAAAATCGGCGTGCATCCATACAGCTGGGGCAACCCGCCCGACTTCCTTTGCTGCGACAATGTCGACGGACAAGGCTGGGACGATCAACCGCAATTTTTCTTCCAGCAGACCTTGCGCGATTATGCCGGCATCATCGCCGCCTACGGCGACAATGCGCAAATGTGGCTGACCGAATTCGGCTGGGCGACCTGGGAGGATTACCCGTCGTCTGCGCCCGACCCATGGATGGCCTACAACTCGGCGCAAGACCAAATGGATTATACAATGCGCGCCTTCCAAATCGGGCAGGCCCGCGCCGATATCGGTGTCATGATCCTTTGGAACCTAAGCTATGCGGTGGAATTGACGGTTTACGAACGCAACGAGTTGGCCGCTTACAGCATCCTCTACCCCTACTTCGATGGCTCCGGCAATCAACACCGGCGCCCGATTTACCGCGCTTTGGAAAGACGCCCCTGAATCCGGCAGAAAAAGAAACGCGGGACCTGTTAAGATATCCCGCGTCGTTGGATTCGCTTATGCGGTCGCGGTTATAATTCGCTCAGCATGTTCTCGAAGTCGTCCTGATCGCCGACCTCATCAAAGTCCAGCGCTCCTTGCGCTTCCAGCGTGGCCATCGGCGCCGCCAGTTCGCGGTCGTGATAGGCGTGGAAGCCCGTGCCCGCCGGGATCAATTTGCCGATGATCACGTTCTCCTTCAAGCCGTGCAGCGGGTCCACCTGCCCTTCGATCGCCGCCCCGGCCAGCACCTTGATGGTGTGCTGGAAGCTGGCGGCCGATAGGTAACTCTCCGTGCTCAGCGCCGCCTTGGTGATACCGAGCAAAATGGGCGAGCCCTTGCAGATTTCCTTGTCCTCGGCGAGCAGATCTTGGTTGATCTGCCGCAGTTCCAACTGGTCAATCAATTCGCCCGGCAACAGGTCGCTATCGCCGCTATCCGTGATTTGCACTTTGCACATCATCTTGCGGATGACCGTTTCAAAGTGTTTGTCGGCAATTGGCACGCCCTGGCTGCGGTATACCTCTTGAATCTCGCTCAGCAGATACAACTGCGTATCTTCCGCGCCGGATACGCGCAGAATATGATGCGGATTCTTCGAACCCTCGGTGAGCTGCTCGCCCGGCTTGACCGTCATACCCTCAAAGATGTTCTTGCGCAGGCGGGCATTCGCCGGTATCTCATAGTCTTCTTCCTGCGTATCTTCGAAGCGAATATAAACGCTTTGATCCTCGAGGTGAACGGTTCCGGACAGGGTGGCTATCATCTCTTCGTCGCCGTTCTTGGCGACAACCGCCCCTTTCGCAATCTCCTTGCCATCCTGCGCTACGATCTCCCAACCCTCGGGCACAACATGATGCTCGTTTTCCATCGTGCTGTCGATGACGGTGGCGACGGTAACACGGTCGTCGCCGTCGCCACGTTGAGTCAAGCGCAGGATGCCGCCCATTTCGGTCATCACGGACTCGCCCTTGGGCTTCCGGCGCGCCTCGAAAAGCTCTTCAACGCGTGGCAGGCCGCTGGTGATATCGCGAACCTCCGCTGTACCGCCGCTATGGAAGGTGCGCAGGGTCAACTGCGTGCCCGGCTCGCCGATGGACTGCGCCGCGATGATGCCGACGGCGGCGCCGATATTGACCATCTCGCCGGTGCCGAGGTCGCGCCCGTAGCAGAGCGCGCAGACCCCGTGAATCAAATCGCAAGTCAGCGGACTGCGAACTTCGACCTCTTTTAACTCGGAGTTCTGAATGCTGGCGGCGATGTCTTCATCGATCATCTCGTTGCGCCCGACCAGCAGCGCGCCGCTCTCGGGATCGTATATATCTTCCGCCGAGCAACGCCCGACAATCCGCTCGTCGATAGTTTGTCCGGCGATATCATCGGACCGGCGCACCTTTAGTCCGCGATAGGTATTGCAATCCCAGCGGTTGACGATCATATCTTGCGCGACATCGACCAGGCGGCGCGTCAAATAGCCGGCATCCGCGGTGCGCAGAGCCGTATCCGCCAAACCTTTGCGCGCGCCATGCGTGGAGATGAAGTATTCCAGCGCGTTCAAGCCGCCGCGGAAATGACTGCGGATAGGCAACTCGATAATACGGCCCGCTGGATCCGCCATCAGTCCGCGCATGCCAGCCAACTGCGTGATAGGACCAAAGCCGCCTTTGGTTGAGCCCGATAGCGCCATGATGGCGATCGGTCCGTAGGGATCAATCGTATCCTGGATATGATCTTGCAGGTCATCCTTGGCGCGGTTCCATTCGTCAATCGTTATCTGATAACGCTCTTCCTCCGTCATCAAGCCGCGGCGGAAATCCCGCTCGGCCCGCGTCACCACTTCTTCCGCTTCTCGCAGAATGTCAGCCCGCTCAACGGGAATCTCCAGGTCGCTAACCGCTATAGTCGTCCCGGAAATCGTGGCGTAGTGGAAGCCGTAATTCTTGATGGCGTCCACCACTTCTGTTGTTTGTTCCCCGCCGATAACTTGATAGCAGCGCGCGACCAGATCCTGCAATCCGCGCTTGCCCAAGGTCTCCTGCACGAAGCGCATTTCATCCGGCAAGATGCGATTGAATATGGCGCGCCCGACCGTGCAAATCTCCGGCTCGGCCTGCGGTTCGCGCTTGTCATAGACATTGCCAAGCAAGATCGGACTATGCAGTTTGACCAAGCCCAGCCGATAGAGGTATTCCACCTCATCCATATCCACCACGACCCGCCGCTCGTGCAAGTTGGTGATCTCAAGCTGCCCTTCCAGCTCCCTGCCGCGCAGGTACTTGCGCGCTTCATAGGCGTTGGCCAGCATGCAATCGACCTCGCCTTTAAGCAGAGCGTCAACCGTGCAGTCGACGGCGGACTTCACCACTCTTGGCCGGCCGTTCTCATCCAGCGCCGTCTCATCCAGGTATAACTGGCTGTTCGGCACATTGCGGAATTGCGCGTAATAGTAGCCGTTGGAACGGAAGGCGATACCCACCTTGTGCGCGCCGGAATACAAGACGCTTTCGGCGCGGAATTCGTCGGCCCGCGAGCGCAGCGCAACGATCTCCACGGTCGGGTCCATCGTCAGATAATAATTGCCCAGCACCATGTCCTTGGACGGTCCCACAATAGGCTGTCCATCAGACGGCTTGAGCAGGTTGCGCGTGCTCAACATCAACTCGCGCGCTTCATTCACCGCCTGCTCGCTCAAGGGCACATGCACCGCCATCTGGTCCCCATCAAAGTCAGCGTTGAAGGCCGAGCAAACCAGGGGGTGAATCTGTATCGCCTTGCCCTCGACCAGCAGCGGTTCAAAAGCCTGAATGCCCAAGCGGTGCAAGGTCGGGGCGCGGTTCAGCAGCACCGGACGCTCGCGAATAACTTCCTCGAGCACTTCCCAAACCTCGGGCCGCTCCCGCTCGATGATGCGCTTGGCGCCCTTCACATTGCTGGCGTAGTTGTAGGCCACCAGGCGGCTGATGACAAAGGGGCGGTAAAGCTCCAGCGCCATCGTCTTGGGCAAGCCGCATTGATGCAGCTTCAGCTTGGGACCGATGACGATCACCGAACGCCCGGAATAATCAACGCGCTTGCCCAGCAGATTGCGGCGGAAGCGTCCCTTCTTGCCCTTGAGCATATCGCTGAGCGATTTCAGTTCGCGCCGTCCGCGCCGGCTTAGGGCCTTGCCCCGCTGGCTGTTGTCGATGAGGCTATCGACCGCTTCCTGCAGCATACGCTTTTCATTGCGCACGATGACATCCGGCGCGCCCAGGTCAAGCAGATGCTTGAGGCGGTTATTGCGGTTGATCACCCGGCGGTACAAATCATTAAGATCGCTGGTGGCGAAGCGCCCGCCGTCCAACTGCACCATCGGGCGCAGATCGGGCGGAATCACGGGCAAGACCGTCAGAATCATCCATTCCGGACGATTGCCGTTGGGTTCGTTTTCTTGTTTGGTTTCGTCCTGGTCGATAACCGTCGTGCGGCTGTTGCGCAAGCTTTCCACCACGCGCAGCCGTTTGGTCGCCTTGCGCCGGCGCTGCTTGGATCGTGACGTCCGCACCTCAAGCCAAAGCTCTTCCGCCAATCTCGCCAAGTTGAGGTTGCTCAAGATTTCATAGAAGGCTTCGGCGCCCATATTCGCCTGGAAGACGTTGCCGAATTTGCCTTTCAATTCGCGATAGCGGCCTTCGCCCAGGAATTGGAGCACCTGCAAACTCTCCAGTTCCTTAATCTGCTTTTCGGCGCTGGCCCGCATGGTCTCGACGCGCTCTTCGAGCTCCTTCAGTTGCTCATCCATCGAGCTGTCAACATCGACATTGGCGGTATCAATTTCACCGCTGATCTTGCCGATTTCTTCCTGGGCCAGCAACTCAATCTCGCCCTGCAGCGCGCCAAGATGTTCATTCACCAACGACTGAATCTTGGAAATATGATCGTTGGAGATCGTCTCGCCTTTGGCGACCACAACCGCCGAGGTGGATTTCAGGCCGATCTCTTCGCCAGCCGCTTGCCCAAGCATGGTTTCCACTCGGCTCTGCGCCGCCTGCGCCTCGCTCATAACCTCATCACTGAGCCGCGCCAATTCGCTATCAAAGTGTTCGCGAATCGCCTTGACCTTCTCATCAAATTGCTCGGCGAGCTGGTTGCGGCTGTCGCGCAATTCATTCATCTGGTCTTCAATGGCGCCGGAAAGCTCATCCTCTTTAAGCTGGAGTTCTTTCTCGATCCGCGCAATCGCCTTGCCGCGCGCGTCTTCATCCACCGTCGTGATGACATATTGCGCGAAATAAAGCACGCGATCCAGGTTGCGCCGGCTGACATCCAGCAGCAAACCCAAATAGCTCGGCACGCGCCGCGTATACCAAACATGCGCGACCGGCGCCGCCAACTCAATATGCCCCATCCGTTCGCGCCGCACCGATGAGCGCGTCACCTCCACGCCGCATTTGTCGCAGATGATGCCGCGATAACGAATGTTCTTGTACTTCCCGCAGTAGCACTGCCAGTCCCGCGTGGGACCGAAAATGCGCTCGCAAAACAGCCCATCCATTTCCGGACGCAGCCGCCGATAATTGATTGTCTCGGGCTTGCTCACTTCTCCATAAGACCAGGAACGGATCTGTTCCGGAGAAGCCAGGCTAATACGCAATGCGCTAAAGTCTTTCGCCTCCAAGGCGTAACCTCCTCTGCGCTATGATGCTGTACATAAGGTGTTGAAGAACGGCTGAAAACTGCGCGATACGATCACCATAGATGATTAAAAGGCGTCAGGTACAATAGGACCTGCGCCTTGACCAACTGTGATAACTCCGCCAATTTCATAGACCCCAGTATTATACGATACTCGCTCAAACCCTGTCAAGGCGAATCGCCGCCGACATCCGAGTTCTGTTTTCCTGCAATTTTCATGCGCTTTTGGGAGAAACAGCCTCAAGCGCGCGTCTGCGTCTATGCTATAATTGCGGCGCTTTTTTATCTTCAGGAGGCTGATTTTGACGCCACTGCTTAATGTCGATACCGCCAGATCGAATATCCTCTCCGGTCTGCATGAGTTGCCCGCCGAGACCATTTCGCTCGCCGAATGCCTCGATCGCGTAATCGCCTGCGACATCGTCTCCCCCATTGACCTACCCCCTTTCGACAACTCGGCGATGGACGGCTATGCCATCCGCCACGAGGACAGCGAAGGCGCCTGCCAGGAGCAGCCCGCGACCCTTAACGTCAGCCTGGACATT